>JBCCZL010000120.1:0-19285 GCA_039187775.1 Myxococcota bacterium
ATCGCCGCCCCGAGAAGTCCCGAAGCGATCATCGCGGAGCCCAGAATCACGTAGTCCCAGGGGGATCGACTTCCTCGGTCGACCCGCACCGAGGTCAGCTGCGTGGGCACCGAGCGCTGACGCCGGGGAAGCGAGGCGGGCGGGGGTCCTCCAGGCTGGGTGTACAGGGCGGGCTCGAAGTCGTCCTCCGCCGACGTAACCGACGACGGAACCGAGTTCGAAGTGACCACCGAGTCGGTGTCTGCATCGGGTGGAGGAGGTGCCGTCGAACCGATCGGAGAGGCAACTCCGACGGGAGCCGGTGGTGCGGATGGGCCTTTCGGAGGCATCGTGGACGCGGCGGGGGGCGGAGGCCCGGCGGCTTTGTTCTTGCGACTGACCGGTTCGGTCCACGCGGCGAGATCGGCATCGCGGGGTGGGCCTGCCGACGGAGGGGAATCCATCGGCGGTGGCAAAGCGTTGGAAGGGGCGGGGGTGGAACCTGCGGTGGAATCAAACTGGCGCGCAAGGCCCGCGAGAAAGGAATCGATCTCCCCGCTCGGCCCGGAGCCGGCGCCGGGGGATGCAGAAGCAAGCGCGGATGGCGGTGGTGCGGAGGGCGGCGGCGCGGCCGGCGGCGGGGGGGCTCCCGAACCACGAGGCACCGGCGCTCTTCGAGGTGCGGTTTCGGGGGGCCGCGACGACGGCGGACCGGCGCGCGGGGGGGGTGGAGGCACCAGCCCGACCGGTCCACGAGCCGGCGGGAGCGGCGGAGGGACCGACGGGGCATTTCCGGTTGGCACGCTCGCTGGCCGCAGTGGGCCATCGCCAGGGTCGATGAGCGCTCCGAGCTCCGAGCGGGGAGAGAGCTGCGTCGGCTCTTCGTCGTCGAATGGGTCCACGCTCATTTTCACGAGTATAGCGACCATGGCAAACTCTGCTGATCTTCCATGGCTCGCTCGCCGCACCTTTCGGGGCGGGGGCCGAGTTTCCTCCACCGAGGAGCCGCGTTCCCTCATGAAACGGCGAAAACCCCTGCATTATCAAGCGCTACCGATGCTCCCGGCCCTTTTGGCGATCGGCGCCACCGCCGGCGGCAGCATCGCCGGCTGCAGCACCGTCGAGCTCGGTCCACCTCCCGAGGGGTCGGGCGAGGCCGAGCCTACCCCCGCCGAAGTCGCGCCGTCCCCCGAGGCCCTGCCGTCGCCGCCCGCGGTGATCACTCCTGCTACGGACGTCACGGCAAGCTTGTTCAGCTCATGTGCCCTGGCCGGAGGCCGCGTGTACTGCTGGGGGTCCCGGATCGACGCGGACATCGGAGCGGAGAGCGTTGCGCTTCGACCGCCGTTTCGAGTGGGCCGAAACGAAAATGTTCGGCGAATCCGCGCCAATCGAAGGAGCTTGTGCGTTGCCTTCGAGCCGGGCTACGTCGGGTGCCAGGACTTCGGCCCTCGCGTAGGAACCCCTCCGATCGGGTACAACCGCGTGAGCGACTTCGAGGAGTTCGTCGTCGGCGGGCATCACAACTGTGGCCTAAACAATGGTCTTGTTCGCTGCGCTGGCTCCAATCAGGAGCGACAGCGCGGGCTCGCCGACCGGTACTATCCACCGCGTTCGAACACTGTGGACGGCCTCGAAGGCGTCGAAGAAGTGGCGGTGGGACTAAACTTCACCTGTGCAAGGAGCGGTGGCGAAGTGAAATGTTTCGGTGCGAACTACGACGGCCAGCTCGGAGACGGAGGCGAGGATCCGCACTGGCGCCCGGAACCTGTTACCGGACTCACCGACGCGGTGGATATCGACGCGCACTATGCAGGCACCCTTGCATGTGCGGTCCATGGGAACGACACCGTAAGCTGTTGGGGGAGCTTCGGGGTGGGCCGCCTCGGGGTCGATCGGAAACCCGTGGGCACCGAACCCGTCACGCTTCCCCACGACTCCGATGCGCCACTGGCGGGACTTCGAAGCGTCGCCGTCGGCATCTTTGAGGTATGCGCCGTCGATGGCGAAGGAGCCGTCCACTGCTGGCGGGAGAGTCTCGAATCGGCGCGGGGTCAGGCAGGCGCCGCAGTGTTCGGGCTTCCTGAACAAGTCCCGGGACTTGCCGGAGTGGTGGAGGTGGCGATGGGCATGACTCACAGCTGCGCCCGCACCGAGGCCGGCCAGATCGGCTGCTGGGGCATGAACAACTACGGCCAGCTTGGCGATGGCACAACCGAGACCCAGGCGCTGGTCTGGGTCGAGCTTCCGGGGGACTCATGAGTGAGAACGAAACGGCGCCAAAGACCGTGCCCAAGACCGTGCCCAAGAAGGGGCGGTGGTGGAAGCGTAGTCTGGCCGTGGTGTTCGGCCTCCTCGTTGGCTTGATCATTGCCGAGGCAGCGTTCTGGTTCCGCGACGATGGTGGATTTCCGCACGTCAACTTCTACGTCCCCGATGCGGAGCTTGGCGTCCGTCTCGAACCCGGGGCCACGATGCGCCTCAACTTCCAGGACAACCCGGTGACCGACATTCGGGTCAATGCCCAGGGGTACCGGGGAGCCGACCATCCCTCTCCCCGAGCCAACGAAATTCTCACCGTCGGCGATTCGCAGGTGTTTGGCCTCGGCGTGGAAGAGCAGGAGACTTTTTCTGCGCAGCTCGCCGAGCTCACCGGCCGCCCGGTGATCAATGGTGGAGTGCCAACCTACGGTCCGCTCGAATACAACGCGGTGGTTAAAGAGATGCTCGAGAGCCGTCACCCCACCACCGTGGTGTACGTGCTCAACATGGCGAACGACTGGTTCGAAACCGACCGTCCGAATCGGGAGCGCCACACGGTGTGGGACGGCTGGGCGGTCCGCTCCGAGACCGCTCCTGAGAGCTATCTGGATTTTCCAGGGCGGGAACTCCTCTTCCGGAAGTCGCATGCGTTTTACGCGCTCCGTCGCTTTCTCTATGAGCAGGGGCCGGTGCTCGACGACCGGGGCTTCGAGTCCGAGGGGACCTGGACAGATCTTCTCAGCACCAGCCAGGCCGCGGCCCAGGATCATCAGGCGGCGGATGACGATCTCGTGGCCCAGTCCCGCGATCTCCGGACCCGCCGCGCCAAGCTCGGCATCGTCCTCGGGGGGATCGAAGATCAGATCGACCGTGAGGTGTTTTCCCACGATGCCGCCTGGGACCCGGACCGGGAGCTCCGGCTGCTCGCCGCACGCGGCACGCCGGGAGACATCGTGGGCAACGCCGATGTCGAGGAAGGTCGCGAGATCGCCCTCACCGCACGGATCATTCGTCAGGGGGTTCGGCTTCGGAACTCGATCCTTCGCCAGCGGGCTGCGTCCCGCGAAGGAGGGGGAGTCGAAGCGCTCCTCGCGCGCCGTGCCGAGCTCGAAGACCAGCGCGAGGCGCTTCGCGCGCAGCCGCTCCAGCGACGTTTCGTCCCTTCGGTTCTCGCGCCGCGTCTACGCGAGCTCAAAGCGCTCTGCGACCAGCACGAGGCCGAGCTCCTCGTGGTGGCGCTTCCGTTGGATGTTCAGGTGAGTTCCGACGAGTGGGAAAAGTACGGGGTCGACGATCCACCCGAGATGGCCGAAACCCGCGTGTTGCTGACCGACCTCGTTCACACCGCCGAGCGCCTCGGCGCGCGCGGGGTCGATCTCACCGACGCCCTCGCCGCAGCCGAACCCGGAGCATTTCTTCGGGGCGATATTCACCTGACCGCCAAGGGCCATCGCGCGGCGGCGGAAGCCATCGACACCGCGCTCCGCGCCCCGCCTCCGCTCCGGGTTCCCGATGGCGGGCTGCCCGACGGCCGTTCTCGCGTGCCGAGCGCCGACGACTGGCTTCGCACGCCCGAAGCGATCGTCCGCGGGTCGAGCCGGGCCGGCTGTCAGACGATTCGGTTTCGGGAATGGATGCGGATCTCATGCATCAAGCAGGGCCGCCGCAACGTTCCCACGGGGGCCGAGCTCCTGAGCGGCGGCCGCGGCGAAGCATCCATCGTGACCACCGAGGAGGCGACCACCCTCATCGCCCCGCTCCTTCCCGGCGATGAGGTGACCGCAGATTTTCATTGGGTCGACCGAACCCAGCGCCTCGTCCTTCGGCGGCAGAATGAAGAGGAAGCGATGTTCTTCGAGGACGCGCGCGACCCCGAGCAGCCGACCCTCGACGTCAGCGATGATGCGGCTCGGCTCTGCGCCTGCCACGTCGAGGTCCTCGGCGAAGCCGAATGCGTCGAGGAGGAAGGCTGGCCCACTGGTGAATGCCGCTCGACTTGCGTGAATCTTTTCGGCGCCCCGACTACGGAATGCATGAACGCGTACCGCGATAACTGCCTCGACCTGTTGCGCTGCGTACAGGGCGATCCCCTGGCGTCGCCCCCCTGCCCCGAAGGGAGCGCGAACGCGGGCGCCACGGGTCAGTGCTTCGCCCTTTGCGACGCAGCAAACCCCTGCGCCGAGGGCACCTGCGTTTCCTGGCAGGGTGCCCACATCTGCCGACCATGACGGTCTTTCGCCCGGTCGTCACCTTGAGCTGGCGCCTTCGAGGCCGACGCGCGCGGCGTCTCTTCGCGTTCGCTCGCGCGGAGCGAGGAAGCATGCTCGACCTTCGACTCGCCGCTCAGCTTACGCCGAGCGTCGCTCGGGCGGCCCGCTACCTGCGCCATGCGGACGATGAGCAGCGCCACGAACGAATGTTCGCCCGGCGCGGTACCGAGCTGCTCCGCGAGATGACCGGAGACGCCGCGCTTGCGCCGCCGATGATTCGCGCCGATGCAGCGGAGCTCTTTGAACGACTCGGCGAAGTGGGCTTCCTCGCGTTCGTGCATCGAGGAGAGCGGCGAGGCCGCCGTCAGTTCGAAGTTCACCGCGACCATTTCCGCGATGCGGGAGATCGAAAGACCGCCGCGCTCTTTGAGACGATCCTCGTCGACGAGCGACGGCACGAGCACTACGCCCGACAACTCCTGGTCGAACTCGCCGGCTCGGAGGCGGCGGCAAAGAAGGCTCTCCGAAGGGTCGCGCGCTACGAGTGGTGGGACCGGTTTCGGCGCCTTGGAAGGCCCCCCGCCCAGGCGTTCTACTGGGCGTCGATGCTCGTGCTCTACCTCGTGTCCTTCCCGCTGACGCTCTGGGTGTGGGCCCTCCGCCCGGTCCGACGGGGTCTCCACGCGCGAGATCCTGGTCGCTGATGGTCGCGGCGCTCGGGGTCTCCGCCCATTACCACGATGCCGCGGCGGCGCTCGTCATCGACGGCGAGATCGTGGCGGCGGTTCAAGAGGAGCGGCTATCCGGCCGCAAGCACGATCCGTCGTTTCCTCGCCGTGCGATCGCCGAGTGCCTCGCTCTCGGAAACCTGGAAGGTCCGGATCTCGACTGCGCGGTGTTCTACGAGAACCCGTACGCCAAGCTGGAGCGAGTGCTCGTCTCCGCGCTTCGAACGTTTCCCCGGTCGTATCGGCAGTTTCCCCGTGCGATGGCCCAGCAGCTCTCCGAGAAGATCTGGGTCCTCGACCGAATCAGCGAGGCCACCGGAATCGATCGACGGAAGGTCGAGACGGTTCATCACCACCATAGCCACGCCGCGGCGGCGTTCTTTACCGCCCCGTACCGAGAAGCGGCGGTCCTCACGGTGGACGGAGTAGGGGAGGAGACGACCACCGCGATTTGGCACGGACAAAACGATGTGCTCGAGGAGCGGCTCGCCGTGGCCTTTCCTCATTCGCTGGGGCTCTTCTACGCCGCGCTTACCGCGTATCTCGGGTTTGAGGTCAATGAGGGCGAATACAAAGTGATGGGTCTTGCCGCGTACGGAACCGATCGGTTTGCCGAGGAGTTTTCGACGTTGCTTCGCCTCTTTGACGACGGGTCCTTCGAGCTCAATCTTCCGTTTTTCGATTCGTTCGCCGATCCGACGCGCGCCTACGGCACGAAGCTCACCGAGCTTCTCGGCCCGGCGCGTCGCCCGGGACGCGCGTGGGACCTCGAAGACCCGGCGGACCAGCGCTACGCGGACATTGCGCGAAGCCTTCAGACGCGGCTGGAGGACGCGGTGGTGGGCCTCGCGAAGCGAGCTCGGTCCCTCACCCAAGCATCGGCACTTTGCCTCGCCGGGGGGGTGGCGCTGAACGCGGTGGCGAACCGACGCGTTCTCCAAGAGGCCGGCTTCGACCGGATGTACGTCCAACCCGCCGCGGGCGACGCGGGCGGAGCGCTCGGAGCCGCGATCGCGGGCGCCATCGCGCACGGGGATCCCCTTCCCGCGGCGCTCGCCTCGCCCGACCTTGGCCTCCCTGCGGCCGCCGCGCGCACAAAAGGCCTCGCCGAGGAGCTTGGCCTCGACGTACGCACGGTCAGCGATCCCATTTTCGAAGCGAACGCGTCGATCGAGCGGGGGGACATCGTCGGCCTTTGCACCGGCCGGGGCGAGTGGGGTCCCCGGGCGCGTGGTTTTCGGTCCCTCCTCGCGGATCCGACGACGATCGACACCCGAGAGCGAATCAATCGTCGCGTCAAAGGTCGCGAGCCATTTCGGCCGTTCGCGCCCGCGACGATTGCCGACGAGGCTGCCGCCTACTACACGGGGGCGCCGAACGACCTGACGCGTTTCATGACCACGGTGTGCGAAGTGACCGAGCGAGGAAAGGCGGTGGCGGCGGCGACGACTCACGTCGATGGGAGCGCGCGAGTTCAGACCACGACCGAGAATAGCGCCCCGGTCCTCCATGCGATTCTCGAAGCGCGACACCGCGCGGGCCTTCCGCCGGTGCTCCTCAATACGTCGCTCAATGGGCCGGGCGAGCCGATCGCCGCCGATGGGCCCGCCGCCCTCGCCACGTTCCTGAGCCGCCCCTTCGATGCGTTGCTCGTAGAAGATGTCATGATTCGGAGGAAGCGATGAGGCTATCTCGGCTCCGGACGATCCTCGACTTGGTGCTCCACTTCACCCATCGGCAGCGGTTCTTTTTGCTTCCGCTTCTCCTAGTGCTCCTTGCGTCGGGCGTTCTCCTTCTCGCGACTCAGGGCATCAGCTACGTGGCTCCGTTTGTGTACACGCTGTTTTAGCGATGGGCGGGGCCATCTTGGGGGCTCTCAAACACCCACGAGCGGTGTGAGGTTTGCTGACGATCGCCGCATCGGTTCTGCGGTCGACGGATTTTGCGGGTAGGCTACAGCGGTGCCCCGGCACCCACTCTCACGCCTCTCGTCGTACGCCCGAAAACATCGCCGAACCGTCGTATTCGCGACGCTTTCGTCGCTCCTCAACAAGGCGTTTGACCTTGCGCCGCCGGTGCTCATCGGCGCGGCCATCGACGTCGTTGTCGAACGGGACGAATCGCTTCTCGCCGGCCTGGGCGTCGACGGGCTGATGAACCAGCTCACCGTCCTCGCGATCGCTACGGTCATCATCTGGGGGCTCGAATCCGCGTTCGAGTACGGCCAAAAGATATTCTGGCGCAACCTCGCGCAGACGCTGCAGCACGAACTCCGCGTCGACGCTTACGCGCACGTGCAGAAGCTCGAGCTCCAGTACTTTGAGGATCGGAGCACCGGCGGACTGATGGCGGTCCTCAATGATGACATCAACCAGCTCGAGCGATTTCTCGACGGCGGCGCCAACGAGATTCTCCAGGTGGGGACCACCGTAGTTCTGGTGGGGATCGGGTTCTTTGGGCTCGAACCGACGATCGCAGCGTTTGCGTTTCTTCCGATTCCGTTGATTCTCTGGGGTTCGTTCTATTTCCAGCGCCGGATCGCTCCGCGCTATCAGGACGTTCGTGAGAGGGTGTCGGACCTCAACGCCCAGCTGTCGAACAGCCTCACCGGCATCGCGACGATCAAGAGCTTTGCCACCGAAGAGTTTGAAGTCGCCCGAGTCGAAAAGGAAAGCGACGCCTACCGGGCGAGCAACCGAACCGCGATTCGGCTCAGCTCCGCGTTCTCACCGCTGATTCGGATGGCGATCGTGGTGGGGTTCACCGCCACGCTGGTTTACGGCGGCTACCTCACGCAGGACGGCCGACTCGCGGTGGGCGCGTACGGCGTGCTCGTGTTCATGACTCAACGACTACTTTGGCCGCTCACTCGGCTCGGAACCACCGTCGATCTCTATCAGCGGGCGATGGCCTCGACGGCGCGGGTCCTCAATCTCCTGGATACCGAGCCCCAGATCGTGTCGGGAGAGGTGGCGCTCTCCGAAGAGGCACTCCGGGGGGACGTGGCATTCGACGGGGTCTCGTTTTCTTACCAGGATGGGACACCGGTGCTCAGCGGACTCACGCTCCGGTTTGCGGCGGGCGAAACCACGGCCATCGTCGGAGCCACCGGTTCGGGCAAGAGCACCATCGTGAAGCTCCTCCTCCGGTTCTACGATCCGGATGCGGGAGCCGTGCGCGTGGGCGGCGAAGACGTTCGCACGGTCCGACTCGAAGACCTTCGCGGAGGTATCGGCCTCGTGAGCCAAGACGTGTTCCTTTTTCACGGAACCGTCCGAGAGAACATCGCTTACGGCTCCCCCGACGCCGACGAAGCGGCGATCGTCCGCGCCGCGAAAGCCGCCGAAGCCCACGACTTTATCGCCGCGCTCCCCGATGGCTACGACACGGTGGTGGGCGAGCGGGGCCAGAAGCTCAGCGGCGGCCAGCGTCAGCGAGTGTCGATCGCCCGGGCGGTGCTCAAGGACCCGCCGATCCTCATCCTCGACGAAGCGACGAGTTCGGTGGACAACGAGACCGAGGCGGCGATTCAGCGATCCATGGCGGCGATCGCCAAGGGCCGAACCACCATCGTGATCGCTCACCGGCTCTCCACGGTACGAGGCGCGGCCCGGATCTACGTTCTCGATGAGGGCCAGGTCACCGAGGTCGGCCATCACGAAGAGCTCCTCAAACGAGAGGGTATCTACGCCGCTCTGTGGAAAGTTCAGACCGGCGAAGCAGCGTAGCGCCGCTCCACTCCACTCCACTCCACTCCACTCCACTCCACTCCACTCCACACCTCCGAAGGTCTCAGAAGTTCACAACGGGGAGGTGCTGCCGCTTCTTGTCGTCCTGGAGCTTCCAGCCGTTCTCCAGCTTGAGCACGCCTCGAGGACACATGTGCGCGCACATGCCGCAGCCGACGCACGCCGCTCGCGTGAAGCTCTCGTTGTTCTGTGCGTAGGCGCGGACGTCGATGCCCATTTCGCAGTAGGTGCTGCAGTTGCCGCAGGAGATGCACATGTCGGGCTTGACCCGGATGCGGAAGCGGCCGAGCTTTTGAAACCAACCGAGGAGCGCCGCCATCGGGCAGAAGTTTCGACACCACACCCGCGGACCAAAGAGCGGGTAGAAACCGGTGCCGACGACTCCGGCGAGGATCGAGCCAACGACGAGTCCGTACATGTACTTCACCGAGAAGTCGTCCCATTCCTTGCCCGACACGATGATATGAAACGTGCTCTCGTTATCGCCGATGATGTAGTCGATGCCGATGAGCGCGGTGGCGACGAGCGCGATGAACATCACTGAGTGCACGGTGATCTGCTCAAAGCGCCACGCGCCGGTGCTCTTGCTCGTCAGGTGGCGCCACGGGTCGCCGAAGGTGTTCGCGAGACCCCCGCAGCCGCACACCCAGGAGCAGTACCAGCGCTTGCCGAAGAACACGGCCAGGATCGGGACCGCGAGGATCGAGCCCGCCAGGGTATAGATCGCAAGATAGAGCGGAGCGTCCGCTAGCGTCTGCGGATAGAAGTAGTCGAACTTGAGCGGCCAGAAGTAGGAGAAGTAGAACTCCTTCCCGCCGAAGAAGGGCATCACGAACGGAAGGGTGAAGCCCATGAGGATCTGGACGAAGATGTTCACCGCGATCCGAAACTTGTTGTAGCGGCTGTTGCCGTGGCGTCGAAGGTAGTAGATGCCGCCACCGACCATCGCGATGCAGTACAGGAACCCGTAGAGGTACCATTTCGCAGACCAGGTCTGGCCGTCGTTCTCGTAGGCGGCCCCTCCGAGCTTCATCGCGATCGCGAGGTCCGTGAGCCAAGTGATGCCGAGGTTGGTCTCAAAGTAGAGGATTAGATAGAAAAGGATGAGCGCGAGCGAGATCGCGATCCCTAGTGGGTTTCGGTTTCGCCAGCCTTCGCGGTAAGTGGAGAGGAGTCCGTTCTGTCCCTGGGCGTACATGCAATGGCCTTTCAGCGATAAGGATAAGCGGCGGGGGGATCGATCTTGCTCGGGGCCGGTCCTTCAAGTGGTGTCTTCCAGGCAGCCTTCGGAATCTGGAGCGAAGGGACGAACTCGGTGTCGAAGCTCGCCCTCCGAAGGTGCTTGAGCACGTAGTGGAGACTTCGTCGCTCCGCGATCCACTGAATGAGAACCTCGTGGTCCCAGCGGCGTCCGAGAAGATTGAACCCGACCACCCGATCCCCGTCCGGTCCCGGCGCAAGGGTGATCCGAGTCGTGCTTCGCACCGCACCGGTCTCTTCGTAAAACCAGTTCTTTTCCCCCTCGACGTTCATGTTGACGAGGCCTGCGGTCGTGTACTCGATGTCCATGAGCTTAGCAGAGTTGTACCAGTAGCCGCGCTGGTAGCGGGCGTCGTCTCCAAGAGCGGAGCGTGCGGCGATCCGCCCTTGATCGCGCGATGTGTACCAGAGCTGCTCGGGGCGAAGCGCGCCATCGAACCATCGAACTGCGGCGCAATCGCCGGCCGCGTACACGCCTTCGACGTTGGTCTGCTGGTGGGCGTCCACCACGATGCCTCCACGGCTATCGAGTTCGACCTCCGAGTCCTTCAGCCACTCGGTGTTGGGCATGACGCCGATCGCGATCACCACTGCGTCCGCGTCGTATTCGCCTTGGTCAGTCCTGACCTTGCTGACATTTCCCGAGCCGTCATCGATGAACTGCTCGACGTTCTCTTCGAGATTTACGTCGACACCGTGGTGTCGCATCCGTTCGGTGATCCACGTGGACTCGCGCCTCTCGATGGCCATCGGCCAGAACCACTCTTCACGAATCAGAAAGCGCGGCCGGAGCTTCGCGGCAACGGCGATTTCAATGGCCTCGATGCCGATGAGACCGCCACCGATCACCACCGGATGTTTGGCGAGGGTCCCTCGCTTTTGGGCCGCGACTTCCCGCGGCTTGTAGGGAGAGTCATCGGTCGTCCGGTCGAGGTGGGCGTCGGCATTCGGGGGACGGTGGTTCGGGCGCTGTCCATGCACCTCGGCTTCGAACCACTCGAGGTCCTGCATCGTCACGAAGTGACCGATCCCACGGAGCCCACTGTTTTTCCAGGGACCGGGTCGCGGTCGCGAGCCGCAGGCGATGATCAGTCGGTCGTAGCCGAGTCGTTTTCCGCCGGCGAGGAGAACCTCTTTGGCTTTGGCGTCGACGCCGACCGCGCGAGAGCGGACTCGCTCGAGACGGGCGTTTTCGTAGACGTCGCGCTCGAGGGGTTCGATGTCCCGGTGGCTCATCTGGCCGCAGAACACCCACATGAGGGCGGTCCGGGAGAAGAAGTTATCGCTCTCCTCCGAGACGACTGTGACGTCCCAGTCTGGTTGACGGTTCCGCACCGTAAGCGCTGCCTCCATCCCGGCAACACCGTTCCCAATGATCACCACTCTCACGCCGCCTCCCTCGTTCCGTTCGAGTCCGCCTCTCGGCTTCCTGTTCACTTACGGCTCGCGTGGCGAGGAGGTTACAGCAAAATTGGACTCCGAAGAGCGCTTGGCCGTCGAGCGGGAAGGACCGGGCACTTGGAACGGGAGGAAGTCTGCCTACATTTCTGCGACGCCCACCACCCGCTCGACATTCACGAGCGCGAGCCGCGCCGTCTCGACACCTGCCTTGCCCGGCAAGCTCTGGTCAAGGCCCACGGTGCAGCGGCGAAGCACCACAAACCTTCGACCGGGGCGAGCGGAGAGCGTGAGCTGATCGCTCACTCGAAGGTCGGGGGGAAGATAAAGCGATCCCATCACGACGCCTCCGTCGAGAAGGCACGACACCTGATGGACGGTCGTCGATTCCGGGGCCGGGCCGACCTCGTCCGCCGACGGGATCACCAGCGCTGTCGAGTGACGTTGGAGGGCGAGTAACGGGAGCGGAGAGGTTTGGCGAGGAAGCTCGACGTCGGTGAGCGTAAAGAAGTCCTCGTCTCCGCCGAGGAACTCGAGGAACGGCACCACCTCCGGCACATGGAACGTGCCGGCGATCCAACCGGCGGTGGTGTAGACCTTGGCGGTGACCTTACGCTGGGACGGCAGCTCCACGAACCAAGGATACCAGCGAATCTCGTTGGTCGAGCCCCCTGCCGGTGCCGACCACAACCGGTTACGCTTGGGCCCGTGAACCACGTCGAACGGATCCTCGACATCGCTCAGGCCCTCGAGCCACTCGCCGACGTGCCCCGGACCGGATGGCTTCTTCGGGGAGTCCGGCCGCCCGAATCGGTCGCGGACCACAGCCACGGCGTGGCGACTGTCGCCATGCTTCTCGTCGATGCGCTGCGCGATGAAGGCCACACCATCGATGGCGAGCGGGTGCTTCGGATGGCGCTCATCCACGACTGTACGGAGGCCCAAACCGGAGACATTCCGCTTCCCAGCAAGACCGCTGGCTTTGCGCGCGCCCTCCATGAGATGGAGGCCGTCGTCGCAAAAGAACTCCTCGGGAGCTCGCTCCACGCGCTCTGGCTCGAAGCAGAGGCGCGCGACACCCTTGAAGCGAGGATCGTCAAGGCTGCCGACAAGCTTCAGATGATGATCAAAGTGCTCCGCTACGAGCGGGCAGGGGTTCGTTCACTCGAAGAGTTTTGGCTCAATCCAAGAAACTTCCTCGGCCACGGCCTCCCCATCGCCGACCAGGTGTTCGACGCGATCTGCGAGCGAGCCGGTCGACGGCGCCCCCACAACGAACGCGAACGATCGGGGACGAGGTGAATTGTTGCCTCACCATGCTCCGTAAGTACGCGAAACTACGCGCACTGTGATCGTTCGCGCTTATAGTTCTTCGATTCCGAGGCCGACGCGGACGAGTTCGTCGGGCCGCGGCTGAATTCGAATCGGGAGCATGCGATCGTAGTTTCGTCGCGGAACGAAATAGACCGCTCTTCGATAGGTGACGCGAAATAGCTCGTGGTCCCAGGTCTGCAGGAGAGCTTCCGCCTCTGCGTCGTTGAGCCCTCGGGTGAGCATCTCCTGTTTGAGGGTCGTCCGAAGCGAATCCAGAGAGAGGGCGTTTCGGTCCACGCTCCGACCCCGGCGGTCCACCGAACGCTCCTCGACGCTGTTGCCATCGAGGATCCAGAACCGGGTTTCTCCGTGCGATGGTCGGGCGACGAGTTCACCGGCCCGTTCGCTAAACCGAAAGGTGCGCCGAAACCGTACCGGGCCATCGTAGAAAATGAATCGCTCGGTGCCGCCATCGGGCGACCGAAAGCTCGCCGCGCCAACGTCGCGAAGGAGGCCCCACCAGTGCGGATCGGGCGGCTCTCCCATCGCTCCTTCGGGCCCCCCGACGGTGCCTGTCCATGAGAGAACCCGCCCGCTTTGTCGGGCGGGCGGGTGGTAGAGCCACGGCCGTCCTCCGACAAATGTGACTCGGACGCTCACTTCCTGCGGAGCGTCGGTATAGAAGAACAACACCGGCTTGTACGACACCCGGATCGGGCGGTCTGCGGCGTCGGGGACGACCGCCGGCGCCACCCCGGTGCGACTGACAAAGCGGGGCGTCTCCGCCGCGAGGTCAGCGAGATGCGTCACTTGATTGCGGCGCGCCTTCCACACACCCCACTCGTGGACCGTGAGTCCTTGGGCGTGGACATCCTGCCAAAGCGCGAGAGACCCAAGCGCGAGAAACGAGAGAAGTCCTACGATCAGTGGCCGCATGACAGTATCGACGTCTCGAACCACCAGGAGTTCTGTCCCCTTCCACGCGGTGTGAGGCTGGTCACTCCGTCCGCTGCCGCCCGGTGAGCTCTCGCCCCGTCCCGACCCGACTCCGAAAGTCCGGTGCGGGCTCTTCGTCCGGCGTGGTCCTTGCTCACTCCGGGCGGGCTTCCGATGATTCGCCTCCTGCTCATTGTTCTTGCCTTCGGTGTAGGGTGCGCTCCGCCGGTCCCTCTGTTGGCCGAATTCGCGCGGGCGTGGGTCGAGCATGTGGCCGCCGGGATTCAGCGCCATCCGATCCGGTCGTTTTTTATTAAACCTGGGGGCATACCGGACCGGCGGCTCGTTGTCGAGGTGGTCGAACTCCGACCGGGTCCTTGGGGATGGGTCCTCGAGGGGGATCTGGCCGCGCGCTGAGGCGGTTTCGACCCCATCGCAGAAAGCGGTTCTCGGCGATCGTCTTTTCGCGGGGACCGGTTGCATCGGCGGCGGCCAGTTCCTTCGGATCCGGTTCCCGTTTCGAGTTAGGGTGTGCAGGTGAGCTACCGGTCGAAGCTTCGGCGCTGTCCGGGGTGCGAAAGTCCGATGACCCCGCGCCCGCTGAGCTCCGGCAAGCAGCTCGATGCCTGCGATCGCTGCGGTGGTGTGTTCATCGACTATTTTGATGGGGAGCCCGCGGGTCTTTCCAAACAGCTTCTTCGTGAGTACGGACCGACCACCGACGGACAGGCCCAGCCTCCCTACGCCTGCCCAGACTGTCAGACACCGATGGAAGCGCGGAAGTACCTTGACGATGGGCCCTTCGTATTCCGCTGTGGTGGTTGCCTCGCCCTGTTTGTCGACGCCTATACGCTTGGTTCGCTTGCCCACTACCGAAAGACCGACCCTCGTTACGTCCGGGAGAACTTCCTCACCCGCATGCTCGACTTCCTCGCGATGTCCGAGAAGACCTGAATCGGTTTTTGCGCGCGAACGCTGCGGGCCACAACTTCCGAGCCAACGACGCCTCAAGTTGACCATCGGAACACGGTCTCCGAACTTCGACTCCCACCCTTACTCGCCGACGGAGGGATGAGACCGTCAGGCGTCGTCGTCGCGATCATCTGCCGCGTCAGAGGAACCATCGAGCAGGTCGCCGGCGTCGCTAGCATCCGTGTCGCTGGCATCTGCGTCGCCACTATTTGCATCGAAGGACCCATCAGCGGCCGCATCGAGCGAACCATCAAGCTCGCCGTCCACCGCATCGGCATCGGAGGACCCGTCACCGGTCATCGCGTCCGCATCGCGGGTGTCCGCATCCGTCTCGTCGGCATCGAGAGCGGCGTCGAGGATTCGAGCGTCGCGGACCTGGGCGTCGCGCCGTGGTTCGAAGGGTGCGCATTTCCCCCCTGCGCACACGCCGCTCAAGCACTGCGCCGAAGTGACGCACTCGTCGTCACAGCTACAGGCCCCGAACATCGTGAGCAGCGCAAGCGCAACCCAGGGGAGAACGCGCCGAAGCGACCGACCCAGGGTCATTCTGCCGCAGTATCGGTGACCACTCGGAGTGTCGGCGGGTCGTCGTTCGAGAGTTCGAGGCCGAGTTCCTCTAGTGGGTCGCCGTCCCAAAGCCTGCCCTGCGCCATCTCAGCCCACATCTTCCAGTCCGATACCAGCGACCAAAGCGGGTACTTAAACGTGGCGGGACGATTGTGCTCTACGCGAAAATGCCCGACCCAGGCACAGCCGTAGGCGAACATGACGCCGGCGGGAAAGACCACCGGCGAAGCTAGGCTTGGAATGCCCAGCATGACGAGCACGTGCTTGAGCGACGGGCTCTCGCTTTCGCCCCGGTCGAGACCTTTCTTGAGGGCCAGACCGAAGCCTGCCATCGCGAGGGGAAAGCCGATCGGGTTGAGGGCAGCGCTTGCCGCGAGCGACGCGAACCAGCCACCGGTGCCGAGAAAGTGGAGGCGCCGAGAGAGCGGGTGGCGGTGTTCCGACAGGTAGAACTTCCAGAACTCTTCGTAGTTGGACACTCGCTCGGACATCGGCCACTCCTTTGCGGCGAGCGGAGGATATCAGGTCTGCCCGAGCACGTGGAGGTGGCTATGGCCCGAAACTAGCCTAGCGAGACGTTCGAGCTCGTCACCGGTCACGCCAGGGAGGGCGTGCTGTCCAAGCTGCGTGAAGAGGGTCGTCGGAAGCGGATAACGATGGAGATTCTCGTGGAGCTCGAGGAGTTCGAGCCCCGCTTGGCGGAGCGCGCGTAGCGTCTCCGCATATTCGAGATTCCAGTCGGGATGGTCGGCCCACAACAGCCGTCCGCTCGGCCGAAGCGCCGCTTTGCCAAACAGGAGAAATTGAAGACAGGGTTCGAGCGAGCGAATCGGGTCGGTCAGCACCACGTCCGCGCGTTGACGAAGAGGCGAGGGGAGAGGTTCGCTTAAGACGTCGACTTCAAACACTTCGAGCTGACCCCCGAGTCCAGTTGCCGCATCCTGCAAAAATCCGAGGAGGTCCGGGTCGATGTCGACCACGGCGAGGTTTCGATAACCGAGCACCGCGAGAGCGACGGTGGCGCAGTCGTCATCTCCCACCGCAACGATGCGCCCTTCGGGACCGATCGACCGGCAGGCGATCTCGGCGCGACGAAGGAGCGAGTGCAGATCGATGGGAAACTGTCCGTGCGCATCCTTGGGGGCGGGGCGGCCCTCGAGAACGCGTTCCAACACTTGGAGTGCAGACTTGTCTCCCCCACCCGTCGCCATCGCCGCGTGATAGGTCGCGATGGCCATGCGATGGACCCAGCGAAGCAACGCCTCGGGCTCATGTCCCTCGAGCTCCGCCGGGAGCGCGTCGATTCGGGCCTCTACCCAAATGTCAAAGGGCTCCGACGTGGCGTCGGGGCGATACACATCGGCCAGCGCTGCGCGGAGTTCGGATGGGCTCACCGTTCGATCAACCCCTGGGGAGCCCGAAGAACCGCGGTGCGTCATCCCGTGTGGTTTGCGGCCCGGGCGGCTCGATATCGCTCGTAAAGGGCCCGGTCCCCATTAAACTTCGCAAACGATGGAACGTCCTTCGGGTTGATATTGAACCCCGTTTCGATCGTGCACTCGTTGTTCCAGCCCCACAGGTCGAGGGCCAAGCCGAGGTAGGTATCGTCGTCGGATTCGGTGCGTGGGGATCCCAGTCGGAGCTCCTCCATTCGCTCGATCAGCGTGAGGAGTTTGGACCACCGGGTATTGGAGAGCCGGTTCCGAAACACTTCCATGATCTCTTCGTCCGGGCGGAGCTGAAGGTCAGGAATCTCCAGTTCGTCGACGGGAAATAGGGTGCCCGACTCCTGAAAGATGGTGACGTTGGCCGTCAGATTGTGGCCGATTCCGCAGAAGCGGCACCCGTTCATCAACCCCGCGAATCCGACGAGGTGCTGAGCATCGGCCTCGCCGTATCGCTCCGACAGATACGCGAGCGCGTCGCCAATGGTCTTGCCGAACTTCAGAAGCGCCGCAACGCCGTAGGTGCGGGTGAACTCGGCGTTGATCGAGTCCTGACGCCAACCGAGCATCTTTCCGAAGAACGGATTGTACGCTGCAAGAAACAGCTTTTGCCGCTTCGTGAGGTGCTTCCTCCCCATGGCTACCTCTTGGCCTTTCGACCCGCTCGAATCTTTGCAAGGCCCGCATCCACCGGCTTGTGGGCGTCGAAGATCCGATCGGTGGTGGAGCGAAACCACCGTTCCGCCTGTTCCGGAGTGGAAACGACCTTTGCGTTGGGATCGTGAGCGGCATGGCAGACCACGAGGGCCATGCCCCGAAAGCGAGGGCGGCGAGACATCCACACCGTGCGGCCGCCAAAGGACGCGAGCAGTTCCTGGAGCTCGATGAGCTTCGCCCGTCCAAGCAGGGTGGAATCGGTGACCCGGTCGAGGTCGAAGATGACCTGCGGGTTCTCCAAATTGGAAAGGGCCTCGGTCACTCCTTCGAGGATCGAGGCCGTCTGCGATTCATCGAGCGGCCCGACAAGCCGCACCGCGATCCGTCCTTCGGTTGCGTCGATTTCGTATGAACGAGCCGCCACCCTGGCCAGACGCTATCCCAGTGCGTGGGGAATCACAAGATTATCGCCACAGCGGACGAAGGCCGGTCCCTCGTTTCGGACGGGGGGCCGGTTCGTCTACCGACCCCCGAGGAAATCGTCAGTGGAGCGGTCGAAGGTTTCGACAGCGATCCCAGAAGCTCGCGCCGGGTTGCTCGAGAATCGACGGGAAGCGCATCAGGTACCGGAAGTCGAGGGTCAGGCTCCCGTCCGGGTTGGGCCGCTGTTCGCCGATACCACGGGTCACGCCTTCGCCGAAGAGATCGCTCTCTACTCGGCAGGTGATGTTCACAAAGGTCGCCCCGTTGGACGACGCCGCGTCGCCGGTGAACGGATTGACGGTAGAAGGGGTGTCCGCAAAGTAACGAATCGTGTCGAGGAGCCGGTCGCGGTGGTCGAACATGCGGTACTCGCCGGCTACGACCAGGTCGCCCGCCCGGATCCGGGCCCCTGCCGCCCCGCCGAAGCTTCCGTTCGCCACAAAGTCGGTGAGGATGAAGACGAAGTAGCCGTCGTCGCGGAACGCCGTATTGGTGATCGGAAGCCGATGACGCCACTGCGGGATGTGCTGGGCGTCGAGCCCGTACACCTGGTGTGTACTCGAGCCCGGCGCGCCCGTCTGAATCGCGCTCACCAGCGCTTGACCGCCTTGGCCATCGACGACCAACTGGTCGCCGACCACATTCGGGTCGAAGTTCATTCCGTAGCGGTCGCGGAAGAAGTCATAAGCGGTGGTTCGATACGCGAGGGTGTCGCGCTCAGTGTCCATCGGAGGGAAGACCTCTTCGCCCGCCGGGACCGTCTCGTCGATCGAGTAGACCAGCGTGGTGTCATAGACGCCGTGCTCCGGATAGCGGTTCGTTCCATAACAAAAGCTTCCGAAGAGCTCGCTTTGGGTCGAGCCGACCGCGTCCTCTTCTAGCTCCCCCGTTCCCTGATCGGCACAGCCCCCCATGAGCAAAAGCGCCACTGTCAACCCCAAAACTCGTGCACTCATTTCCACACCTCCTCGCCGGATAGGTTCGATAGGAAAAACCTACCGTAAGCTGAACCACCCTGAGGGGTGGTGTGACCTGTCAGGTGAGGTGGGGAAGATGCGAAACCCTAATACTTTTAGACTGTTATGTGGAAAGGTGCTGTGTGTGGAAAATTGAGGTGTGGTCAATATTAATCCGGCCGGACGGCAGAAGTTGCACCGACGTGTTCGCCCGCTCGAGGAACCTCAATTTGTTGCCTCAGCTCCAAACGCATCGCGAAGACCGACGAACCAAACGCGCTAGCGGGTGCGTGCGGCAGCGGAGGGGATCCAACCCGACCGGCCGAAGAGATCCTGCACTCGAAGCCAGTCGCCGCGTCGTTCAAGTTC
>JBCCZL010000121.1:0-19248 GCA_039187775.1 Myxococcota bacterium
GCGCGACCTCGTCATCTGCGGTTTGCCAGGAACTTTTCTTCTTTGCCGCGGTCTAATCCGACCGCGACGACCCGGGCTGGCGGGCCAGCGGGACCCGGTGGATCATTGTTGACTTCACCTAACACGCCGGTATCATCAGCCGAACTTTTTGCCGACACTTGTAGCCAGTTAGATTTACTGAGAAATATTCGATTTGAGCGGCATTCCGGTTTGAGCGGCATCCCTCTCTAAACCGAAGACTGCTTGAACCTGCTTTGGAACGAACTCTGCTTGAAACCGAACTATTTCCAGATCGAATAGTGCGGGCAGTCCATCAGATGGCTGCGTGAGTCGCGGTAGAGCTCGCGCGGATAGAGACAGAGCCCGCGGATAGAGACAGAGCCTACGGATAGAGACGACGCAGCGGCCATGGCGTAGTAAAAGGCCGTAGAAAAAGGAGACAGCGAGAATGGGTGGTTTTTGGCATGCGCTTCAGCACGACATCATGATGTGGCCGATCCTTTTCTGGTTGGTCGTCTCGGTCGGGCTGATCATCGAGCGCGCGGTTGCGCTGTATCAGGCTTCCATCAACAAGGAAGTGTTCTTGGCCACGATGCAGAAGTGCATCCTCGCCGGTGACATCGGCCGCTCCATCAAGCTCTGCTCGGCGGCCAACGCGCCGCTCGCGCGGATCGTCAAGGCCGGTCTCATGAAGGTGAACCGACCGGACTCGGAGGTTCAGGCGGCGATGGACGAAGCGGCGCTTCGGGAGCTCCCGAAGATCGAGGCGCGCACCGCGTACCTTGCTCTCCTCGCGAACCTCGCGATGCTCTGCGGTCTTCTCGGCACCGTGGCGGGTCTCATTCAGGCGTTCGGCGCGGTGTCCGGCACCGATGCGTCGACCCGCGCCGAAGCACTCGCCGCCGGTATTTCCGCGGCGATGTACTGCACCGCCTTCGGCCTTGCCGCGGCGATCATCGCGCTCATGGGCTTCGCCGTGCTCAACGGCAAGACCCAGAAGCTCATCGACGACATCAACGGAGCGACCGTTCAGGTCATGAACCTGGTCGTAAACAACCGCTCCAAGGTCAACCTGCAGGGCGTTCAGCAGGCGTGAGTCGGTTCCCGGCTCGTTTGATTCGAACGCAGGAGGAGTAGCCCATGGGTGGTATGAGCGTTGGCGGGGGTAACGGCGGTAAGAAGTCCGTCGACCATGAGATTCCGCTGATTCCTTTCATCGACCTGCTCCTCTGCTGCGTCATGTTCCTTTTGGCCACCGCGGTCTGGCAGCAGCTGGCGCGCATCAACGCCAACCAGCAGCAGCCTGGCCAGTCGGCGCCAGAAGACGCCCCGCCGCCGGAAGAGCGAGTGAAGCTGATTCTGAAGATCGAAAAGTCGGGTTACACCCTGGCCGACACCACCGGGACGCGGCAGACGATCGCCGCCAACGGCGGGACCTACGATCTGCCGGAGCTTCGAAACAAGCTTCGGGAGCGGAAGCAGCTCGAACCCAACCGGCGGGACATCATCGTCGCTCCCGAAGATGGCGTGATGTACAACGACGTGGTTCAGGCGATGGACCTCGTGGTGGGTGAAGGCTTCCAGGACATGTCGCTTTCGGACGGCGCCACGCTGTAGGGCTCTTGCACCCGTTGATTTGAGACACCTATGCCGATCCACAAACCAGGCCGAGTCCTTCTCCACCACATTCCGCTGAAGTTTGTTTCGATGCGGGTCGCGGGCGGCGGGCGAAAGGGCGTCGATACGAGCATTATCCTTGTGCCGTTCATCGACTTCCTGATCGTGCTGGTCGTCTTCCTTCTGTCCACGTCGGGACAGCAGGTGGTCAACCAGACCCAAAGTGACAGCCTCGAGCTTCCCGACGGGGCGAACGTCGACACGCTCGAGGAGGCGCCGATCATTACGATCGGTCGCCGTGAGGTCGCGCTGGATGGCCGCCGCATGGCCGACACCAACTCGCTCGCCCAGACGGCGGAGCTCAACCGGATCGACCAGCTCGTCCAAGATTTGGAAACCCTCAAGCGGAACTGGAACATCCTCCATCCGCGGCAGCCGTTCCCGGGAACCGTCATCATCATGGCGGACCAGGGGGTCGACTACCGAGTGGTCAAGAAGGTCATGTTCAGCGCGGCCCAGGCCGGCTATGCAAACATCAGTTTTGCGGTGAACAAGACCGGCGGCTGACCGAACGCCCTCGCCACGAAAAGCGGCGGCCTCCCGAGGGAGCGCCGCCGTTCTTGCGTTTGGGGAGAGGCTACTGGCATTCGCCGTTGGTGCAGTTTCCGCTCGTGCACTGGGAGTTGAGCGTACAGGCCGATCCTCGACTGTTGCCGGAGCACTCGCCGTTGGTGCAGTTTCCGCTGTCACACTGGGAGTTAAGGGTGCAGCTCTGGCCAACGCTGTTGCCGGAACACTCGCCGTTGGTGCAGTTTCCGCTGTCGCACTGGGAGTTGAGAGTGCACTCGGCGCCGCGGATGCACACTCCGGAGCTTTCGCAGGTTGCGGTGGCGTCCGCGGTGCAGGCCGACGGGTCTGGGTTGGCGTTGGCAGCCATATCGAAGCAGCGAGCGGGACAGTCGAAGTCCATCGGATTGCACGCGGCGAGGCAGGTGTCGATGTCGAAGCCGATGCACTGGTTGAGCGCGGCGGAGTTGGGGCAGCGATAGCCCACATCGTTGATGCAACACTCGAAATTCGATGAGGCGCTACCGTCCGGAGTGCTTCCATCGCGGCCGGTACTGCCATCCGGGGTGCCTCCACATGCCGGGGCGCCGGTGCATCCCGGGTCATTGCAGTCGAACAAACCGTCCCCGTCGTTGTCTGCCCCATCGGTGCAGTCGCCGGCGGCACGTCCTTCACCCCCGCTTCCTCCGGGCCGGCTGTCCGAGCCACACGCTCCCACAAGGAGCCCGGCCCCTAGGAGTATGCCGATGACCGAGCCCCCCGTGAGTAGGTGCCCCATGAGTTGGTGCGATTTGTTTATCAAAGCGGAGTAAGTCGGATTTGCATTCTTCATCTTGGTTCCTCGAAGGGCGGTCTCGATGACCGATTCGCCCCGAGGACGAGCCACTGCCGACGGTGTCGCAGACTTTCTGCGCGAAACGCCCCATTCGCCCGCCCTAGCCCTCGAGCGGCAGCGGCCTTACGCTGTCTCTAGCGTTATGAGCGAAGAGTCCCTCAAACCGGCCCGGCCGGTGACGACTACCGGCAAGCCGGAGTACGCGCCGAGACTTCCTTGGAAGCTGATCGGCGGAGTATTCGTGCTGATCGCGGGCGTGGTAGCGTTTTTTCTGTGGCGTCAAACGAGCGAAGTGCGGGAGCTTCGGGAGGAACTCCGGAGCGCGTACCAGGATGGGGTCGGCGCCTTTACCACCGAGTATCGGGAAGCCAGAACCCGCGTGGAGAGCTGGGTGATCTCGGCGGCTCGTGCGGGTGAGCCGCCCGCGCAAATCAACGACGGGTTCAGTCTCGATGCGCTCGAAGAGGGCCAGGTGCTCTACCTCCGTCTTGACGAGGACGACGCGCGGCACGCGGGTGGTATCGAGGCCGGGGCGCGGGGGATGACCTCGGACGCAATCTCTCGCTGTCTTCGAGTCAACTCCGTGATTTCTGCGCGAGGCCTGTATCAGGATGGCGCGTTTCTGATGGAGAGCTTTCTGGTCGAAGTGGAAGGATCGGGCGAGCCCCGCCGGCTTCGGATTCTTCGCGACGATCTGAAGCTTCGAGTCGAGCGAGATCTTCCAAACCTTCAGAACGCGCTCGAGAGCGATTATCTCCTGCTGGTGATCGACCGGGCCACAGAGGCCGAAGGGAAGACCGTGGATGCATACGTGTTCGACCTCGACTCCGGAGATCAGCTGTTGTCGACGCGGGCGGAGGCGAACGGGGTGTTAGTGCCCGCGCGCATCGCCCTGCCCGGGGTCGAAGTTCAGCGAGCGCGGCTGATCGGAGGGGAAACCGATCTTGCGAACGATTGCGCGATCGCCGCGCAGATTCGGGAGCTCGGAGGAGAGCCCGCGACATCGTTCGAGTCTCCGATCGTCCCGCCACCGCGTCCTTCGGTGCCTTCCGAAGACAGCGAATCGGCGGGCGAATCCGATGGGGATTCATCGGACGAGTCGGCATCCGGCGAGTCGGCATCCGGCGAGTCGGCATCGGAAGAAGCCGCAGCGGGCAACTCCGCCGGGGCCGAGTCGAGCGGCGAAGCGGGTTCGTTGGAGTAGCCGCTTCGAAGTGGCTAAGATCGTCGTTCATCGAGGCGGATGCGACGGCTGCAGTGGGCAGGGACCGGGTGAGATCCCCCACGTGAGCCGCTAACGCACGGAACAAGGGAGTTTCTGCGGCGACTTGGCAGAAGGACGGCGCCGTACCCGGCGGCCGACACGCGCCACCGGCGTCTACCTCATCGCCGGATCGGTTCCGTCCCACTTCGGCAAGGTGGCTGGGTCGATCGTGTCGCCAGCGCACCGTCCCGCGATGCAGGTCATTGTCTTTCCGCAGACCACGCCGGTGCATGCCTGCTCCACGGTGATGCCCAAAACTAAACTCTCGTCAGAGAGGAACCGTGTCCGCGCGTCTCGACCCACCGCGGTGATGGAAGACCCACGGACAAACGCACCGACGAGGATCTCTTCCTCGCTGCCGGTGGGGAAGACGCCAACCGTCACCGGCAAGTCGGACGGTTCGATGATCAGCTGGTTAACTTCGATTGGCCCCCACCGGTCCGGCCCCTCCGGCTCATCCGGATCTCTGAACTTGATCTCGATCCGGTCGACGTCTGCTGCCGGAAAGTCGGTGTTTACCACCACCAGAATCTGAGTCGGGGACGTATTCGCCGTACAGCCGGCGCAGGCTCCGGCGATCAGAATCGTCAAAAAGGCGCCCACTCGAGAGTTAAACCACTTCTTCATCTCAGTCCTCATGGGAGCCCAACGCTCGCGGGGTCGGCGGTGCCTTCATAAAGCGGAAGATCGGCCCCCGAGTCTGAATCGACAAGGAGAACGGTGGCCACCGTCGCGCCGGCCGCCAGCACCAGTCCCACCGTCAGCCAAAGCCAGGGTGACGCAAGGACGGAGCCCCCCTCGTCCTCCTCGCGGTTATTTTCGTCGAGATACGGACCCGCATCTGGAGTCGACCCGTTCAGGTCGCCAGGAGTTTGGACCGTGAGCGACAGCGTGCGGCTCTCTCCCTCTCGCAACACAAAGCCTTCCCGGACGAGCTCTGCGGAACCGCGTGACACTGTGACCACGTGGGCGCCGGGGTCGCTCGGTAGAGGCGCGCCGATCGCCGCGGCCGCAAGAGGGTCATCGTCGAGGCGGACCTCGTCCGACGGCTGCAAGCTCTCCACCAAGACGGTGAGCCGAGCGATGCGCGGCTCGATCTCTTCGATGACGCGCTGCGCTTCCTGGATCAGCTCTTCATCCTCGCCAAGCGCCACGTACCGCTGATAGCGCTCGCGGGCTTCGACCAAGCGCCCCGCTTGTGCAAGAGAGCTCGCCCAGTTGAAGAGCGGAGGGAGCCGTCTCACGAGTTCGTACGAACGGCCGAAGTACTCCGCGGCTTCGTCCCAGTCTTGCCTCTCGGCCGCCTGCGTCGCTCGTTGGAAGTACTCCCGGGCAAGGGCTTGCTCCTGTGCGGACTGAGCGGAGGCCGGCGTCGCCCCGAAGACGAGCCATAATCCTGCGGCCAAGACACGCATCACGACCTCATCGTAGCCTGGAGCTGCCCCAAGAACGAACCCGTTCCGCACAGAAACCGAGCTTGCCAGTAGGGCGGTGTGGGCGTGAACCCATCCGGCGTTCTCGGAAACCGCGACGAGAGCGAATCCGGGGGGTACTAGGTCGACGCACGCATCGGCGCACCATCGCTCTCGAACACGCGAAGTTTGTCGGGATTGCGCTGCACGAAAATTCCGCGCACCTTTTCCGCCACGATCTGAAACTGGAACGCGGAGACCACCGCGCCACCTTCGCGCACCAAGACACCCGGCGCACCATTGAACCAGGTGGTTTGCAGGTCGAAAGGCCGGGGTTTCTTGAGAAAGACCCGCACGAAGAACTTGCTCACTGCGGCGGCGCCTTCCACCGGGACAGCCGCCGCCGCGGCCTTCCCGCCGCCATCGCTTCGCAGCACGACGTCCGCAGCGAGCAACGCCTCGAGCCCGTCCCCGGTCTCGATCGCCTCGAAAAAGGCCCGAGTCACCCGCCGAACCTCATCTCCATCGGGGGCGGAGGTTGGTGGCTCGGCGCGGAGTTTGCGGCGCGCCCGAAGTGCGAGCTGGCGGCAGTGCGCTTCCTGAAGAGAAAGAACTTCGGCGACCTCTCGAAACTCGTAGCCAAAGACATCGTGCAGCAGAAAGGCCGCGCGCTGGGCCGGGGCGAGGCGCTCGATCGTGACCATCAGGGCCATCGACAGCGTCTCATCGACTTCCGCACGATCGACCGCGTCGACGATCGGCTCCGGCAGCCACTGACCGACGTATTCTTCCCGCTGGCGCTGCGCTGATTTCAACCGGTCGAGGCAGAGACGGGTGCAGGTCCGGACGAGCCACGCGCGGGGTGAGTCGAGCTCCGGGCGACCGGCTCGGTGCCAGCGGACGTAGGCGTCCTGCACGACATCCTCCGCGTCCGCCACTGATCCGAGCATCCGATACGCGAGACGAATCATCGCCCCGCGCTCCGCCTCGAACTCGGCTGCGTCGGTCATGGGAGCTCAACCCGGAGCATGGCACATTGCCGGTTTCGGAGCAGTGCTCGTTTGGCGGTGGGAAACAGTTGGCTTCCGGCGATCACCACGGCGAGTTCGGCGAATGCGTTCTTGCCGTAGCGTTTCCGAATCGCTTCCGCACACCCTTCGTCGATGTCGCGGTTGGCGACGACGGTGTGGGCGTGGAGCGCAACCTCGCGGAGACCGTCGGGGAGGGTTGCCGGGTCGTCCACCAGCGCAGCCAACACCGCGCGGGATACCCCTGCCTCGAGGGCCATATGGATATTGAGCTGCGCGCAGGCGCCGCAGTCTTGGCCCATCATTGCGGCGACCCGCGCAACAAAGTGCGCATCGAGGGGCAGCTTGTCGCGGTAGCTCGACATCTTCATGCCGGCGGCGAACGCGCCGAAGGTGTCCGGACTCGCGTCGAGCAGGTCG
Organism: Myxococcota bacterium; assembly: GCA_039187775.1. Classification (GTDB taxonomy): domain Bacteria; phylum Myxococcota_A; class Polyangia; order Polyangiales; family JBCCZL01; genus JBCCZL01. Next base: position 7,144 of record JBCCZL010000121.1, read on the forward strand.
CGAATGTAGGTGGAATCGTAGTGGTAGTGCGCCTCGAAGGCGTCGATTTCGGTGCGAGGATCGGTCATCGCATTCTCCTTTCCCTCAGAGGACGAGCGACGGGCTGCCGATGTGACAGCCAAGGGCACAGCGAGCCGATAGAGTTGTGAACTCACGGGCTCAAGGCCGGTCGAGCGCGTGCGCCCTCGGATGTGCGACAACGCCGAGGGTTCGTCCCAGGCGGCGATCGTACGGAACTTGCGGGCTTGCACGCTGTCTCACCGCGCATGGCGATCGGCAAACCTTCGCGCGTCCTTCTTCATCACGTTCCGCTTCGTTCGGTGCGGGCGCGGCTGACCGGGCGGCGTCGCGGAGTGAACGCAACCATCGTGCTCGTGCCGTTTATCGATTTTCTCATCGTGCTCGTCGTGTTCCTTTTATCGACGTCCACCAAGGATGCGATCAGCGAAGGAGCGGACCTGAAGCTCCCAAGCGGAGAGCACGTGAGCATTCTCGATTCGGCGCCGATCATCACCGTGGGCCGACGGGAGATCGCGGTCGATGGGTTTCGCGTGGCCGACACGACCACCGTGATCGAGACCGCCGAGCTTCCGCTCGCGGAGGCGCTGGAGGCTCGCCTCGAGCGCTCCCGGTCGATCTGGAACCAGCTTCGACCGGATACGCAGTATCCCGGGATGGTCGTCCTGATGGTGGACCGATCGGTGGACTACAAGGCGGTCAAAGCAGTGATGCGTCGGTCGGCAGAGCTTGGCCATCCCAACGTCCAGCTCGCGGCACGTCGCCAGAGTTCCTGAGGCAGAGTTCCTGAGGCAGAGTTCCTGAGGCAGAGTTCCTGAGCCAGTGAAACGTTCAGGTGTGCCGCTCGCGATCGAGCGTGGCCTCGGCTAACCTCAGCCGCGCTGAGGTGGGTGCAGGTGGGTCTGACGGCGCTAGTGACCGGTTCGAATACCGGAATTGGAAAGGCGGTCGCCGCGGCGCTTGCGGAGCGAGGCTACCGCGTGTTTGTGGCTTGCCGATCGGAGGCGAAGGGCCGCATGGCGGTGTCTGAGCTTCGGGAGCGAACTCGGGTGGAGGCGGTGGAGTTTCATGCACTCGACCTCGCGTCCTTCGCGGCGGTTCAGTCGTCGGCCGAGGATTTTCTTTCGAAGGACATCGCGCTCGATGTGCTCGTGAACAACGCCGGCGTGGCGGGTCAACGTGGCCTTACGAAAGACGGCTTTGAACTAGCGTTCGGAATCAACCATCTCGGTCACTTTCTCCTGACCTCGAAGCTGATGCCGGCCCTTCAGAGGGCGGCGCATGCCCGCATCGTCAACGTGACCAGCCAAAACCACTATCACCCCAAGCGTGTCGATTGGGAGGCGCTCCGTCGACCGACCGAAAGCGTGTCTGGGCTCAAGGAATACGGCGTCAGCAAGCTCGCGAACGTTCTCTTTACCGCGGAGCTTGCGCGTCGCCACGAAATCGAAGAGCTCACCGCGTATGCGTCGCACCCGGGTCGCGTCGCCTCCGATATCTGGCGCCGCATCCCCTGGCCCATTCGGCCGCTCTTCAAGCGGACCATGCTCACGGTGGAGCAGGGCGCGCACTCCACGGTGCATTGCGCGACCGCGCCGGAGCTTCAGCGCGAGACGGGCCGGTACTACCACTCGGACGGGAAACCCAAGGAACCCAATCCACTCGCGAAGGATGCAAACCTGGCGAAGGAACTTTGGCGTCGAAGTGTGGAGTGGTGTGGACTTGAAGAGTCGAGCCCCAGTTAGAGTCCGAACGCTTCGGTAACCGGAGTCCGAAAAGGCACGGCGGCTGCGCGGATCTCGGGCCGACTGCTCGCCACGACCTCACCGGTTTGGTCGAGAACGAGCCAGTCTTCGCCGCCAAACTGCGTCAGCCAGGCGCGGTTGTCCGAGAGGGCACTCGCGCCAACCGACGTGCCCTCCGGGAGCTTCGTGGCAGATCTAAGGGTTCCCGCCTCGAAGTAAAGAAGGGCCGAGGCTCGACTGGGGAGCGGCTCCACAAGCTCGAACCACATCCCGGAACCGCGTTCGACGAAGGAAGCGTTTCGAACGGCCGCACGAAACTCGACGTCGATCCGGAGGTTTCCGCTCTCCAGGTCGACGGCGACCAGGCGCGCGCGTTCGCGATCGTCTCGGCGGTCCATCAAAAAGAGCGCCCGGTCGCCGAGGTCGCGCATCGACGCATAGGCATCCTCCCGGCAGTGCACGAACCACGGCCCGACGTCGCGTTCCCACAGGACTTCTCCGGTCTCTGCCAAGTGCAGGAGGACGGCTTCGCCCGGCATCATCGTGGTGGTTCCAGCGCCCATCGTCGTCTGAGCGTTCGTTTTGCTGAGCGCGAGGAGCCATCCCCTTTCGGTAGCCCCGATCGCGCACGGGTAGTCGATCGGTGTCGACCGGAGATAACCTGGAGACAGCGGGACGGCCCTCACCCGTCGTGAGCCGTCGACCGGCCGAAAGCGATAGACCTCAAGCGTGTCGTCCTCAGCGCAAAGCACCTGGCCTCGTCGTCGGTCTACCCCGATGAGGCGGTGGGGGAGCCGCTCGGGCGCGGCGTCGCTCCGAAGGTCGAAGAACCGAAGCTCCTCCTCCTGAAGCAGAGCGACATGGTCGGCGAGGTAGAGACGGGACAAAAACTCCGTGGGAGCCACCGACCACTCCCGTTCCTCGGCATCGTCCGAGAGGCGTCGCCGAACCAGTCGGTCCGAATGTCGGACGATGAGCCAGTCGTCGACCACCGCGACGGTCCGAGCATCGGAGAGCGGAATCCGCCCGCGCGCGAGCCCGACCAGTTCGGCGCCGCCGAGTTCATTGCCGACGAACAGCTCGCGCTCCGCGTCGACGAGGCGCGGCTCGAACCACCCGGTGGCGGGGGTGAGTGGTTCGGTCACGAGGGCCCCGTCGCGAAGGGTTCCTTGAACCAGCATGTCGCCCTGTCTCATTAGAACCCGGTCGCCCTGTGCGGTGCCGATGAACTGAAAGGCGGGAGCATCGGCTGGGGTTTCGTCGTCGGACGAAACGAAAACGAGGGTGCCGGCGGTCACCGCCGCCCCGACGAAGGCCACGATGCCGACCAATCCCAGAACTGCGTGCCTGTTCATCTGTTCCTCGCCCCGCGTAGCGTACGCCAGCTCTCGGAGCATCTACCGTGCACACCCGCATGCTACGAAGGAATCTTGGAACTAATTCGCTTGCTCGTGGTCTGCCATGGTCGGAGGTAGGTGATGGCGTCCATTCAAGTCGATACGGGAAGCGGAAAAAAGTCGGTCGATTCGGAGATTCCTCTGATCCCGTTTATCGATTTGTTGCTTTGTTGCGTGATGTTTCTTCTGGCGACGGCGGTGTGGCAGCAGCTGGCGGCTTTTCATGTCAATCAGCAGGGGCCGTGCCCAAGTGACGAGATCGCGCCGCCGCCGGGGGAGCGGCTGATCTTGACGGTCGAGCGCGACAAGCTCGTCCTTGCATCGACCCTTGGAGATCGGCAAGAGATTCCCAATGTGGGGACCGACCATGATCTCCTGGCCCTTCGAGATCGGCTCCGGGAGCGGCGTTCCCTCTTGCCGAATGAGCGTCAGCTGACGATTGCCCCGGACGACGCAGTTCGCTTCGAGGAGGTCGTGGCCACGATGGATACCGCCACCGGGGCGGGTTTTTGGGACGTTTCGCTCTCGGGCGACCGCGGGCTCTAGCTCTAGCGCTCCGGCGTTCGCCCGCCCCGGCCTTCAGTTGCGCCGAGGCAGACTGCTACACTGTCGCGGTGGTCAGGCGAACGGTACGGAGCGGTGATCCCTGCGTTCGAGCCGAGACCCCGGCACGGCTCGAGCCCCGTTTCGGAGGGGGGCTGGCCAACCCTCCCTCGGCCCGCGCCGGCGGGTCGGAAAGCCCGATCACCGGGCGAGGGATCTTCGGGTGATGGCCCACCCGGCCACGCACGTCGATGTCACCGACTTCGACGACGAGAACGACACCTCCGTTTCGGCGGTCCCCCAGGAAGTGAGTCATCGTCGGTTCGGCCGCTATCGGCTGAACTATAAGCTCGCCTCCGGAGGGATGGCGACGGTGTTCCTCGGCAAGGAGATCGGCCCGGCCGCGCTCCACCGGGCGGTGGCGATCAAGCGCATTCACGATCATCTTGCGGATCAAAAGAAGTTCTTGGACATGTTCCTCGACGAGGCCCGAATCGTCGCGCGGATCTCCCATCCGAACGTATGCACGGTGTTGGATTTTGGTGAGGTCGATGGCGCCTATTACCTCGCGATGGAGTACCTCCTTGGCGAGTCCTTTCGCGCGGTGGTGCGCGAGGTTACCGATCGTCCGGACCTCCTCTCTTCGATGCGCTGGAGGGCCCTGGCCGCGCGCATCATCGCCGACGCGGCCGAGGGATTGCACGCCGCGCACCAGTTGAGAGACGACGACGGAGCTCCCATGGGGGTGGTTCACCGTGACGTGTCCCTGTCCAATCTGTTTGTGACCTACGTGGGTGCGGTCAAGGTCATCGATTTCGGGATCGCCAAGGCGGCGACAAAGAACTATCGAACCCGGACCGGCGAGGTGAAGGGAACCTACGCGTATATGGCGCCCGAGCAGTTCTTGGGCGCGGAGTTGGACTGCCGAGCCGACGTGTGGAGTCTTGGGGTGTGCCTCTTCGAGGCCTGCACGGGTACGCGTCTCTTTCGGCGGGACACCCAGATGGAAACGATGATGGCGGTGTGCAGCCAGCCGATTCCCGATCCCCGTGAACGGCAGCCGGACCTGCCTGAGGGGCTTGCGGAGGTGATCAACCGGGCGGTGAGCCGCGACCGAGATGATCGCTATCCGAGCGCTCGGGCGATGGGCCAGGCTCTCAGTCACTTCCTCGTTGGCATCGACGAAGCGACCGGCCTCCCCGAGCTCGAAGAGTGGATGCAGCAGCTCTTCGATCGTTCCCGCACTACGAAGCAGGGGCTGCGTGACTCGGTGCTCGCCGAGCCGAAGACCGAAGAACTCCATAGCGCTGACCTCATTTCGGTGGCGTCGCCGCCCAAGTTTGCGCCGGTTCGGTCGTCGATTCGTACGGTCCGTCGGCCGGTCAATGTGTGGATGGTGGTGACCGCTGGGCTCGCAGTCGCGCTGGTTGCCACCTTGGTGGTCCTCGGGGTGGTTGTGACTCGGGAACCGGAACCAGTGGTCGAGGCTCCGGAACCATCCTCGCTCCCTCCGCTCCTTTCGCCCCGGTCTTCGGAACCCGCGCTGGGCCACTCACCCACGGTCGACCGGTCGGCCGAGGTCGAGGCTGCATCGGACGAGCAGCCCTCGACGAGCGTAGCCACGGATTCGGAACCCGCGTCGGTGGTCCCGGCGCTGGCGACCCCCGAGCCGGCGCCTCGAATGGCCCCTCCGCCTCGGTCCGAGGGCCGAGTGGCTCCGGTAAACGCGGAGCCCGTCGCTTTCCCGGCGGCGATGGACCCGAGCGCGGATCACGCGGTGGGCTATGTGAACGTAACCACCCCGGGTGGCTGGGCCGATATTTACTCGAATGGGCAGCGGCTAGGACGAACGCCGCGTCGGGTCGAGCTCCGTGCGGGTCGCCGGCTGGTGGTGCTTCGACCGTTTGGCCGCCTTCCGGAGGTTCGCCGAACCATCCAAGTGGAGCCCCGGGGCGTGACTCGCCTCGTCGTTTCGGTGAGTCCCTGACCCGCGCCGGCGGTCGGATACCACCGTCGCGCCAGCGCGGGGTTCGATTTCCATCTCTCGGGCTTCGTTGTGCGCATCGACGACGACGGCACGTCGTTCGGAAGCACTCGGACGAAACACGCGGTGATTCGCCGAACCGTCCGGACTGATGACCCATTCGAACGTGCCGTCGCGGCCATCGTCGCTTCCGGGGCCTCGATCAAGATGTCGAGTGAGGCCGCGAAGTCATCGCTCCCGGAACGAGGGGTCAGCGGACCTTGCTGCGCCTCTTGTCGTCCATAGTCGGAGAGAACGCTCGGCTGCTACACTTCGGCGGTGGTGAGGCCGGTCGCTCTCTTTCTCCTCGCCGTGTCTTCCTGGGGAGACGCGAACCTTGCGTCTGCCCATCCCCTCATCGACCTCGCGGCGGCCCGGTTCGAGCAGGCGGAGTTCGAGGCGGCGCTGGCCCTATGCCGAGACGCAAAGGCCGGCGATGACCTCACGCGAACAGATCTCGCGCGGCTGTACGAGCTCGAGGCGCTGGTCCACACCGCGCTCGGGAACGATCCCGAAGCGTGGGCCGCGTTTGAGCAACTAGCGGTGGTCGACCCGTCCTATCGGGCTGACCCGACCACTCCTCCAGAGTTTCAGGAAGCGCTCACGGCTGCCGTAGAGAACGGGCCGGGTCCGATCGCTCTTTCGGCGGCTGTCGCCTGGCGCGGCGCCACGCTGTCGGTGGCTGCGGTCCTACGTAACGATCGGCTCGGCCTGGTGCGAGAAGTGCATCTCTATGCACGGTCCGAGGGCGGTGAGTGGGAGGGCCCGTCGGTGGGTTCAATCGACATTCGCTCCAGATCTGGCTCGGCCGAGTACTATCTCCAGGCGGTCGGACCGGGGGGAGTGATTCTCGCGAATGAGGGATCCGGGGATACCCCCCGGGTTGCCCACGCGGCGCTCGGCCCAGAAGACGACTCAGAGGACGGACTGGACTGGGGCCTAATCCTTGGAATCGGGGCGGGCGTGGTGGCGGCGGCGGTCGGCGTCCTGGTGTTGCTTTTGGCGACTGCGCCAGAAGATGAGACGATCGTAGAGGGACCGATCTTCGAATGACCGTGACGCCGGCAACCTCGAAGGGGGTGATCGTAGAAGACCGAGCGAACTCTACTTCGAGCGGCCCCGGTGCTCGCGCCTTCGTGCTTTCGAACGAGCCGAGGAGGAATCGATCGACCTCGATGAGTTCCGCTTGGGTCGGTGTGCTTCTGCTCTTCGCCGGTGGATGCCAGGGTTCCACGCGAACTCAGTTGGTGGTCGATTTTCAACACGACGAGGACCGCCGTTGCCTTGATCGCGTGCAGCTCTTGGTGTTTTCCGGAGGGTGCGGCGATCCCAATTCCCGCCTTGTCCTCGACGTCATGTTTGACCTTCGGGACACCGCGAGGCCGATCCGTACGCTTGCTCCCGGTCGATACAGCTTTCGAGTGGTCGCGATCGATCAGCGGGAACGACAGTTCGCCGAGGGCTGCACCGAAGTCGTCCTTCCGCAGGACGAAGGCGGACGGGTTGTGGTTCGTGTCGACTCGACGATGGCGTCCGAGTGCGCGACGCGCCCAGGACCCGACGCGTCGGTCCCCGACGGGTCATCGCGCGACGCGATGATGCCCGCCGATGCAATGACAGAGCCAGTGGATGCAATGATTTGTCCGACCGACATTTCAATGTGCCCACCCGAGCTGGATCCGGGTGGCGCCGACCCGTGTGCGGCCGATGTCGAGAACGCCCGCTGCACGGTGTGCTGCAACGGAGCGGTCTCTCCTGTCGCGGAGTACGATGAGTTTGGCGGGCACTGCGAGAAGTTCGAGTTCGACGGGCAGGGCACGTGCTGGAGCGCTGAGTTGGGATGCGTCGGCGATCATCCGACCAATGGGATCTGTGCGTTCCGGTGTCCGCTCAGTTCGACCTTCGCCTCCACCGGAGACTGCCCCCTTGGGAGCCGTTGCATCGACATCGACACGGGCCCCGTGTGTCTAAAGAGTTGCTTCGCCGAGGCGGACTGCGGCGACTTCCTAGACTGTGGTCCTCAGGGTTTCTGCGTTCCTATCGATTAGCTCTAGCCCGGAGAAGTCACGACTCGGCGCGCCTATCGCCCGAAAGCACCGACATCCCCCCGCCTGCTAGAGCGGTTCGGACTATGTATCGCTGGTGTCGGGAGCTCGGAGCCCGTGGCGTCGGAGCAGTCGATGAAGGTAGACCCGATTGATCTCCGCGGCGCGCGCAGTTTTTGAGACATTGCCACCGTGGCGGGCGAGCGCTGCCGCGAGATACTCCTTTTCGAAGCGCTCGATCGCGCGCTGCTTCGCGTCTCCGAAGGATAGGTTGGAGTCTACCCAAGGCGCTGCGGACGCATCGGGTGACATCACCGTATTGCCCCCGTTGAGGTCGCCGAGGACCACGCATCGTTCGAGGTGATTGCGAAGCTGTCGAATATTGCCCGGCCAAGAGGAAGCCTGAAGCTGCGCAAGGAATTCTGGCTGGAGGAAGGGAAGCGCGCGATTGGGTTCGACCCGAAGTGAGCGCAGCAACCGCGCCGCGATCGGCGGGATGTCCTCCGGCCGGTGCCGAAGCGGAGGGATTCGGGTCCGGATCACCGCCAACCGATAGTAGAGGTCCTCCCGAAACTCTCCTTTGTTCACCGCTTCTCGGAGGTCGCGATTGGTGGCGGCGATCACTCGGACATCGATCGGGTTATCGGCGTTCGACCCGATCCGCTTGACCGATCGATGTTCCAGGAAGCGCAGAAGCTTCGGCTGGAGGAGTGGCGGGAGCTCGCCGACTTCGTCCAGGAACAGCGTTCCTTCGTGGGCCGCCTCGAAGGCACCCTGTCGCGACTCGGTCGCGCCGGTGAAGGCGCCGCGTTCGTATCCGAAGAGCTCGGCTTCCAGGAGTGTTTTGGGGATCCCGCCACAATCCACGACCACAAAGGGACCGCCCTCGCGTCCGCTTGCTTCGTGTACTGCTTCTGCGGCTTGAGTCTTTCCGGTGCCGGTTTCTCCCTCGAGCAGCAAGGTGCTGTCGGCAGCTGCCGATCGCTCGAGCACCTCGAAGACCGAGCGCATGGCGATCGAGTGCCCCACCAGCGTTCCAAAGCTCTGGCGACCGGAGATCCGGAGAGCAAGTTCACGGCCGCTGGAGTGGAATGCGATGGTGCTCTGACCAATGCGGATCAAGCTCCCTTCGCGCAACCACGCTTCCCGTACCGGTACGCCATCGACGAACGTGCCGTTGGTGCTTCCGAGATCGCGGAGCAGCGCTGCGGTGCCTTCGATGCGAATCTCTACATGAAATCGCGACACCGCGCGGTCGTGGATTGGGAGGTCATTGGCGGGATTCGATCCGATGCTGCAAGAGTCACCGGTGGAATCGAAATCCCGACCCAGGGCAGGTCCCCCGACCACCTCGAGGTGGAACCCCCGAATGGATATGCTCGTCGCGTGATGCGGATGTCCGCCCGCTTCGTCGAGCTCAGTCCCGTCGGTGTCAGCTCCTCGCATGAGACAAAGATACCGCAGGTCCGAATGGAGAATCGTTCGGGCTCATGGACTGGGCGGGCTGGCGTGTGTCCAACGCCAGGCGGCCGGAAGTACCCCCACGCCACGATCGAGCGGTTGGGAATCGTCGCCCGCCAGCGACGGGTCCACTTTCGCCCGCCGAGAACAATGGATTTACCGTCGCGAGCGGACGCGGAGTTTCGGTGAACGAGAGCCAAGCCGAATCCATTGCTCTCGTCATGTCAGAAACTGAGCCATCCACATATCGTTGCGAACGAGGCGAGTCTTGACGGCCACTGGGTTGGACTGACCCCACGGTCGACCCTCGCCGCTGTCACTTCTCGAGTTACACCTACATCTGACCCTCCATGCACGGAGGATGTGTCGATGGGGAGGAAGGAAATCGGGGCTGCCCCTGCCGCTGTAAGGTCGCGTCTGGCGTCGTCGGCGGACCGTACCCGGCGATGGTTGCACCGAGGGCGATCGACATGGCGAAGGGACGATGTTTCACGCTGTGCACCATGGCTCGCGGCGGAACAGCGCGAGTATTACGGCAGGTGCGCGTTTCGTGGCACCAGCGGCTGACCCCGTTGCGGTGGATCATGACTCATAGCGAGCGAGCGAGGTCGAGACAGTCGCTCGACAGCGTCGATTTGTCCAGGTTAGGCTGATTTTGCATGCCGGCTTCACGCCCATCGCCGAGCGACCACTCCGGGTTGCGGCACGTGTGCGACATCGCCCGCGGGGGCATGGGCCGGGTCGAGCTGGTCGTTCGCCAGGACGGCGACTTTGTGCGTCTCTTTGCTCGCAAGCGATTGCTTCGTGACTTGGTCGACGACGAGGAGAGCCGAGCGATGTTTCTCGACGAAGCGAGGATCGCCGGCATGTTGCGCCACCCGAACGTGGTCAGCGTCCACGACATCGGTGAAGACGAGGCGGGGCTGTTTCTCCTGATGGATTACATCGAGGGTGTGCCGCTCCACCGGGTGGTTCGTAGCGCGCGGGACGAGGGCGTCACTCTGCCAATCCAGCTGTGTGTCGAGGTGCTGCGTCAGGTTGCGGAAGGCCTTCACGCCGCGCACGAACTTCGAGGTCTCGACGGTACATCGCTTGGGCTGGTGCACCGCGACGTGTCGCCTTCGAATATCCTGATCGAACTCAGTGGCGGAGTGCGGGTCGCTGATTTTGGCATCGCTCGTGCGGCAGGGCGTCGGACCCGGACGTCGACGGGCATGCTCAAGGGCAAGATGGGCTATCTCGCCCCCGAGGTCTTGCGCTTTCAAAAGCCGGATCGGCGATCCGATCTCTACTCCCTTGGCGTGGTCCTCTACGAGATGCTCCACTGTCGCCGCCTCTACTCGGGGGAGATGACCGAGGTGGCCCAAAGCATCCTCAACGACCCCGCTCCCGACTTTGGTGGTGAGCGAAACGACATTCCCGAGGCCCTGGTCGAGCTCGGGTTCGAACTCCTTGCGAAGGATCCTGAACACCGACCGGTCTCCGCTAAAGAGGTCGGGCGCCGACTGCAAGCGATTCTCGTCGAACTTCAGCAATACGAACCCCCAATCACGATCGAGGAGTACGTCGCGGAGCACATCGACACTTCGCCGATCGTCGCACGGCGGACTCAAGCCGAAGAGGTCTCGCGGCGTGTCCGCCTGGGGATCGACGACTCTTCCCTGGCAGAACCCACACCGACGGAGCGCGACAGCCCACGAAGGCGCAGTTCTATCTACATCGCGATCGCCGGCGTCGCGCTGATGGGCGCGGGAACCCTCTTTGGGTTCTGGGTGTCCCAAAACTCGAACGACCCGTCGCCGCCCCCTGCCGAGTCGAACCCGGTTGAGCCAGCGACTACGCCAGAAGCGGAACCCGAGATCGAGGGGGTCATCGACCCGCCGGAGGCTGAACTCGAAGCTCTCGAACCGGATACGGTGAGTCGAACTCGGCCGGTTCGTCCGGTGCGAATGAGACCGGAGCCGCGTCCGACGATGATGGACCGCCGGATGACGTTGGAGCCGTGGGAGTGGTGAGCCGGCTAGCCGCGATAGGGTTGGTGGTGGCTCTGATTCCATCGGTGGCCTTGGCACAAAACGAAGACACCCAGGCGAGAGCGCTCTTCGAAGACGGCGTCGCCGCGCTTCGAGCCGAGCAGTTCGACCGGGCCGCGGATTTGCTAGGGCGTTGCTTCGAACTCGTCCAAAGGCCGGCCATCGCGTTTAACCTCGGCCTCGCGCTTCGTGGTGCGGGGGACTCGTTGGCGGCGATGGAGGTCGTGGAGCCACTGATGCAAGGTCGCTTCGGGGCGATCGATCCGGCGCAGCAGCAGGAGGTCGAGATGCTTTCGCGGGCGCTTCGCGAGCACCTTGGCCGGATCGCCGTTCGGCTTCCCGCGGTGTCGCACGCGGCCCTGTTTGTCGACGAAACCCATCGTGGCGACCTCGTTGATGGAGCGGAGCTCACCCTCTGGGTGGAGCCCGGGGTGCATCGCATCCGCGCTGCCGCCGACGACGGCCAGACGGTGCGCCAGGAGATTACGGTGGAGGGTGCCGAGCGGGCTCAAGTGGTGCTCCAGCTGCCAACGATCCTTCGCGAGGAAGTCGAGGACCCCGGCGAGGAGGAGGGCCCTAGCCCTTGGCTCTTTATCGGGATCGGCGGGGCGGTGGTCGCTGCGGCCGCCACGGTGCTCGCGATCGTCCTTTTGACTTCACCTAGTCCTACCGAAGACTCGATCTACGGACGGATCGAGACTCTCCGGTAGTGGCGGGTGCAGATGGGGCGGACGGTCCACGGAGTACGTCGTTCGACGACGGCGATGGTTGCTAACCCGCATCGGTCACCCGTCGGCGTGTCTCGCGCCCGAAAGCACCACCTTCCCCGGGCCTTCTCCC
>JBCCZL010000122.1:0-19191 GCA_039187775.1 Myxococcota bacterium
CCGCCGTCGAGCTTGTTGGCATCGTGGTGCCCTGAATCGCCGCGGACCCACCGCAGGCACAGGCAGGCTGTGACCGCCATGACCGACGCCAGCGTGTTGAATAAAAGGTCGCGAGGGTCGAAGAACCGGTTGGGCAGCACCGCCTGGATACACTCGTCCAGCGCCCCGAGCGTTGTGGTGATGAGCACCGCGAGCAGCGCGGGTGTGGGGACGCGTCGCCCCTGCAGCGTCCGCTCCATGAGCGCCTCGTACACCAGCACCGCCACCAGGCCGTACTCGATCAGGTGGGTGCGCTCCGCCGGGGAGGCGATGCGTGTGAAGGCTAGGAGGTACGCGGCTCCGACCCCGATCATGACGCCGAGTTCTCGGCCGCGCGGCCGGGTTCGGAGGCCCTGCGTGACGACCGCGACGGCAATTAGAAACACGCCGGCCGTGAACGCCGCTGGAAGCAGGCTCCAGTCCTAAAGGGTGTCTGCGAGGGTACGGGCCAGGCCCAGCGTGGCGTAGATCGCTGCGACGACGAACAGCGTCCACCCCCAGAGCCGGTGTTCACGGGTGTCGTCTTCCTCGGTTGGCACGAGCTTAAAAATGTTGCGGAGATAACCAACCTGGAGCTGAATGCGGGGGGCCAGCGCAGCGAAGCGGTCTTCGCGAATTCGGCCTGCCACAAACCCGGCGTCATTCGGGGTGAAGAACAGGTCGTAACGCGCTCGCGCATTGAAGTTGTTGGCGGTTGGGTCATCGAAGTCAAAATCCTCACCCAAGCCGAGGACGTACGCGACCTCCGCTTCGAGCGAGTGAATGCCGCGCACGAGTTCGAAGCGTGCTCCGGCGTTCAGCTGAAGGGACTCCGTGTTCCCGGTCTGAAGGACGCCGCCGGCGGTCACAACGAGCGCTGTCTTGTCTTCGCTCGGCGCGGCTTCGGCCACTCCTTCGGTGTGCTGAGCGACCGCGTCCTGCGCACCGGCAGACGACGCCGAGAGCAGCAAGACGGTAAGGATCGGCAGTCGACGAATGGTTCTGTTCATCTAGGTTCTCCAAACAGGGCGAGATCGGTTCCAATGCGGTTCAGCAGGTGCGTCGAGTGAGAGGCAGATGGAAGAGCGCCCTAGCGGAAAGACCACCGGAAGCGCCTCATCGAACACCCCTCCTAGGTTGAACTCCGAAACAGGCTGAGCTCTTTCGGGGCCTTTTAGCAACGCGCTTGCCAAAAACACAACCTGTTCCACCGACGCTTTCCTACCCTGTTCCGTCGAATTCGCGGAGTTTTCTACATCGGCGGGAACTCAAGGCGTGGTCCGCGGCCCTCGCTTGTAGGCCCGGCCCATCGCCTGTGGCGCGAAGCCATGTTCAGGCCGCCCGTGAGGCTTGCGTCCGCTCCGACGATTGCTATGCGGGCAGAGCGGCACTTCCTTGAACGTCGCTCGAGCCATGCCAGAGCCGCAACATTCGGTGGATCCCCTGAGCGACGACGCGCTCACCGCAGATTTTCGCGTCTGGCAGCGACGTCGCGGCCACCGCTATAGCCTCGACGATGTGCTCACCGCATGGGATGCCGCGCAGGCCATGCTCGAGCGGCGGATCGGTCCGACATTCCGTGGCTTGGACCTCGGCTGCGGGATCGGTTCGGTGGTCTTGATGCTCGCTTGGCGGTTTCCCCAGGCGCGATTTCGGGGGGTGGAAGCTCAGGCGGTTTCCTTTGCGCTGGCCGAGCGGAATGTTCGCCGCAACCGAGTCGAGGAACGGGTGGAGCTCCGGCAGGGCGACCTGCGAGAGCCCGCGGTGGTAGGCGAGGCGTCGTTCGACCTCGTGACCGGTACGCCACCTTACTTTCCCGTCGGCGAGGCCACCCCATCCACCGACCCGCAGCGGGCCCGAGCTCGGATCGAGTATCTCGGCGGCGTCGAAGACTATCTTCAGAGCGCCGGACGAGTGCTTCGGCCGGGCGGCGTGGTGGTGCTCTGCGCGGATGTTCGGCGACCGGAGCGAGTTCTCGCGGGCGCAAAACGCGCCGATCTCGTGGCGCTCCAGCGTCGGGATGTCGTCGCCCGAAGAGGCCAGGCGCGTGCCCTCTTCTCGATCTGGCTCTTCCATCGACCCTCCGATATCGACGACCAAGGGGGCATTCGCATCGCGCCCGTGTTCTACGCGAGGGATAAAGCAGGAGGCCGGACGCCGGAGATTCGCCAAGTCCGCGAGTTCTTCGGGCTTCCCATATCTACGACCGAAAGGCCCAGTCCGTGAGCGACCAGCGCATCCGTCGGCCCCTAAAAGACCAGAGTGGCACGATCGAGCGGAGCGGCGACGAAGCGAGCGCCCGGGTGCTCGAACGCGCGCTTCGCCGAGGGGTCGAAGACCTCGATCAGGTCACCCACGGGTTCCATTCTTATCCTGCTCGACTGCACCCCAGCATCGCGGGCGAGCTCCTTCAGAAACTGTCGTCGACCGATGACCGCATCCTCGATCCATTTTGCGGAAGCGGCACCGTGCTGGTCGAGGCGGTGCGGCATCGGCGAAAGTGCCTCGGCGTGGACCTCAATCCGCTGGCCGAGCGCCTGGTGGAAGTGAAGTGCAATCCGAGGAGCCCCGCGTTTCGCGCTCGCTTTCGGAAAGACCTCGACAGCGTGTGTGCCCGTTCTGAGGAGCGGGTGCGAAACCGTGTCGCCGTCCGAGCCAAGCTCCCACCCCGGGAAGTGGGTTGGTACCAGGGCCATACCTTGAAAGAGCTCGCGGGTCTGTTCGAGGAACTGTCGACTGTCGAAGACGTCGGTGCGCGACGCGCGATGGAGATGATCTTCTCGGCGAATCTGACCAAGTTCTCGCGGCAACGCGCGGACACGGCGGAGCGAAAAGTCGACAAGCGGATTCGAAAAGGCCTCCCCACCGAGTTCTTTCACCGAAAGGGTCTCGAACTCATCGAACGCTGGGAAGCTCTCGCTCAGGAGCTCGATGGCCAGAAGCCGGTTCGGCCCAAGGTGAAGCACGGCGACGTTCGGGACCTTCCACGCTTCATCGGTGCGTTTCGCGCGAACCTCGTGGTCACCTCTCCGCCCTACGGGGGCACCTACGACTATGTGGACCACCACATACGTCGCTATCCCTGGCTCGGCATCGACCCTCGGGCCTTCGCCAAGGGAGAAATCGGAGCGCGCCGGAACCTGAGCTCACGGGACGCGGTGCACCGATGGGACCGGGAGCTCGGCGCGGCCCTCCGCGCCATCCGCGAGGTGCTGCAGCCGCGTGGACTCGCCGCATTTCTCATCGGAGACGCGGAGATCGGGGGAAAGCGAGTGCGGGCCGATCGACAGCTCGCCCGGCTCGCCGATCACGAACGGTTCGACGTCGTCGCCCGCGCCTCCCAGGCACGCCTCGACCGCAAGGGAGGCCGGCCCCGACGAGAGCACCTCGTACTCCTCCGGGGACGAGCCAACGCTTGAACCCCATCCCGCTCCACGACGCGCGAAATCACAGGATCTGAACCGCGACGCTCGAGAACCGTTGCGTGCCGATCGGGCGTCGAGCCTCGCCAGGTTCTGCGGTCGGCCTACCCCTGGGGCGACGTCCAGATGTAGCCGGCGATGCCTTCCGAGCGATAGCCAAGACCGATCGCCGTCGTGCGCTCCGAAGCGCTCGGGGTGTAGAAGTGATCGTTCCCGCGAACCAGCCGATAGAGCGGAACCGCTCCACACACGCTCGCGCTGGTGGCGATGTATCCCATCGTGCCTTCGTTCCGCGCGCCCAGTGAACCCTCGCAGGTACTGCTTTGCGTGTAGAAATGAAATCCCGAGCTCAGCAAGCATCGATAGAACGGCACGGTCCCGGGCTGCGATGCCGAGTAGAGGTAGTAAAAGTTCAGCGCCTCGACGGTGAACCCGCAGCAGGCCGCCTCGGTTGCGCTCGTGGTATAGAAATGTTCGCCCGAGCTTCCGTTGAAGCTCCGATGCACCGCCCGACGGCAGCCCCCTCGGTCGTCGCAGCGCCCGTTGCAGTCATCGTCTACGACATTGCACAGCTCCGCCCGCGGCGCGGGAGCGGTGCAGCCCTGAAAAGAGCCTCCACTACACGTCTCGGTGCCCATGCCACACGCAGTGCTGCAGGACCGCGTCAGCGATTCGTCGGTGCGTCCATCGCAATCCTGATCGGTGTTGTCGCAGGTCTCGGCCACCGGCGCGCGCGCCGAACAGTTTTGAAACGACCCGTCGACGCAGATCTCCATGCCGGAGCCGCAGGCGGTGTTGCACGCCCGCGCGAGGCCCTCGTCGATCCGGCCATCGCAGTCTTGGTCCGAGCCTTCGCAGGTCTCGGACGTCGGCTGGCGCGCGGAGCAGTTCACAAACGATCCTCCGACGCATGTCTCGGTGCCGCCTCCGCAGATCGAGCTGCACATCCGCGTGACCCCCTCATCGGTCCGGCCATCACAGTCCTGGTCGGTATTGTCACAGGTCTCGGCCACCGGCGCGCGTGCCGAGCAGTTGCGGAACATCCCTCCGATGCAGATCTCCATGCCGGAGCCACAGGCGGTGCTGCACGCCTGCACGAGCCCCTCATCGACCATCGAGTCGCAGTCTTCGTCCGTGCCGTCGCATGTCTCCGCCATCGGCATGACCGCATTGCACCCGGACCAGCGTCCCGCTTCGCATCGCTCCGAACCGCCGCCGCACGCGCTCGAGCACATCCGCGAACTCAGCCCTTCGTCGCTCGGACCATCGCAATCGTCGTCGCGAAGATTGCAGTCCTCCGGCGCACCCGGAAACACCCGCGGATCGCTCTCGTCACAATCGTCTCTCGCCGGCGCACCATCGCCGTCGAGGTCGAGATCTTCGGGAAGGCAAAAACGATTGCGGCAGACCACACCCTCGGGGCACTCGTCCGAGTTCACGCACGGGGGGTACGGCTCACACACCCCGTCGGCGTTGCAGAACTGGAAGGGCTCGCAAACCACGCCCGCGCAGGACACGCCCGTCGTCGCATCGTTTCGCGACGGAGCATCGGCCCTGCGATCCGAGCGCACGTCGGCCGCTCCGTCCGCCGAATCTCCCGCGAGCCCGGAGTTGGCGCATCCGGCCGGAACGAGCAGCGTCACCAGAGAAAAAAGGCCAGCGACCCGCAGCAAGATCCTCACTTCCACAGGATGCGAAGGCCAAGCGCCCAGGTCAAACCCGTCCGTGGTTTCTTTCACAGATCCGTGCATCATGAGGGGGTGGGTGCAAAGGCGAGAGCGGAGGCAAGGATCGGAAGCCTCTACGCCGACCGCTACGAGCTCCTGCGACTCCTCGGGCGTGGAGGCGTGGGCGCGGTCTACGAAGCCCAGCACTGCTTCACCAAACGAAAGGTCGCGCTCAAGGTCATCGAAGGCCGGATCGCGAAAAGCGACACCGCGCGGCAACGGTTTCTCCGAGAGGCGCAGGCTCCCGCCCAGATCGGCCATCCCGGCATCTGCGAGATCTTGGACGCTGGGATCGGCAACGACGACACGTTGTATCTCGCGCTGGAGCTCCTCCAGGGAAAGGACCTCTATCGGGCGACCCGCGAGGCCGCCCTGCCGACGGACACCGTGGTTCAGATCGCGGTCGAAGTCCTCGACGCGCTCCACGCAGCGCATGCGGTCGGAATCGTCCACCGCGACATCAAGCCGGAAAACGTGTTCTTGGTGTTCACCGAGCGAGGCCCGCAAGCCAAGCTCCTCGATTTCGGGATCACGCACCTCGTCGATGAGGAAGGAGCGCGGCTTACCGGCACCGGCATGATCGTGGGGACCCCCCATTTCATGAGCCCCGAACAGGCCAAAGGAGAACGCGTCGACGCTCGCTCCGATATCTGGTCGGTGGGGGCGCTGCTCTTTGATGCGGTGGCGCGCCGACCTCCCTTCGAAGCGGATCGGAGCGATCAGGTGCTCGTCAAGATCCTCACCGAGCCACCGCCTCCGCTCGAGGAGGTCGCGCCGAACGCGCCGCGCGCCCTCGCGGCGGTGGTGGAGCAGGCGATGCAGCGCGATCCCTCGCGACGTTTTCAGAGCGCTCGGGCGATGGCCGAAGCACTTCGTCAAAGCGTCGGTAGCGAAGGAGTCAATAGCGAGGGGAACGCGCGAACGATTCCGTTCGTTCGACCGGACAACGCGGCGTCCCACGTTTCACCCCTGGCCCCGTCTGGCGCCCATGGAGTTCCGACCTCCGAATACCCATCCGGCCCATCGGCTTCCAGTTCGCAGAACGTCAGTGCCTCCGATTCCTCGGTCTCCACCCGGGTGACTCAGGCCGCAAAGACCACCCCGCCCGCGAACCGTCGCGCCCTCCTCTGGGCGACGGTCGTCCTCGTCGCGCTTCTCGTGCCGGCCACGGTGGGCGCCCTCGCGCTCCTCACCACCCAAGACAACGCGTCAGCCGAATCCACCTCGGAACTCGAAACCACACCACCGCAATCCGCGACCGGAGTCCCCGCGCCGTCAGGCGCAAGCGTCGAGCCCGAAGCGACCCCATTGGGCGAAGCCGAGGCTCGTCCGGAGGAACCGGCGCCTGGACCGGTCCTCGAACCGACCGAACCCGCGGTCGCGACATCCGATCCATCGGCGTCCGGCGACGAAGACCCGGAAGCAACCCCTACCCGTCCAGACGATTCTCGACCTGCGTCCGCTCCTTCCGATCCGTCGCCCGGACCGCACGGCTCATCGGCGCGTCGGGTGGCGGATCGACCGATTCCTGAGCTCGGTTCCGACCTCGGTTCGTTGCCCCAGAATGTCGTCGAGCGCGTTCCCTGGGCGGCCCACCACGAGCGTCAGTACCGACGACTCGCCGCCGAGCGGATCGCGCGAGGCCAGTCCAGCGCAGAAGACGAGCGCCGGGCCGCCTACTCCCGCTGCCAGGGACACTGCGGCCGAGCAAGTCACGAGTGCGTTCGAGCATCGCCCGCGAACGCTACCGCCTGCAACGTCGAGTTTGGAAGCTGTCGTCGCCAATGCACCGCCCAGTTTGGGCCGCGGTAGAGTTCCCGAACCGCGCCACGGATACGGTGCGACGGGAACGTCCGGCCCCCCGGCCTGAGAATCCCCACGGTCGCGGGTCCCGATGGACCACGAGCGCCGAAGGATGGGGTAGAGTTAGCGCCGAAAGGTGGATGACGTGAAGAACCTTCTTGTGGTCGGGGGACTTATTTTGGCTTCCGCGGGCTGCGGGTCCGATGACAGCGCCGCCGGCACCGACGCGACTCCGCGCGATGACGCTTCCGTGGTCATGGACGGCACCGTCCCCGACGCTACGCCCCTGGACGCTACGATCGACGCTGCCGATTCCTCGCCGGGAGGTGAGTCCTATCGCATCGACTGGGGCCCCGTGACGGTTAACGGAGGCGTAGAAGACACCCGCTGCGTGGTGAAGCGCCTCTCAAACGACGCGCCCATTCGAGTGGGCCAGATCACCAATGACCTTGGTTCGAACTCGCACCATTTGATCGTCTACCGGGTCAACGATACCGAAGAACAGCTCGAGCCGTTCCCCTGCGACCCGTTCACCGACACCCTCGACCCAAGCCGGGGCTCACCGCTCACGGTCACGCAGAAGGCCTTCGAGACGATCACCCTGCCGCCAGGCGTGGCGTTCACTCTCGAACCGAACCAGATGATTCGGCTCGAAATGCACTTCGTCAACTACACCGCCGAGCCCGCGGAGATCGCCTCATCGGCGACGTTTGTCACGATGCCGGAGAGCGAGTTCGAACACGAGGCTGACTTCCTCTTCATCGGCAACCCCGACATCGACATTGGACCGCGGTCGCCGTACACCCTTGGCCCCACGTACTTTCCGCTTCCCGCCGAGCTCGAGGGAGTAAACTTCTTCTCCCTCACCGGCCACACCCATCAGCACGGCACCGACGTCCAGATTGCCACCGCGACCGGAGCCGGAGACACCGGCAACTCGGTCTATAACGTCTCCGGCTGGCTCTGGGACGAACCCGACACCGTCTATCACGATCCCCCGTTCCAGGTGCCGGCGGGTGGCGGCTTCCGTTTCACCTGCGAGTACATGAACACTTCGAACAGCCGGGTGGGCTTCGGGGAGTCGGCCAACGACGAGATGTGTTTCTTCTGGGCCTATTACTACCCAAGCCGCGGCTCGCAGGTCTGCATCCATACAGACCAGCTCGGAAGTATCGACATCTGCTGCCCGGGCACTAGCGGCAGCCCGAGCCCGTTTTGCAGCGCTTTCTTCTAGGAGCCTCAGATTGCACAAGGTCACACCGCTCGCCTCGCTCCCACGACGCTGCAAAGCTGACCTTCCTCAGCTCAAGACATGCTGGCATCGCAGTCAGACATATGCCGCGCTACGGTTCAGTCGTGGGGTGAGGCGTAACTCTAATCGAATCGCGCAGCAGCCATGTCTGAACGGATTGGGAAACGAGTTCCATTAGCCTGATCCCACACCACGATGACGCGGCCTCGGCTGTCAACCGCAGCCGATTTCTGAAGAACGCCGCCCTCCTCAAGAGGGCCCCCAACGTTGATGCGCCGAGGTCCAGACCAACCTGCATCCACGCCCCTCCGGTTCGCGAACGCGCCCACATCTTCGTCTGCCCAGAAGACGACAGCGTTCCCCCTGTCATCGACCGCAAGACTCGGACATGTCGCATTCTTGTCGCCCGCATCAAGGCGGCTTGGGCGTTCCCAACCGGTGAGCGGAGCATAACTCGCCCCCCAAACTTCGATGCTGTTCGTCCCAACCTGGAGCCAAGTCGCGGTGAGACCTCCGAGAGCGTCCGCGGAGACTCGGGGGCAGTTTGCGAACGATGATGCATCGCTGACGACCTGCGGGCCTGACCAACTGGTTCGGTCGGCTCGATTCACCCAAACGGTTTGGGTCCCGCCGTCATCAATGACGAAGATCGCGGCAACGGCGTCGTCCCGCATTCCCGCAACGTCAACCCCGGTCTCGGGAAGCGGCACGGCACCAACTGCCGGACCAATCTCACGCGAAGATTCCCAGACTCCGGCCGCTCCCACTGTCGCCGCGAGTACTACCCGCGACGACTGATCGATCCAGACCGCGGTGGGACGTCCATCCCCGTTGATGGCAACTCGAGGATGCAGCGCCCCAGTATCATCGCCAAGAGTACTTGGCACATCCCAACCGAGCCCTGCCGCCGCGGAGGTCGCCCAGGTACGATTGGTTCCTGAGAGCGACTGCTGCCACACAACAAGGCTCCCTCCTTCGAAGGCTCTCGTCTGGTAGCCACCAAGAGATCCACCACTTTGGTCAATTCGTTCACTGCTAGCCCAGCCCCCGGAGACCGAGAAACGAGCAACGAGAAGGCGATCGAGACCGTTGGCCGAGCTCGAAAACGCTGTGACGCCAGAGCCGGCAGCGTCGATCGCTGGCACTGGGAACCCGAGCGACTCGCCATTCGCAGCTTGGATTCTCTCTGCGTCAGCCCACCCTCCACTAGGAGTAAATCGGCTGCCCCAAAGATCGGCGCCCTGCTTCCACACCGAGTACCCGCTACCCGAGCGAGCCAGCACGACCTGCGCGCCGACGGTCGAATCTATGTCATCAGCTTCAAGGAGAACTGGTGTACTCCAGCTGCCATCCCGTGTCCGAAATGAGAATTGCTCGTCTGAGTCAAGCGCAGCGCCGCTCTCGGCCAACAACGTCGTAGCCACTGAAACGTTGTACGTTGTGTTCAGAGCGAAGCCATCCCGAACGACAGCTCGAAGCCCAAAGCGACTCGGCAACACCTCGACTTCTACGGGAACCGATACGCCTAGGACATCGTCGACCACAGTCACCGACCCTTCGGCTGTTTCAGACTGAATCCTCAGACTAAGCGTTATGTCGATCGACGAGTCAGGTTCGATATCTTCCTCAGCGTGCGAGGGTACGGTGGCAACTACGCGGAGAGGAGTATTCACCCCATCAAGATCGGCATCCGTTAGCAGAGGAGTGTCGCGATCGACGCCTCCGTCATCCGGCTCGGCAAATGTCACGGTGGGGTTGATTAGGGAACACCCGCCAAGCAAGTGCATCATCAAGACTAGACTCCACGTCATAACCCAATGTCTCCTGAAACCGTTGCTCCACAAAACGAGGCGTCACAGGAAACCGCAACACTTGGTCCCCCCGTATGACTATGGCTCACGAACAGAGCCAGGAGAAGCCCGGTCGCAGTGATCGCGAGGCCGGTTCCGAGCAATACGTCGGTGGCGAGCCGGTAAGCCTGCGCCTCGTCGTAGAGCGGGCGGAGTGCCACCGGGCATTGGGCGAGGTCGCCGCACGCGTCCTCGAAGTCTCGAGTCTTGCCGAGCGCTACGATTCCCACCACGGAGCCCGCGATCAGAGCGGCCCCGCCGATCGCCAGGACGATCGGACCCACCGGAGACACGCCGCCTTCGACAGGTTCGGCCCCCTCCGATCGGTCGAGGTGTTCGGACACTTCGGCGACTTGAGTCGACGCCGGGGGCGGTCCAAGTCGCGCATTCAGCTCGGCCACGTGTTCGAGGGCATCCGAACGCCAGTCGCGCACCTGCGGATCCTCGGTCAGGGTCGTCGACGCATCGAGAAACTGCTGAAGCGCATTCCGGGCATCCACTTCCCGACCCGGGATCTGCTCGAGGGCGATGCCCGCGCTATAAAGCGCGATCGACGCGCGTTCGAGCGCCGCCCGAAGCATCACTTGGTGCATCTCGAAATAACGCTCGGCGGCGAGGCCAAACCGGCCCTCCTGTTCGTGCACCTGCGCTTCGGCAAGCAGCCTCCGGGCTTGCACTCGAGCCGCATCGGCGACGGCATCGGCAGGGGCCGCAACCGACGGCCCCAGGGGGTCGGACTGCGCGTGGGCGACCGATGGGGCGACGGCCGAAAGAGCCGTAGTCAGGGTTAAGATGACGCAAGACGAGCGGGTGTTCATGTGCCCTCCGGGCGTTGAGTGACGACCAAACCAAGTACCGTCCTCCTTTTCGGCACGACGCGGTCTGATTTGCGTCTCGGCGAGAAAAAACCTGAGCGTTCGGCGCAAGTTGTCCGATTTCCGGGCGGCTCAGAGAGTTTTAGCGGTTGCGAGACGGCTCTTTCGTCGCCCATGCTTTCGCTATGGCCCGTCTGATCTCCCTCTTCTCGTCCCTCGCACTTCTCTTCGGCCTATCCGCCTGCGACAGCATCTCCGGGATGCTCGGCGGCGAGGAAGAAGAAGAAACTCCGGAAACCGCCAATCCTCCGGAAAGCACAGAAGAGGCGATGGAGCAGGTGGAGGAGCTCCAGGCGGCGGCCGAGGAAGCCAACGCTGCGGCGGTCGAAGCCGCGCAGGCGCAGGCCGCAGCCGCGGTGGAAGCGGCGAACCAGGCTGCCCAGGCGGGTGCCGCCGCGGCGAACGAAGCCGCCGAGACGGCCGAAGAAGCTGGCGAAGCAGCGGAGGCCGCGGCCGAAGAAGCCGCCGAAGAGGCGACCGAGGCCGCAAACGAAGCTACCAACGATTCCGAGGAAGCCGCCGACGATGCGGAAGAGACGGCTACCGCGATGGTCGCCGAGGAAGCGGAGGGCGGCGGCACCGTGCAGGCGGGCATGCTCCAGGCGGCGGGCGGCCGAGGCACGCTCGCCGCGTGCGAATCGGAAGACGACCCTCACCAGTGCGTGATCAATCGACTCGAGGGCCGAGCTCGCTACGCGACCGAGATGGCCGCGCTCATCTCCGCCTACTCCGCCAAGGGAAGAGGTGGCCAGGCGGTGCCCGTCATGCAGGACTTCCTTCGTCGCTTCCCCACCGATCGCCGGGCCGACCGGTACCGAACGCGGCTTCAGCGGATGGGCATTCAGCCCGCCCGCTGAGCGGCGCGATCGACTCCGAACGCCCGAAGCGGGCGCTCGACGGAAGTCACCGGCTGCAGGTTTTTTGACCGATCCATCGCGTCCCCCGAAGGTCAGCTTCGGAGGCCGCGACCATGCGTACAAAAGAGCGAGCGGAGCTGAGGGGGCAGATCCTCGAAGGGCAGTACCGCGTCGACCAATGCATCGGAGTTGGGGGAACCGGCGTTGTTTTCGCGGCGACCCGGCTCGACGCCGAGGGACCGGAACGGCATGTCGTGGTCAAAACCATGCGACCCATCTTCGTCGACAATGCCGATCTTCGGCGTCGGCTCCGACGAGAGGCCGAGGTCGCGTACACCGTGCCCCACCCCGGCGTCGTGCCGGTGATCGACGAAGGAACCCTGAGCGATGGCTCACCGTTCATCGTGATGGAGCGCGTTTATGGCCTCGCGCTCAATCGTCTTCTTCTTCGAGAAGGCGTACTGCCACCGCAAGAGGTCGCGGCCATCGCGATGCGCGTCGCCGCAATCCTCCACTCGGTTCACGGCAAAGGTTATGTCCACCGAGATGTGAAGCCAGAGCACGTGCTCCTTCAGCAAAACGGCCGAGGGGCTCTGGAGGTAGTGCTCCTCGATTTCGGGGTGTGCGCCGCCGACACGGCTCCGCTCGAGGAGCGAGACCGCGAGCGGGGCCGCGTATTCGGAACGCCCACCTACGTGTCCCCGGAGCAGGCCACGGGCAACCCCGACGTCGACGCCCGCGCCGATGTGTACGGGCTCGGCGTGGTGATGTTTGAGTGCCTCACCGGGCGAGCGCCGTTCACCGCTCGAAACGTGGCATCGCTCCTCCGCCGGATCATCCGCGAGGACCCACCTCGAGTTGCGCTCCTCGCCCCGCAGGTGGATCGGCAGCTCGACGCGGTGATCGCGCGAGCGATGGCCCGGGACGCACGGCACCGATTCCCGAGCGCCCGCGCCTTTGCCCGAGCTCTTGCACCGCATGCCGCGGATCGCTGGGAGACCGAGCGCGAGCTCCTCTCCCGGGTCGCCCAGGCCCGTCCGCTCGCCAAGGGCAACGAAGAGCCGACGCTCAGTCCGAAGGACGCCGCGGCCTAACCCGATAGAGCGCGAGGTGAACCTCGGCGCCGTTGGGCAGGTTGAGCGCCATGTTCTTGTCGTAGAACCGACTCTCGAACCGCCGCTCGGCGAGGAGATCAAGCGGTGCGCTCGAGAGCACCGTCTCACAGGCCGGGTGAATTCCTCCCGCAGGATTTCGACCAAAGCACGGAAGGCCCTGGTAGAACACGAGGCATCCCGAGGGCTCGCGGAGGAGCGCGCTGGCGCGCGGACGAATCCGGTCGCTTTCGTCGTCGGGATCGATGGGCTGCACGGAGAACCGTCGCGTGACCGCTCCCCCGTCGAGCCGGGTGCCGAGGCGGTGAAAGCGCGCGTCGATGTCTTGGGTGCCGGCAAACTCGAGCACCTCGCAGTCCTCCGGGATCTTGGGCAGTTCGGCGCTAAGAAAGCGATGCTCCTGAACCTCGTTGAGCGCGGACTCGGTGATGAAGTCGAGATGAACCAGCGGTGAGAGCCCGAGGTACACCGCCAGCAAGAGCGACCACTTCGGTCGTCGGACAATGAGCTCGCGAATGCCGATCGCCGCGAGCATGACCAAGGGCACCACGAGATGAAGGTGGTAGCGGGCCTGCATGGCCGGTGAGTCGGGGAGCACATACGCGTGGGTGATGAAGAACAGGAGCCACCACCCGATGAGAAAGAGGCCGAGGCGTCGCTCACGGCCGCGGAGGGCCACGACGACGCCGGCCAGGGCGGCGAGGAGCAGGCCCGGCGGCGTAATCCAAGGATGGATCGCGGTGTTCCCGCCGACCGAAAAGAACGCCTCCACCGCGCTCACCAGGAGCCCCGGTCGAAGACCATCCGACACCTGACCCCCGTAGTCGCCGTAGTGATCAAACACGAAGAACAGGAGCGTCACTCCTCCGATCAGCCCACTGATCCCAAGGCGCGCCCGACGAGAGCTCGAACCAGGAAAGAGCCACACCACGGCAACGAACAGCGCTCCAAACAGAATATTGAGAGGCCGCGCGGAGAACGTCGCCACGAGGGCGACCGGGACCGCCAGGAGCGCGGCGACGCGCACCAGTCCACGCTCTTTGAGGCCTGTGTGCACTAGCGCAAACGAAAGCGACGAGAGCACGAGAGAGGGCACAAAGGCGACTTCGCTCTGCGAGAATCGGATGTGGTGAGGCAGGATCGCGATGATCAGCGCCGCGATCAGCGCGGCCCGATGGTCGCGAAAGAGCGCCCGAGTGTGCACGAAGATCGCTACCGGCGTCAGCACGGCAAACACCAGCGTGGTATTGAACATCACGTCGAACTCGGCCCACTCGCCACCGAGCCACTCGTTGAGAGCCGCGAGCGTTGGGCTGTGCCAGATCGACCGTTGAAGATCCGTCGTCCGACTGTAAGACCACGCACCCAGCACCGTTCGGGGCGCCACCGCCGCCCGAAGCACGCCGCCAAAGAGCACAATGGCAACCAGCAGCCATCGTTCAAGTGGCATAAGCGGTCGCATCGCCCGGACCGTGAGCACCGCGAGAAAAACGAACGCGAGGAGACAGAGGAGGATGCCGTCAAAGAGCCACGCCGCCTCGAGGTATTGATAGTCAGCCTCCTCATCGGGCCGCGCCGAGATCTTGTAGAAGGCGCCGCGATCGTTTTCGCGGACCGCGGCCGCGAGTCGCTCGAGCGCCGCGCGAGCCCCCTCACCTTCAGCCTGAAACCGATAATCGAAGCTTGGCGTTTGACCGTTCGGCGCGGTGCCGAGGTCGCGGGGCTCGAGCACTAGCACCGCAGCCTCGTCCTCGGGACCGACCGCTTCTGCCTCGATCGTGGAGCGGTCGATGCGGAGGTTCATGAGCCGAAACCCTCCACCGAGTTCACCGCCGAGTTCGAAGGGGGCGAACAGGTCAACGACCTCGGCTTCTCGCCCGGGCTCGATCACCGGGACCTGCGCGTCGACCCCCTGGACGGGCGAGAAGACCACGGCAATGGCGACAAAAGCTGACTGGCTCCGAGAGACGATGGCCGATCCTGGGTGCATCGTCCGAACTCCGGCAACGCAAATTTCGACTTTGAACCGCCCGAAGTTCGAACCGACCGCCAGATTCGCGCGCGCCCCGGTCAAAAAGCCTCGCAAAGCGCCGATTGCGATCGAGAGCTCCCCCATGATGGACCGCGCCACGTTTGGCTGCCCGCCGCCCCCGGCGGTGCTCGCGCATCGCGTTCCCGATGTCATTCTGAGGGTGCGACCGGACCTTCGCTGCGATCAGGTCCGCGTGGATGGGGAGGTCGATGACCTGGATGACGGCCACGACCTCGAATCGATGCTCCTCGAGTCGGCGATGGGTGCCCTTTCGAAGGTGGTGCGAACCGAACCCCTCGAGGTGCGATCCTCGGCTCCGCCCGCGGATGGGGTGCGGAGCGTGTGTGCGAATCTCGAAGAGCTGCTGTCCCCGCTCGCCGCTCGCCACGCCGGCGCTGCAGTGCGAGAAGCCCTCGAGAGCAATCTTCCCACGCGCCGCTTCTACACCGCCGTGGATGACGAAGAAGTTCGGGAGTTCCAGGTGCACGCGAGTCCCCAGGCGGGTTTCTCGCTGGTCGTGATCCGCGACATCACCCTGCCCGATCCCTCGGGTGCCGTCGCCTGCGCGCTCGACCAAGGCGGAACGTCGATTCGGTTTCGACCTCGGGTGCGGCTCGGCGATCGCCGCCATGTCGTCGCCGAAACCGTCCCCTGCTGGGAGCATCCGTTCGCCGAGCTCTCGCCCCTCGACCCTTCGAAGGTCGAAGGACCGATCCGCGACCGGGTGGAGGACTGGATGGTTCACTCCGCCATTCGCTACGCCGCGAGCTCGGTCGCGCGACGCCACGGGTTCGTGGTGTCCGTTCCGGTGTCCGAGCGGTACGGCACTCGGGCCGACATCGGTCAATCGATCACCTCGCTCCTCGAATGCTACGCGGCTCCCCCGGGCCTCCTCGAGTTCGCGGTGGCCCCCCGACGGGAGCTCGACGCAAAGGAATACCGGGCGGCCATCGACCGGCTCCGAGACGTCGGAAGCCGAACCGCCCTCCGGGAGTTCGGGGTGGCGCCGCTGGACCTCGGCGAGCTCGCTCGTCTTCCCGTCAACGCGTTCATCGCTCCCCAGCCGGAGCGCCTTGGGGTGCTCTCGGCCCACGACGGATTCGTTCGCGGCATGCAGGCGATCGCCGCGGGTCTCGGGGTCGACCTGGTCGTCTCGGAAGTGGTCGAGGCCGACGCGCTCGAAGTTCTCGGTCGCCTTGGCGTCAAGCTCGTGTCCGGCGCCGTCTGGGGCGCGGCCGCCGAACCGCCGACCTTCTTTCGTCGTGCACGAAAGAGCGGTTCAAGAACGAGCTGACCCCGAGCGCGCAGTTTGTGATACACCCGCGGCGATGAAGGCGCTCTTCGTACGGCACGGTCAAGCGGTCGACCCCTATCTCGCGGGAAGCGACCGAGACCGCTGGCTGACGATGGAAGGACGAGTCACCGTGGAACGTGTGGGGGCGGCCCTCAAGGACGCGGGGCACGTGCCCGAGCGGATCTTCTCGAGTCCGCTCGTGCGCGCAGTGCAGACCGCCGAACTTCTTGCCGGGGCTACGGGCTACGCCGGCGAGATCCGCGTATGGCCGCCTCTCGCCGGTGGCACCACTGCCCTCGCCTTGGGAGCGCTCGAAGAGGCACCCGACGCCAAGCGGGTGATGTTGGTCGGTCACGAGCCGCTGATCCGCGCGATGGCATCGCAGGCGACGGGGACGTCGATCGCCGGATTCCGGACGGGCATGGTGTGCGTCGCCGACATCGATCGAGAAAACCTCCAGGGGATTCTCGACCCGAGCGATCTCGCCTGGATCGATG
This sequence comes from Myxococcota bacterium, assembly GCA_039187775.1. Classification (GTDB taxonomy): domain Bacteria; phylum Myxococcota_A; class Polyangia; order Polyangiales; family JBCCZL01; genus JBCCZL01. The sequence continues at coordinate 16,740 of JBCCZL010000122.1, forward strand.
CGGCGGAGCTCCTCCGGCGGCTCCAGAGCTAAAAAACACCCGATTCGCCAAGGGCGCCACGGAAATCTGGGTCTGCCCCCATAGGGGAGCGTTGCGGCGGGCGTGACGTACCTAAAAGGCGGGCAAGAAAGCGTGCAATTCGGAAAGTGCCGGTGGTGTAGTGTCGGAGCGCTCTGGGAGGGGCGGCCCATGAAAGCAATCTTCCTTGCGGTACTGCTGGCCGGTTGTGGAGATCCAGACTCCGACGAACTTCCCCGCACCGTGGCGACGGTGCATTGGGTTCGAGGCGATCTCCAGCTCGGAGACGAGCCACTCGGAGATCTCGGCCGGGCAAGCCCTGGAACCGACATCACCACCGGCGCCGGTGGACTCGCCCGCGTGCAGCTCGATTGGGGCCCCGCGCTCCTCGTCGATGGCGGAAGCAGCGTGAGCGTGTCCAACCCCGATGAACGGCACATTGCGCTCACCGGCGGACGGGTGTTTCTCGACGCTCAGCGCGGCGCAGCGACGGTCGCCACCGAGGACGCATCCGTCCGCACGCTCGGCGGGTCGCTCTCCGCACGGCTCCGGGGCGACACCCTCGAGGTGTATGTGGTGAGCGGCGAAGCGGCATACCGACTGGGTGAGGTGAGTGGAACCGCCGCGGCGGGTCAGCGCGTGCTCCTCGGCGAAGGCGAAGCCCGGATAGAAGACGCGATCCTCTGGTCGGACTGGACCGGAGGACTGGCCCGAGCCGGTGGCCGAGCGACACGCAGCCGCGGTGTCGGAGTGCTCGAAGCAAGGGTTCCCGGCGAGCCCGGGCGCGCACACTGGCCTCTCGTCATCCGGCGCCTCGATGTTCGGCTCCGGGTGGTGGGCGACCTCGCGATCACCGAGGTCGACCAGGTGTTCTTCAACCCCGCGAGCGAGACCGTCGAAGGCCGCTATCGCCTTTCAGTACCCCGAACCGCGGTGCTCCAGCGCTTCGCCGTGGACCGGAACGGACAGCTCGTCGACGGGTATCTCCGCGAGAAGGCGCAGGCCCGTCAGGCGTACGAACAGCAGGTGTATCGCGGTTCGACCGATGACCCTGCCCTTCTCGAATGGGATGCGCCAGGGGCCTATCGCGCTCGGATCTACCCGATCGGTGCAGGCGAAACCCGACGGATCGTCGTCCGCTACGCCGAGTGGTTGAACTCGACGGACCGCGGCACGCGCCGCTACCGCTACCCGCTCGGGAGTGCATCGGTGGTGGTGCAGGAGTTTTCCTTTCAGGCCGACCTCGGCGAGGCCCGCACCCATCAGCTTCGGGTGGGCATGGAGGCCGAGGTCACCCCGGGGCAAGTTCGAGTTCGACGGAGCGACTTTCGACCCACCGCGGACCTGTGGCTCGAGCTCATCGAATCGGGAGCGCCACTCCAACGGGCCTGGACCGCCGCCCATTCACCGCCGCTCCGAGATCCCAACGCACGCGCGGTTCCCGCGGAGGCCGATGAAAACGACTACTGGTACCTGCCTCTCCGACTGACCGAGACACTCCTCGGAGTCGAGGAGCTTCCCGCCGGCATCGACATCGTCGTGGTGACCGACGTGTCTGCCGGCACCGACCGATCGCATCTCGAACTCGGGAGCACCGTGGTGGAGGCCCTCGCCTCGCACCTCGGCGAAGACGATCGGATCGCGGTGGTCACGAGCGACCTCACCATTCGGAGCCTCGAAGCAGGCGGTCCGGCGCTCGGGCCGACGAGCGACGAACGGCTGAGCGAACTGCTCTATGGTTTGGCTCGCGCTCCAGGTGGCGGGGCGACGGACCTTGGGGCCGCCCTCGGCGCGGCGGCCGGCCTCCTCGATCCATCCCGCCGAGGCGCGGTGGTGTATGTGGGCGACGGCGCACCAACCGTCGGCGAGCTTGGCGCGGAAGGGCTCCTCGATCACTTTGCCCGGCTGCCAAACCCTGCCCGACTCTACGCGGTCGGCGTCGGCGATGACGCGAATCTCGAGCTCCTTTCCGCGCTAACCGCGGGGGGCGGCCTCGCCCTTCGAGTCCAGGAGCGCTCGGCGGCCGCGGGCGCTGCCCTCGACGTGCTTGCCCATGCCGGCCGGCCGCTTGCCCAGCGGGTGACCGTCGATGTGGGAACGGGAGTGGACCACGTCTTTCCTCGGCGGCCGGTGGACGTGGTCCTCGGGGAGGTGTTGCCGGTCAGCGGCCGGATTCAGGGGAGCATTCCAAGCGAGGTCACGGTTCGGGGGGAGCTTCTTGGGGAGCCGTTTGAAACGACGATCTCGGTGACAACGGGAGACGCTGCGAGCGCGACCGACCTTCGTCTTCGCTGGGCTTCGGAACGTCTTCGCGAACTCCTCCTTCAACGCGCAAGCCGAGAAGAGATCGCGGACCTCGGCACCCGCTATGGGTTGATCACGCCGTTCGTACATGGATAATATCTGGCGCCCAGTTTAATTTCTTAACAGTTTC
>JBCCZL010000123.1:0-19136 GCA_039187775.1 Myxococcota bacterium
CCCATCACCTCGAAGCCCACTTCGACATGGCCGCTGCCGTACTCATCACGGGCCTCAGCCACGTGGTGACCGTGCACTGCGACGACCTCGACTCGTCGTACGCAGGCACACCCAGCAGGATCCGCAGGCCGCGAGGGCTTGCTGCGAACGCCTGCTCGATATCGAGCGCCGGCAGATCGGCCCCGTTCGGGTAGTCGACGAGCCGGCCACCGGGCAGCACGAGTCGGACTTGCACCGACTCGGGGCTCCAGAAAAGAAGCGCAGCAAGCTACACGGCTGGTGGTCGTGGGGCCGTCCGCAGGCACTTCGGGTCGCCGCCAATGTGCGACGGCGAATCGACGACACCTGGAAGTCCACACCCATATCACTGATTCAAGCGTTCGGCCTTTGCCCGAACTATCGGGACGTCGCTCCGAGAGTAGAGCCGTTCAACTGGCACCCCCGACACGATTCGAACGTGTGACCTTCGGCTTAGGAAGCCGCTGCTCTATCCAGCTGAGCTACGGGGGCTGGGCCGGGTAGGACAAGGGTTATGTCCGATTCCCGGGGTTCCGGCAACTCCTCAGAGTCCGTTGACTCGGTAGTCGATGCTGCATCCGTAGAAGCGGAGTGATGTGCCGGTGACGCTGGTGCTCAGGCTGACATAGAGGTGGAGTGTGTCGGTGGCGTTCACCGTGGCACTCCCGCTGACCGTGGTGTCGCTGACGCTCGTGACGCTCGACGAGTTGCCGCTGGTCGCGAGGCTGGTGGAGAGCTTCGAGCTTGCGAACGTGGTGGTCGGTGCGCGCGAATAAAGAATGGCGGTGCCCGAGAGATTCTCGCTGGTGTTGGAGTCGTAGACGTAGCAGGTCATGGAGTTCAGCGTGGCGCCCGCCGGGAGGTGCACCGGCGCGCTCGCCTGAGCGCCATAAGGCGTAACGCCGCCGCCCATGTACATGTAGCCGCTCGAGGCGCGCGTGAGGAAGTCGTCATCGCTGTCGGAGTTGGTGACGAATACCGGGCTCGCGAGGTTGAGGGTACGGGCCTGCGGGGTTCGGTATTGGATCGGTCCGTCGGTTTGGATGCCGCCGCGAACGTCGAGGCGCGCCTGGGGAGCGGTGGTGCCGATGCCGACTTCGTTGGCTGCCGCGTCAATGTACAGGGTGCCGGTGTCGAAGCTCTGGTCGCCGGTGAGGGTCGCGGCGGTTCCCAAGATCTTGAGCGGGTTGATGCCGGCGCCGCCGGAGATGTCGCTGTCATCGATGGGGGTCAGCGAGATGGTGTTTCCAACCACTGAAATCGGTGCGTTGCCGGAATAGCTCGCGCCGGTACCGCAGGTCCACGTGCCGCCCTGCCATTCGGCGGTTTGTCCGTTGGCGCAGGAGAGCCCCCCGAGGGCGCTCAGTCCTGGCGGGACGTCGCTCAATGCGGTGAAGCTCGTGGCGAGGTCGGCACAGGTCCATCCGGTGCCGCTCCACTGTGCGACCTGGCCCATATTGCACGAGAGGCCCCCAAGTGGGCTTCCTGCACCGCAGGTCCATCCGGTTCCGTCCCAGGCCGCAACCTGGCCTTCCATGCACGAGAGGCCTCCAAGAGGATTGAGGTCCGCCGGCGCGATTCCCCCAACGGAGGCTGCGTCGCCGCTGAACGCCGCGTATGCGGCGTAGGGAACGTTGCCGAGTTCGATCAGCGGCATTTCGACGTCGCCGTCGAACGCGATGCCGAGATAGGTCTGGGGATTCTCTTGAAAGAGCTGGAGGTCGAGGGTTTCGACCTCGCCGAGATACGCGGTGAACTGTCCTTCGGTAAACCCGACACCCTGTTCTTCGCTCCACAGGGAAACGGTGCCTGCGGGGTCCTGATAGATCGTGAAGCGGACCATCAGGTTGCCGTTCACCGCGGCCCCCGCTTGGTCTTCAAGGACACCCTGGACCGGAATGGTCCCACTCTGTGCCTGGGCAACAGAGGCGGCGAGCATCAACCCAAGGATAAGGACCACTCTCATTGGCTGCCTCCAAGAACGAAGGGCCCCACCCCGATGCCGGCGCGGAAGCGGGAAGTCTCGCGCGTCTCCTGGGTGGCGGGCACACCGACGGTGACCTGCGCGCGAAATCGCGGGGTTGTGCCTCGACGAGACCCGGCAATGGCCACCGGCTGCTTGGGGGCGGTGACGCGAGAGGTCGCCGCCGGAGGGGCGGTGCCACCCTCGGCGCAGGCGAGGAGCCCGACCACCAGAAACAAACCACAGAATCGCATGCCGCATTTTAGCTAGAAATCTTCCGGTTTGCTGGAACCAGCCACATGTCCGCGTCCGGTGATTCCTCTGGGCTTGGAGATTTCCGGCGCTAGAACCTCGACCTGTCCCCGAGAATGGTTAATATGGCGCCCGATGAGTTACGGCGATCCCAATCAGCCAGGTGGTGGCGGCTTCGGTGCCCCCCCGGCAGCAAATCCCCCTCCGCAGCAGATGGCCCAGGGTTCAGCCCTCGCCCAACAGCCGTTCGCCGGTGGCGGCGGTGGAGAGCTCACCAAAGAAGAAAAGCTTTGGGCGACGCTGGCCCACGCGAGCTTCTTCGTCCTCTCGATCTTCGGTCCGCTCATCCTGATGTACGCCCACGAGAGCATCGTCGGAAAGAAGTCGGCATTCGTGGCGCAGGCGGCCAAGCAGGCGCTGATCTATCAGATCGGTGCGCTGGTGATCACGATGATCACCTGCGGTTTTGGGTTCTTCATCGCGATGATCTTCCCGATCCTTGGGGCCCTCGCGACGAACAAGGGCGAGTGGTACGTCTATCCGGGCCTTGGCAGCTTCGTCGATAAGCAGCTCCCCGGTTGATGTCGTCGGTTCTGTTCGTCGGAAACAGCTACACCTTCTACAACGACATGCCTCAGCAAGTGGCGGCTCTCGGGCCGCCGCTCGTCGTTCATACGTCGGTGGAGGGTGGGGCGAATGTCGAGCTGCACTTCAAAGAGCTCGGCACGCCCGAAAAGATTCGGACCCTCCGCCCCAAAAACCTGGTCCTTCAGGACAACTCCACCGGGCCGCTTCACAGCCGAGCCCGCTTCGACGAGTTTCTTTCAAGACTTGCCGCGGTCGGTGCCGAAGTCGGCGCTGAGCTGTTCGTCTACCAAACCTGGGCTCGAGCCGAGACCCACGAGGTCTACCGATCCGGGTGGTCCGGCGGATCGCCAAAAGCGATGACCGAGCGTCTCCGGAACGCTTACCACGAGGTCGCCGCGCAAATCCAAGCCACCGTGGTTCCAGTGGGCGACGCTTGGGAGACCTGCCTCGATGAAGAGACGCTAGTGCTCCATGACGAGGATCTCCATCACGCGTCGCCCCTCGGAAGCCATCTCGCTGCGTTGACATTCCACGGGGCGCTCAGCGGCGCCGACCCTCGCGCCGCGACCTACGTCCCTCCCGGAGTTGCCGACGCCGAAGCGACCGTTCTTCGTCGCCACGCCGCGCGAGCGCTCGGCTGGAGTCACGAGCGCTAGCGAAACGACGCCATGTAGTTGAGGTCTTCGATCGCCACCGCATCCGCGGTGGGAACGAGCGGCTTGAAGGTGTCGATCATTACCGCCAGCTCGTTGGTCCGGGTCGTCCCCACGCTCGCTTCGTAGGCGCCGGGATGCGGGCCGTGGGGAATGCCCGCGGGATGAAAGCTCACGCTTCCCGGGCCGACTCCGCGCCGAGAGGTGAAGTTTCCACTCACGTAGAAGAGCATTTCATCGCAGTCGACCGACGAATGAGGGTAGGGGCAGGGAATCGCCTCCGGGTGAAAGTCGACCACCCGAGGCACGAAGCTGCAAATGAGCGCGCCCCGCACGCCGAAGGTACCGTGCCAATCGGGTGGAAGATGCACGAGCCCCGCCCGCGGCTGAAAGTTCAGGATCGGAAACGCCCACGGATAGACCGTGCCGTCCCATCCCACACAATCGAAGGGCGACTCCTCCAGCGTGTAGCCGGTGACTGCGTGGTCGCGCTTCACCGCAAGGGTGCGGATCCCCTCGTCCTTCGGGCCCAAGAAGGTCGGGCGCCGAAAGTCACGATGGCAGTACGGGGCGTCCATCCGCAGCTGTCCGGTGGCGTTCCGCCACTGCTTGAGCAGCGACAGACCTTGGCATTCGACGTGAAGCCAATGCGACGGACCCTTCGGAATCAGGCGATGGACCACTCCTTTCGGAATGCAGACGTAGTCCTGCTCGTCGAACGCGAGCTCGCCGAATGCGGTGAGCACCGTGCCCCCGCCCTGGTACGCGAAGTAGAGGTCGTCGCCGTCGCCGTTGACGACGTAGACGGGATCCTCTTCGTCGGGTCGGAGGACGGAAATGCAGAGGTCATCGTTAAACAGAAGCGGAACCTTCGCGTTGATCGGCGCCCCGCCCCGGGCCTCGAGATCCTGCGACTTGTAGTGGCGCTTCTGAAGCGGAAGCCGCGGAGCTGCCGCGGGGGCTTTCGATCCGTGGTCCACCGGCGTAACCGCATGGGTGTGCGGACGATTCAGGTGGTAGCTGATGGTGTACGCACCATCGAAACCCTGCCGCGTGGTGCAGAGCTCATGGCGGAGCGAGCCGTCTTCTCCCCGAAGCACAACGTGGTGTTTTTTGGGGATCTCCCCTACGGCGATTCGGTCAAGCATCGGTGGTTACCTGCTAGATCCGCCCCTCGGCTCGTTGCTGACGCTCGATGCTTTCGAAGAGCGCTCGGAAGTTTCCGCCGCCAAAGCCTCGGTCGCCCTTTCGCTGGATGATTTCGAAGAAGAACGGTCCGGCCTCGGCCTCGTTGTGGGTTCCCGCCGAGTCCTGGAGAAAGATCTGAAGCAGGTAGGAACGCTCACCTTTGCCGTCGATGAGAATCTCAAGGTCCCGAAGCACCGACAGCTCTTCGTCGATCGAGCCGATGCCGAGCTCGTCGATTCGCTTCGGCAGCATGTCGTAATACGCGCTTGGCGTCGGATAGAAGCTCACGCCGCGCTCCCGAAGGCCGCGGACCGCGCTCAGAATATCCGTCACCGCCATCGCGGCGTGCTGGATGCCATCGCCGCGCATGTCTTCGGCAAAGATATTGATCTGCGAGCTCCGAAAGAACGGACGAAGCGGCTCGTTGTTCGCGAATTTTGCGCCGCTCTCGGGCTCCCAGTAGACCACGCTCTTCAGCCCCGAGCCGGTCTCTCGCCCGGTGCTCACGTCGTTCGTGTGGAACGCAATGTCCCAGTACTTCTCGCAGCCGAACACGTGTTCGAGCCAGAGGAGCGCCGGCGACATCGTTTCGAAGTTGCTCGTGATGTGGTCGAAATGATCGAAGCCGAACCGGTTGGTTCCCGTCTTTTCGCCGCTGACCTCGGCCTCGGGGAACGGCGCCGAGAAGCCGTCGCGCTGAACGAACCGGAAAGTGCTGCTCCCGAATGGCGTCGTGATCGAAAAAGTGCCGAACCGATCCGCGCCCTCGGAGTGCCACTGGATCTCGTCGATCGGCGTTCCGCCGCGCGCTTCGAGGAGCCGAAACGTCTTTTCGACGTCGCTCACTTCGAAGACCAGGCTCCCGACGCCGTCTGGGTGCTTGCGAAGCCAGCGCGCGGCGCGACCGCCCTCGCCCGTTGGGCACGAACAGATCACGCGACAGTCCCCGGCCTCGAACACCGCCGAGGTTTGATTGCCGCGAGCTTCGAGTTCGGCGGAGCTCCGCGCAGCTTCGTTGAAGTCGAGCTGATCGACGTAGAACCGTCGACTTCGTTCCAGGTCGTGGACGTAATAGTGGATCGCTTCGAGCTTCTTGATTCCGAGAGATTCCAGCTTGGCCATGGTGCTTGTCCTTATGAGCCGGGGGGGGCGTCGGGCTGCCGATCGGGATGGGCGGCTTCGAATGCCGGGAGTTTTGCGAGATTGGCTTCGATCGCCGTGATGGTGGGGAAGGGCGCGAGGTCGAGTTCGAAGCGCCGCGCATTGTACACCTGCGGAACGAGGCAGATGTCGGGGAGGGTGACTTGGTCACCGACCGAGTAGGTGCCTGCCGTGGGCTGAAGCGCCGCCTCGAGGGCCACGAATCCTTTTTCGACAAAGTGCCGAGACCAGGTTCGGACCCCGAGCTCCGACTGATGGGCCTTCAGGTACTGGCCGACGGCGAGGTTCTGAAGCGGCTGGATGCCCGAGTTGATGATCTCGGCGAGTGCCCGAGCGCGTTGCCGCTCGAGGGGATGCTCGGGAAGGAGCGGAGGCGTGGGATGCACTTCGTCGAGGTAGTGGATGATCGGAAGGCTTTGCGCGAGCGATACGGTTGCCCCGTCGACTTCGACCTCGAGGGCGGGCACCTGGCCCATCGGATTTCGCGCGCGATAGTCGGGGGTCCGCTGCGCGCCCTCGAGCAGATTCACCGGCACGAGTTCGTAGGGCAGGGCTTTGAGCTCGAGGGCAATGCGGACGCGCCAGGAACAGGAACTTCGCCAATAGCTATGGAGTTTCACCGATCGACCTCCGCGACCGTCTGATCGATGGTCCCGAACACGCTCGCCCCGGCGTCATCGAGCATCTCGATCTGCACTCGGTCGCCGGGGCTGAGAAACGGCGTCTTGAACTCGCCGTCGTCGATCTTTTCACGCATTCGCCGCTCGGCCAGACAAGAAACGCCGCGCGCGGTGTCTTCGTTCGACACAGTGCCGCTTCCGAGGATCGTGCCGGCCGTGAACGATCGCGTCTTGGCGATGTGCGCGATGAGGTCGGAAAACGAAAAGTGCATCTCCGGTCCCGCGTGCGGGTCGCCCGCGAGCTCGCCGTTTAGCATCGTTCGGAGCGGCCGATGAACCCGGCCATCCTTCAGGCTGTCGCCAAGCTCGTCCGGAGTGATCGCGAACGGAGAAAACGCGGTGGCGGGCTTCGAGTTGAAGAACCCAAAGTTCTTTTTGAGCTCGGCGGGAATCAGATTCCGAAGCGTCACGTCGTTGCAGAGCATGAGCAATCGGACGTGTCCGAACGCGTCGCTCTTCGACACGCCACGGGGAGTGTCGCCAAGGACCACGCAGATCTCCGCCTCGAAATCGAGGCCCCACTCCACATTGGGAAGCGGAATCGGATCCGTCGGCGCAAGGAAGACGCCGGATCCGCCCTGATACACCAACGGATCGGTTTCGAGGGTCTCTGGCGGCTCCGCCCCGCGGGCTTTTCGAACGAGCACGATATGGTTGATGTACGCCGAACCATCGATCCACTCGTAGGCGCGGGGGAGCGGCGAATGGAGTGCCCCGACCTCGAGCGGGGAACCTTCGAGGGTGCCCGACTCGAGCTCGGCGGCCCGGGCGCGGAGCGGTTCCTCGAGCGTATTCCAATGGTCGAGAGCATGCTGGAGCGTCGGCGCGATCCCCTCGCAGGTCGCGAAGCGGGAACCGTCACGAGAAACGACCACCAACGTGCCGTCCCGGCCGCCAGTTCGGAGTGTCGCTAGCTTCATTCGCTGATCCTTTGGTGTCGTTCGACCGAGGGGCTAGGCGCTTCCTGCCAAGAGCCTAGGCCGTGAAATCGCTGATGATTTCTCGGCGAAGCCTAGTCCAGCGGCCGAATCGCAGAAACCCCGCGCGGGAGCCCATTGTGCGATCTCTCCCAAATGGTCTCCGCAGAGATTCGCCCCCATATCCGGCCGGTGGCACATTGGCCGCCGGGCGCTATCTTTCGCCCGCCGAAGGACCTCCGATGCTTCGTTACCAAGCCGACCGCCGAACGATTTTCTTCGTGGGCCTCTACTTTTCGTTCTTCCTGGGCCTCTGGCTGTTTGTGCCGGACGACTGGTTCTGGACGACGGACCTGCTTCTCTTGCTTCCGGTGATCGCGTTTACCGCGGTGCTGTCGTTTATGGGAGCCGTGGCAACCCACAACGCGGTGCATAGCCCGGTCTTCAAGAAGCGGTGGCACAACAAAGTGTTTCAGGTGGTGCTCACCATGACCTACGGGCATCCAGTGAGCTCGTACGTCCCCGGTCACAACCTAAGCCACCACAAGCACACGCAGACCCGGCGGGACGTGATGCGGACGACGAAAGCCCGCTTCCGCTGGAACTTGCTCAATGGCCTTTTCTTCCCGCTGCTCGTCGGCGCAAGCATCGTCAAAGGGGAGCAGGCCTACTTCAAGCGCATGAAGAAGCGCTTGCCGCGATGGTTCACTCAGTTTCGGATCGAGCTCTACACCTTTTGGACCCTTCAGATCGGGCTTTTCATTCTCGACTGGCGAAAGGCGCTCATCTTCTGGCTGATTCCCCACCTCTACGCGCAGTGGGGCATCGTCACCATGAACCTGCTGCAGCACGACGGCTGCGACGAGACGTCACGCTACAACCACTCCCGAAACTTCGTCGGCAAGCTCGTGAACTGGTGGACCTACAACAATGGCTTCCACTCGATTCATCATGACCTTCCCGGGCTTCACTGGAGTCTCTGCCCTGAGAAGCATCGCGAGGTGTACGGGCCTCACATTCATCCGAACCTCGAGCAGAAGTCGCTGCTCCTCTACATCTTCCGGACCTTCATTCTGAATCAGCGCCTTGCCCACGACGGCACGCCCTACCAGCTGCCGGAAGAAGGCCCGGACGAGGAGTGGATTCCGAAGCCCGAAGAGACGCTCGGCGACCTCGGCGCCGAAGGCATGCCCTCGCTCTCCACCTGAGCTCGTCCCGTTCACGGATCCGCGTGAACCGCTCGCACGTTCGCTTTTCCACATTCACCCGATCGATGTGGTGACCGCGCGTGGGCGTTCCGTCGCTTGCCGCCACGGTCCTTCGCATTCAGCGACCGTCTTGCGGTGAGGCCTCGCGATTCCTTGAGGCGTCAGCCGGGCGCGTTTTCGCCGCAGACCTCGGGGCCCCATTCGATGCGGACGTTGCGTTCAATGTCAACGATCTGGTCGCCGCGGGTCTCGCTCAATCGGACAAAGATGCGCATGTCTTCGTTCAGCACTTCGTCCGGGCTCGGGATGATCAACTGAAGCCCGGTGAGCTCCGTGTAGGTTTCACCGGCCACCTCATCGAAGGTGAGACGGACCTGAAACGGTACCGAGAGCATTTCCCCGTCGCGGACCCGCGTGGCGTCCATCTGAATCAGCGCCGGCGCGGTGTTGAGGTCGAACGCCCGAAGTCCGACCCACACGTGCTGGCCGCCCTGGCATCCGCGTGCCAGAAGAACGGTGTCGTTCTCGTTCACCTCGGTGAACTGGTCGATCCCCCCGGTGCCCAACACCAGCCGTCCTTGCGCCACACTTCCATCGACCGTTCCATCCACGGCCCCGTCGACGCCGGCATCGGCCACCGCGGCGTCGTCAGCACAGCCTCCGAGAAGGCCGCACGAAAGCACAAGCACAAGCCACGCGGTGGGTCGGACCTTGGCGCGCGTGGTGGCGTTGCGGATCGACGGACGGCTCCCTGGGATGAGCCAACCTGTGTCGGGATTTCGCGATCTAGTTAACACGCTCGAGAAGCTGCAAGAAGTCGTCCGGTTCCATGAACGCGGTGACGCGCGCGACTTCCTCACCGGACCGGTCGTGAAGCACCACCAAGGGGAGTCCACGTTGTTCGTAGGAACGAAGCAGGTCCTCCTTCGCGTCGGTGACCTTGTCGGGGCTGAGGTCGATCTTTACCGGGACAAAATCGCCATCGAGCGAGGCTGCGACCACCCGCGGGTCGCTGAAGGTGTCTCGGTCGAGCTCGCCGCAGGCCCCACACCAGGAGGCCGTGAAGTCGATGAGGAGCGGTCGCCCCTCATCTTCCGCCATCGTCTTTGCGGCGGAATAGTCGTCGAGCCACGCGATCTTGGCCCCTGGCGGCAGCCCTTGGAGGTACCAGAGTCCAGCGGTCACACCGACCACGATCATCGCGATGCCGGAAGTCTTCCGAGCCCGCGTCAACCAATCGGAGCCATGAAAGCTGAGATGGATTCCTCCGATGAGCACTCCGCCCATGGCGAGCCCGATGCCGACGCCGAGGAGCCAGAGCTCCCGCTCTGGCGGCGGCCCAAACCAGAGCAGATCTTTGACGTAGTAAATGGCCATAATGATCATCACCGCGCCGAACACGCTCTTCACCCACTCGAGCCACTTCCCCGATTTGGGAAGGTTGACCGCGAAGGTCCCGACTAGCCAAAACAGGAGGCCCAGGCCGAGCGAGTAGAAGAACAGCCCGAGCGCTCCGAACAGCACATCCTGCGAAGTGCCGATGTATCCGAGCAGCACGAGGAGGGGCGGCCCGGTGCAGGGAGCGGCGATGAGGCCGCTGACCAGGCCCATCACAAATGCGCCTTTGTATCCCACCCCTCCCGCCTGGGCGAGCTTGTTCTGGAGAGCCGGCGGCAGGTTCAGCTCGAACGCTCCGAACATCGAGAGCGACAAGCCGACGAAAAACACGGCGAGGAACCCGAGCACCCATGGATTGTTGAGCCACGAAGAGAACAGGTTGCCGCTGAGCGCTGACACCACGCCCAACGGCGTAAACAGCGCGGCGATCCCGAGCACAAACACCGTCGAAAGGAGCATCCCCTGAGCCCGTGACTTGGCTTCCCGTGCCCCGAACACGCTGACGGTGATCGCGATCATCGGATAGACACACGGGGTCAACGAAGTCACGAGGCCGGCGGCAAAAATGAATGCCAGGGCAACAGTGTAGTTGCCCGAATTTAGGGCCTCCCGAAACGGTGCCTCAAGGTCGGTAAGCCAGTCGGCTTGGGCGGTGGCGGTCGCAAAGGTCACCACGACCATGGCGGCAACGGCGACGAGGGGAGAGAGCTTTCGGGTCATGTCGGTGAACGAACCTGGACGAAGTATGGCCTAGCGGAGGCCTCGCGGCACCATCGAGACGTATCGGCCTCGGCGGAGGGTTCATAAGAATACGGCCCTGGGTGTCGAGCGTTACGATGAAGCGCCACTCGAAGGAGTCGTCTCCAACGGCAGGCATTGGGGGGAGCGACCCCCTACCCACATCGGTGCTACGGGGGGCCGAGCCCCCCGAAACGGCTGCTCGAAACGGCGACGATATTGGTTTTAGTTAACAATTTCATGGGCCTGGCCCATTTCAGTGGCCGTGGATCGCTTGTTGCACACCTCGAGGCATGATGCGGGTGCATCCAGGTTTTGGGAGGCGACGAATGAAGCAGAGTGCCATTTCGATCGCTCTCGTACTGGCGGTGGGAACTGTGGGTTGTTCAGGCGACTCCGCAGACTCGGTCCTACCGGGAGTCGAGGCGATCGTTTTTGTTTCGGTAAATCACAGCAATGAGGACGGAAGCTCGGCCGCCGGGGCCGGAAACGTGTTCAACTTCGGAGGCCAGGCCGCAGGAGGGAACATCTTCCTCCTCAGCCCACCGTCGCCGGATGGCACGTTGACCAACCTCACCGAGCGCTTCACGGATGCGCGGATCGAGGGAATCGACACGTCCTTCGACGGCAAGTTCATCTACGCCGGCCTTCAGCACCGAGGGTTCACCGACCTTGACGGGACCGTGCTCGAAGAAGACCGCTACTACCACCTCTGGGAGATCGCGGTCGATGGTTCCTCCTTCCGGCAGATCACCTTTGGTGACGCGCACGACATGGAGCCGGTGGTGCTTCCGGGCGACCGACTTGCGTTCACCACCACGGAGGCTATCGGGCCCTTCGGTCAACGCCGCGACGAGTATGAGCGGGGCCGCCCGAGCCAGATGGGCACGGTGTCGATCACCGCGGGCGATGCGGACCGCCGCCTCTGCACCGAGAACCTCTCGTTCCGGTCCGACCCCTCGCTCATGAGCGATGGCCGAATCCTGTTCTCGAACTGGGAGCACCTTGGCAACCGAAACGATATGAAGCTCTTCGCGATGAATCCCGACTGCACCTCGATGGTCGCGGTGTTCGGTGAGTTCGGAAAGCGATTCAACAGTGCGGTGCAGCCGGTCGAGCTTGCCCCCGGCCGCTTCGTCGCCGTCGCAACGAGCCGCGAAGGCACCTACCGCGCGGGTGCTCTGATCGAGGTGGACGCAAGGTCGCTCACCAGTTCGGACCTTGGTCGCCTCGACGTTCAGCAGGCGTCCTTCACCAATCTGACCCCGGCGGTTCCGACCGGTGAAGGCAGCCCGGCCGCGAACGTCGGTCGTTACCGACAGCCGCAAATCCTCCCCGGCACCGACAACCTCCTCGTGTCCTGGGCCAACGGCGACGTCAACGAGCGAACCGAAGCCACCAACACCCACCCGAACTTTGGCCTCTACGTGTGGGACCCGGAAACCCGTGAACGCGTTCTTCTCTTCGACGACCCGGACTTCTCTGAGCTCTTCGGAATGGCGGTGGGCCCGCGAGATATTCCCCCGGTTCGCGGTGACTTCCTCGGCGACTATGACATCACCGCGCCGACCGAGATGGGCTCGATCGACGTCACCCAGACCTCGCTCCCCTTCAACGTCAACGGCGGCCAGTTCGACGGAACCCCGGTGAGCGAAGCGATGCAGGCGGCCGTCGGCGTGAACCTGATTCGCGGCTTCTCGAGTGAGGCGGGTCCGGTGCGTGACTTCGGTCTCACCATGGAAGAAGGCGCCGAGCTCCTCGGCGTGGCGACGGTTCGTGAGGACGGCTCCTGGCGAGCTCTCGTTCCCGCCTACGAGCCGATTCACGCGCAGACGATCGACACCTACGGCATGGCGATTCAGAACCAGCGGCTCTGGATGACCGGCATGCCCGGCGAGGCCCGCACCTGCGGTGGCTGCCACGCGAGTCGAAGCGAAGACGTTCTTCCGCGGAACGGCACCACCACGATCGCGCAGCAGCTCGCGCCCGAGGACTTCAACTTCGAGCCAGGCGCTGCGACCGGCATTCCGTGGGCGTTCGCGACCACCAGCCAGAACCCGCACAACAACATTCAGGATCTCTTCGACTCTCGATGCGTCCAGTGTCATGACGGTGGGGACCTCGACCCCTTCGCGGACCGGTTCTGGGAGATCGAGAGCACGCTGGAAAGCGGCGAGATGTTCACCCAGCAGATTCCCTACCTCCGCCTTACGGGCGAACTCCTCGAAGTGACCTACGAAGACGAGGTCGTGGCCTACCCAATGTCCTACGTCACCCTGCTCCTTCCAGGTTCGATGATGGGCGACACGGTTGCCACCGGCGATGTCCCACCGGAGTGGGTGGTGCTCGGCACGGCGCACAACGCACGTCGAAGCGCGCTCATCGCTGCGGTCAATGCGGTGTCCGCAACCGACCCGACCGACTTCGCCTTCGACCGCCCGGCGCACCCGGAGGACGTCGGCGTTTCCCTCACCCGCGAGGAGCGAATGATGCTCATCCGCATGGCGGACTTTGGCGGTCAGTTCTACTCGCTTGAGAACATTGAACAGCAGGGTGGCGCAGGCCCCCGCGACTACGACAACTGAGGATTAGGACATGAAAAAGGCAACACTCATTAGCATCGTGGGCCTCTTCCTAGGCCTTAGCTCCACCGCGGTGGCCCAGCAGGAAGACTTCTGCCAGAGCGACGACTACGACCGGTCTCGGGGAGAGTGCTCCCCGGGCACCCAGAACGTGGGCTTCGAAGCCCAGAACTCGGCCATCCAGGCGCTGCTGAACGGGGGAGGCTCGGCGACGGCCCTCCGTCGGATCAGCGAGTACAACGAAATGGTGATGAACCCGGAGGCGGTTCGCCTCGGCATCGAGCTCATCAACACCCACAGCGACCGTGAGGTGGTCGACACCATGGCGTGGTCGCTCACCCGGAACTGGCTCCAGCGGCCGATGCTGCGCCGGGTCTTCGTGACCCAGCTCCAGAGCCCCGACGCCGACCTTCGGGCGCGGGCTCTCCAGGTCCTCGGGCGACTTCGCTCGAACGACACCATCAACGTTATCGCCAACCTGGCCAGCAACGACACGGAGGCGCAAGTTCGCGCCGAAGCGGTTCGGGCGCTCGGCCAACTCAACCATCGGGACGGAGTCGCCCCGATCGCTGAGCGCCTCCAGGACGCCGACCCCACGGTGGTTGGAGCCGCGCTCGACGCCATTCGCGAAAACCGCTTCTACGACCGACATGTCGATGTGGTCGCGGTGCTCGCGAGTGACTCTGCTGAAAACCGACGTGAGGCGGCGCTGCTCCTGGGACGTAACCGGGTGGGAATGGCTAGCGAGGCCCTTGGAATGCTTCTTCGCGGGGACGCGGTCGCCAGCGTGCGGCAGGCCGCGGCATGGGCCCTTGGAAGGATCGGAAACGAGGTCGCACGGACCGCGCTCAACGAGGTTCAGGTCACTGAGTCCGTTCGCAACGTTCGTCAGGCGATCGACGTGGCGCTCCAGATGCGCGCACGCTGATTCACAGGTCGGTTTAACTCGCCCCTGCTCCTACTCTCCTGGGAGCGGGGGCTTTCCTTTTTCCGATGCCATACCCAGTGTTCAACCGAGGGAATGCGCGCGGTGGCTCGCGTTGAAAGAGGTTTGTTTTCTTCGGTCGGAAACGTCTCACCGCCTTCTTTCAAACAGGTTCAAATGTTAGAATGAGCCGAGGATGAATGATGCACAGTAGTCGTATTGGTTTGTGCCTGCTGGCGCTGGGTCTTGCGGTCGGTGGCTCTGCAGGAGGCATCTCCGGTTGCGACGATCCGCTTCCCCCGCAGTCGTCGTTTTATGACGAGCGCATCGGTCCGATTTTCGATTTTGGCTGTGTTTCGATCACCGCGAGTTGCCACATTGCAAGTCCCGATGGCGATGCAACGGGCAACCTGGATCTGTCGAGTTACGACGCGCTCGCGCGACGCGCCGACGTGCTCTCGCCCTACGGCCCGTACCCGGTCGGCGTACTCCTGCTCAAGGCGGGCGAGCCCATCGATGTCGCCGTGGAAGTGCTCGACCCACCGGATCCTACGAACCCGGACAACCGATTCGTCCCGATCACGACGGACATTCGACACGCGGGCGGCACCAACACCGCAGTCGAAGCGCGGAACTACAACATCCTCAAGCAGTGGATCGACAACGGCTTCACCCGCACGAGCATTCCACCGGAGGAGCTTTCCCAAAGCAACGGGATCTGCCTCACCGGTGGCTATGAGGTGGGCCGCTTTGACTTCGATCCCGCAAATCTGCCGGGGGATGATCTCGGGTTCAGCCGTTTTCAGAATGAGGTGCAGCCCATCCTCCGCGAGACCTGCGCGGGGAGCAACTGCCATGGTTCGCGGCAGGCCGACCTCTACCTCACCTGTGGCGACAGCCAGGAAGACCTTCAGTGGAACTACTTCATGGCGGTGGAGTTCCTGAGCAGCTCGGTGAGTCAGAGCGAGCTTCTGAATCGACCGCTCTCGCAGTTCCGCGGGGGTACCTTTCACGAGGGAGGCAACGTCTTTGCCTCCGCCGAGGACGGTGACTACCAGACAATTCGTGCCTGGGCCGAAGACCTCGTGAGTCGTGTTCCCACCGCGGTCCAGGAAGAGAACATGGACCCGGGGTTTCGGTTCTTCGCAAACCGAGTTCAGCCCACGCTCGTGCGCAAGGGCTGCATGTTCCTGAACTGCCATTCGCCGGCGATGGGCCACGACCTCAGGCTTCGCGGCGGGGCCGAGGGCGTGTTTTCGAGGATCGCCACGAAGCAGAACTATCATCTCAGCCGACTCATGCTGTCGGTCGAGTCGCCGAATCCGAACCACAGCCGGATCATCGGGAAGAACCTCCAGCCGTATGAGTTCGTGACCGGCGCGGATGGGCTCATCCATCGCGGCGGTGCGCTGTTTGAAGACTTCGCCGAGCCGGCGACTCCGGCGGATTGCGCGGGCGTGGACGCGGACAACGGCGACCTCAATACCGTTCCCGCGTACTGTGTGATGGCGCGGTGGCTCGAGATCGAACGAACGGAGGCGATCGCCCGCGGTGAGATCACTGCCGAGCCGGTTCCCCAGGTCGTGTTCATCTCCCGTCCTTCGGGCACCGGCGATGTTCGCGACTTTGACACCTTCCGCGGCGGCGCCGACTTGGTGAGTGCCACGGCAACCACCGATCCGGTGAGCGGAGACCTGACGCTCGGCATGCCGACCAGCCTGCTCGGCGGCTGTCCGGTTTCGGCGGGCGGAGACATCCGGAATCCCGCAGCGTCGTGGGACGGGCAGCGGATCGCGTTCGCGGCCCGCGCGAGTGCCAACGAGCCGCTCCAGCTCTACTGGATGAACGCGGACGGGAGCGGCTGCGAGGCGGTCCCGGGCACCAATACCGGAGCAACGATGGAGAACGGAATCCTCGTTCACAACTTCGACCCGGCGTTTGCTCCGGACGACCGGCTCGTCTTCGCATCGACCCGCGGGAACGTTGGCGGAGACTACTCGTATTCCGGTCCCACTCGGACGCCTGCGGGGATGCAGCCGAACGCCAACCTGTACGTGTTGGAAGACGGTGCGGTCCGGCAGCTCACCTTCCTGCTGAACCAAGAAGTGAGCCCAAGTTTCATGGCCGATGGCCGCGTGATCTTCACCGCAGAGAAACGCCAGCAGGATTTCCACATGCTCGCGGGCCGGCGCCAGCTCCTGGACGGTGGAGATTACCATCCCCTCTTCGCCCAGCGGCAGAGCGTCGGCTTCCGGGCGGCGACCGAGATCGTCGAGCTCGCCGATCGGAACTTCGCGTTCGTAGCCTCACCGCTGGACGCCACCGATGGCGCGGGAACGATCGCGATCGTGAATCGCTCGATCGGCCCCGACCAGGACGATCGCGATCCCAACGACCGGTTCTACCTTTCCTCGCTCGACTTCCCGACCCCGGGGGCGTTTGGCGGGACGATGGGCGTGTTCCGGTCGCCGTCGCCGCTTCCCAACGGCCGCATCCTTGCGTCGTGCGACCCCGGGGCCACCTCGATGAACGCCGGGAGCTACGCGTATTCGCTGTGCGAGCTCGACCCGCGAAGCGGAACGGCCCGCACCGTTCTCGGCGGCGGTCCGGGGCAGGCCTACGTGGAGGGCGTTGCGGTCTACGGAAAGATCTTCCACGAGGTCATGGAGAGTCGAAGTGACGAGCCCAACGGTGCGACGTTCATTCAGCCGGGGGAGAGCAACGCAACCGTGCACGTGCAAGATCTCCCGCTTCTGGGAACGCTGATGTTTGCCAACACTCGCGTAGGCCGCTCGATCGATGATCGGGTGAGGGGCCTTACGGTGTTCGAGTCGCTGCCGCCGCCGACGGGGACCACGACCTTTGCCGAAGCGGGAGCGATGACGGACATGTTCGGCGAATACTTCGAGAGCCTGACCGCGCTCGGTTCGGCGGAGGCCTACGATGATGGGTCGGTTCGAATGCGTCTTCCCGGGGGCACCCCCGTCGTCATTCAGCTCAACGACGGCGATGGGAACCCGATGATGTTTAGCGACGGCGATCTGTTTACCGGCGTGATGCGGCAGCGAGAGGAAATGCAGTTCTACCCCGGCGAAAATATCAATCAGTCCTTCCCTCGCGGGTTGTTCAACGGGCTGTGCGGAACGTGCCATGGCTCGGTCACCGGTCGGGAGCTCGATGTCGCCATCGACGTCGACATTCTCACCCGAGCCTCGATGACGATGGCGCGGAACGAGAATCCGGTGGACCTAACTCGGTAAAACTCACCGTTTGTGAGGCCCGGAACCGTTGACAATCTAGACTTTTTGGCGGTCACGGGCCACAGTCGGCCTGAGGAACCCGGTGCCCTTGCCCACCCTTGTATGCCTGGCGTTTGCCTCCGGAGTTGCAGCCGCGCTCGCGAGCCGAGCCGAGCTCCGAGTCTCGCCCCGGCCGGCGCTCCTTACCCGGAGCTTCGGTGCGTACGCGCTGTTCGCGATGCTCCTCCTGGTGCCCGTTTCCGCGTACTTCTACATCTTTCATGGGGATTGGTTCCTGCTTTATGTGATCGACGTTCGACGGATTCCCTCCGCGATCGCCTTGATAGGGTTCTTGTTTGAAGCAGTGATCGGTGCAGCAGGGTTCTTCCTCGCCGCCCAGCTCGTCCGAGGGGGGCGTGACATCGCGGCGTCGGTGTTTCTTGGGGTGGCGCTCCTCGCTGGGGCGGTGGTCCTTTTCATCGCTCCCGATCGGCTCAGCAAAGTGGGGAGTTTTGCAGAGTTTCGAGGTGGTTTTGGACTGACCGAGTTCGGGACCGGGCCGCTCTTGCAGGGGACCATCGCCATGGGGTCGCTGCTGCTCCTCGGTCTGATCTTCCTCCTCTATCGCCTCCACGCGAGCGGGCGGCGTCGATAGGCGCCGAACAAAACCCGAGGCCTAGCAGCAGGCTTTTGCAAAACTCCGCACGCGCCTCCAGCACGGGACGGCACCGCTCGCACCCGCGACCGGCCTGCGGCCTGCCTCCTCAAAATAGCTCGGTTATTCCTCGTCGGCTCGCGCGCGCGACCGGCACCGTCGCGAAGCTGGATCCACCCACGGGCCTTTTGCAACAGCCTGCTAGACGCGTTGACGGAATCCGGGGCGCCTGGTAGCGTCCACCCCGAATTCCCCGCGATCTCGGGGACATTCGGGTTTTGCGGGTGGTGAAGGAGGAGCCCCCTGTCCTGCTTGTCGATGAAACGTGTGTTCGTGCTTGCGCTCGTCTCGGCGATGATCTCGGTGATCGTCGGCTGCGGACCTGCGCTGTATACCGTTCACATCACGCCGGCGGCGCGGGCGGTCGAGCAGGCGCGGGAAGCCGATGCAGCTCGCCATGCGCCCTACGAGTTCTATTACGCCGAAGCGCATCTGCGTAAAGCGCGAGAAGAGGCGTCGGAGGCTTCGTACCAAGAGGCGATTCGCTTTGCCGGAATCGCGGAAGAGTACGGGGACAAAGCACGAGACCTCGCACGGCGTCGACTTCGGGAAATGGGTCGCTAGATGTTGCGGGCGTCTGGCCGAGGCTGGCCGTCGGTGGCCCTGCTTGTCTTGCTGTTGAGCGGCTGCTCTCGCGGTTCGTTGCTCCAGGGCCGTATCGACGGCATTCGCGACATCGTCAATCAGGCCGAGCGCAATGGCGCCTACGAGTGCGCGCCGCGGGCGCTTGAGATGGCGAAGGCGCACCTCGACTTCGCGGATGCCGAGCTGGGGCAGGGGGACGCGTGATCTTCGCAGTTTACTCTATTCAGGGGCAGCCGTTGCCATCGCGCAGGGGGCATTCCTCGCGCCAGCACAGGCGCAGATCGAAGAAATCCTAGTCGAAGCGCGGAAGCGGACGGAAAGCCTGC
>JBCCZL010000124.1:0-19059 GCA_039187775.1 Myxococcota bacterium
AAGATCGACGGCAGCGCAACCGCCCAGATCGCGATCCCGGAGGCCGCCCGGCCGGGAACCGCGGAACTCTTTCTCACCTTGTCGCCCGGCGTGCTTGCTTCGATCGAACCGGGCCTCGACTCGCTCAAGCGCTACCCGCACGGCTGCCTCGAGCAGACCACGAGCGGGCTCATTCCCATGGTGCTCCTCGAAGACCTTCTGAATGGAAGCGGCGGAGACTCGCTCCGCACCGAAGAGCACCGATCTCGAATGCAGGCCGCGATCGCCCACGTGCTTCGCCACCAGAACGGCGACGGGGGCTTTGGCCTCTGGCCGACCTCGAACTCGGAGGGCTTTCTCACCGCGTACGGCCTCTGGGGCCTCATGATCGCAAGAGATCAGGGCTACAGCATTCCCGAGGGGCGACTTCGGGACGCGATGCGGTACCTCCAGCGGAACGCGCGGCATGGTGACGACATGCACGGCCAGTTCAGCAGCCAGGAGACCGCGCCGTTCGCCGCCTACGTGCTCGCGCAGGCGGAGCGCGATGACCAGGGTCTCGCCACAAACCTCGCCGGCGAAGCGCAAACCCTCAGTCGCTTTAGCCTGGGACTTCTCGCCCACGCCCTCGAAGGCGGCACCGCGTCCAACGAACCGCTCTTTCAGGCGCTCTCCCAGGCCCAGGTCCAGCGTGCCGGGGGCACCTTGATCGACGAAGCCAACGAGGGCGGCGTGATGCGCTACGGCACCGACCTTCGGGCCACCGCGAGCGCGGTCCAGGCACTCGTCGCCGCCGATCGGCTCGATGAAGCGGAGCGGCTGGTTGCGGGGATCCTCGGCCAGCGCAACACCGGCGGGAGCTGGGGCACCACCTACAACAATCTGTGGGCGCTCATCGCGCTCCACTCCTACACCCAGGCGGCCGAGCGAAACGAGGGTCCGACCCGCGTCACCGTCGAAATCGCGGGGCAAACCTTGGGCACCTACAGCGTCGGTGGGGACCAGCGAATGGTCCAGCTCACGCTTGGCGCCGACCGACTCCCCGCGCCCGGAAGCTCCGTGGCCCTCACCTTTCGGACCACGGGGAGACAGGAAGCGCGCTATTCCGCCCGACTCCGCTACGCGCTCCCCGCCGAAGCCCAGGCGCCGGCCTCCGAGGGCTTTCACGTCCGCCGGGAGCTCTTCGACGCGGAGAGCGGCGCGGCGGTCGAAACGCCGGAGGTCGGTCAGCTCCTTCGGGTGCGGCTCACCGTGCGAACCGATACGTCGCTCCAGCAGGTCGCACTCGTGGATCGGATTCCCGCAGGGTTCGAGCCCATCGACACGCGACTCGCGACGGTCGCGTCGAGCCAGCGGACCCGTCGATCGTACCACTGGAGCTGGCAGGAGATTCACGACGAACGGGTATCGTTCTTCGCTAACCACCTGCGCCAGGGCACTCACCAAGCCGAGTATCTCGTTCGCGCAAACCGGTCCGGACGATTCACTCGGCCGGCGGCCACCGCGGAAGCCATGTACGACCCGACGATCTGGGGCCGGGGTGCGATCGAGGAAATCGAGGTTCGACGCTAGCCCGATATCGCTCCGCCGAAGCGATCGGCGGAGCGAGCCTCGGCTCTCTATTCTCGGACGCAGCCGCAGCCACACGCGGGGTCGGCAAACGGCTGAAACCCGGCTGGGCATTCGAGAACATCCGTGGTGAAACAGCTGTGCGCCAAGAAGTCCTCCGACGGTGGACACGCTGCTGCGGTGGTCCGGACGCAGCCGCAGCCACATGCCGGATCGGCGTACGCCTCAAATCCCGCGGGGCATGACTGAGCATCGGTCGTGAAGCAACTCTGCTCGAGAAAGTCGCCGGGCGCCGGGCACTCCGGAGTCGACGTCCGAACGCAGCCGCAACCGCACGCAGGATCGGAGTACGGCTCGAACCCGGTGGGGCAAGCGCGAGCGTCGGTCGTGAAGCAGCTCTGCTCCATGAAGTCCTCCAACGCAGGGCAAGTGGGAGTCTCCGTGCGAACGCAACCGCAGCCGCATGCTGGATCCGCGAACGGCTCGAAACCCGTTGGACAGGCCAGGATATCGGTCGTGAAACAACTGTGTTCAATGAAGTCCGTCGGGGACGGGCAATCGTTCGGCGAGGGAGCGCATCCGCATCCACAGCTCCCCGAAAACGGGTCGAAGCCTTCTGGGCACGTGAGCACGTCGGTGGTGAAGCAAGAATGCGAGATAAACCCCGGTTGGTCGCACGTACAGTCCGGATCAGGAAGTGGGCAGAAGTCGTCGCACACACCATCGTCGTACCACCGATGGCGCGAACACAAATCGCCCGCATGGTCCGACTCGCCTCCAAGAACGCGGGCCTCCGACTTGCTCAGCGTGCTTTCGGTCTCGTCGGGCATGTCGTCCACGCATCCTGCCGAGAAGATGCAAAGCAAAGAAATCAGTACGTTCCGATTCATGGTCACTCCTAGTCTCTTGTTCGTGCAAAGCGCACATCTCGCCTGTCCCAGCGAGGGGCAAACACCGCTCCGAGGGTTGCCGAGCCTCTCAGTCGGGAAGTTGGTGCAGGGTGATCGGCAGCAACTCGGCCCCTCCGCTTCCCTCGAGCTCGAGGAGAAGCAACGCTTCCGCGTCGGAAGAAGGGCTACCTCGAACCACTATCCGTCGGGGCTGTTCGAGCTCCCATCGGTCATCGATGAGTTCGACAACAAACCCGGTGTCCGCGGGAACGAGTTCCCAACGACGAATCGTCAGCGCTTCGGCACAGCGGTTGACCGCTTCGAGTTCGACCGGTAGCTGACCAGCGCGAAAACCGGCGTACCGGGGCAGGCCCAGACAGTCAAACAGCGTGGATGGCGCAAGGGGCGTCGTTCCGTCCTCTCGGATCTCGAGATCGATCGGAGAGAGTCTTCCATCGGACCGCTCGAGCTGGAGACGAACCCGTCCGAGGTCGACGGCAAACGTGATTTGGCCCTCGAGCGGAACAAGGCGCTGCGGCTCGGTTCTGGAGGAGTCGACGGGAGAAAGCGCGGCTCGGCGAACCTCGTCACCGGTGGGCACATCGAGGAAGTACGGGATCGCTCCAGTCGCCATGTTGGGGCGGACATCGCTCCGGTCCGGATCAACGCCGGTGTCATCGCTCACCGGGCCGACCGGCTGGACCGGTGGGTTGCCGACTTCGATCCCGGTGCATCCGCACGCCAGGACCATCAGTGCGCCGACTCGGATCATGGCTTGACCTCGCTCAGCGGAAAGAGCTGAAAGTTGACCTGAACCACCTGCTCGCTTTCGGCGTCCTCGTACCGTGTCAGCAGCTCTCGCCGCACCTCGGCAAGGCGCGACTTGATCTCGGACATCGCCGATCGCGGAACCGAGAGCGTGATCGCGGTCACGTCGCGTTCGCTTGCATCGAAGAGGTCCATCGCCGCTTCGGCCCGCCGAAGCATGTTTCGGTGATAGCGAGCCACGTGGACGCTGGCCGTCTGCGCCCCGGTCGAGATGGTCTTATCCGCGGGCAAGAGCCGATCGTGTTCTTTGCGGAGAAGCCCAAGCCCGACCAAGGTATCGAGCGCCAGCTTCGCCTCCTTGGTGCTGATGGAGGGCCGGACCGTCTTGGCCACCCACGCCGGACGCGCCTCGAAGTCGCTTCGGGTGGCGAGTTCCAGAACCGCGGGCATGAACCAGTGGGCGAAGAAGTCGGCTCGTTGATCGTCGAGCTTGTGGACCGTGCGGTATCGCCGAAAGCTCCGGAGCGCTTCGTACGCTTCTTCGCGCTCCAGTGCCGAGCCCGCATCATTGAAGTCCACGAGCGCACGAAAGTACTCCGCCTCCTCACCATGAAGGCCGAGCGCGCGGCTATATCGCTGAGTCATCGCGGTCGTGAGGGAGCGTTCGCCGCTGATCACGCGGGTGAGATGACTCGGCGACCGGACTCCAATCCGGCGCGCAACGAACGGAGAACGACGATCGCTCGGCTTTGGCCTGCGTGACATAGCTGCGAAGGAACTCGCGGTAGCTCAGAAAGTGGAACACATCGACCGTCGTGGACACACATCCACCGTAGTTGAAGGTCTCGGTCGAGCAAGCCAAGTGCCGCAGAAACCGTTTCCTCAGAGGAAACAAACACCAAAAAAAATCTTACAATTTATCGATAAACCTCCGCCCATGCGGACGCCTCTTAGTCGATGAGGAAACACTAGGCTCTCGAATGCGGAGGGAACCGACGGAAAGTGCCGAGCGCTCCAGCCCTCACAGAAGCGCGGGACATGGGATTCGCTTCGACGCGAAAAAGGCCGCCGGTTCAGCCGAGTCGCCTTCACAACAGAGCGGAGCGGGACATGGGATTCGCTTCGACGCGGCGACGTCGGGGCCCTTTCGGGCCTCGACCGGAGACGCGCGACCGTGGACCACGTCACGGAAAAAAGGCCGGCGGTTCAGCCGACCTGTGGAGCGGGACATGGGATTCGAACCCACGACTTCAACCTTGGCAAGGTTGCACTCTACCACTGAGTTAGTCCCGCGAGGGCCCAGTGAGGTAGCTAGTCGGAAACAGAGTGTCAAGCCGAAGATCGCCACCCGCCCGCTTTCAGCAACCAAAGCTCTCGCCAAGTGCCATGCGGGTGGTCCTTCGGCTTCGAGACCCAGCTGAGCGATCGGCACTTCCTACGGCCCAAACAGAGGATTGGCGCAGTGGAGCGCCAATACCGTTCCACCCAAGACGCCTCAAAGAAGCCCGATTTCCCTCCGCTCAGCGAATCGGCATATCCTTGAGTGGTGAGTCCCCGGGTCGGGTCCGCCCCTTTTCTCATTCTGCTGCCGGTGGTCTTCGCCTGCTCGATCGAGCGGATGGGAGGGGGTCTCTCCAGAGACGCTTCTCCCGGTCAGGATGCCTCGCTGGATCGCTCCCTCATCGACTCCCGTCCTTCGGGCGACACGGGATTGCCCGACCGCTCGATCGACCCGCCGCCCCCGGACGCGACGGTAGATTCCACCCGCGGGTGCACCGAGGGAGAGCTTCGATGCCGCGACAACCGGCAAGAGCTCTGCATGGTCGACACGACGTGGGCAGGTTGGGAATGCCCGCAAGGGTGCTTCGATACGACCCGCTGTCGTCGAGTCGTCCCCACGAATGTGTCGAGCAACTTGTTCGAGCCCCTCGCGCCCAGTGTTCGAGTCAGCGCCGATGTCACCTTGAACACGAGCACCTGCGTTCCCCCCGCCGGCGAGTCGTGGAAGATGATGGTCGTCACGCAGCTCGACGCAACCGAAACCGCGTGCGTTCTCGTCGCGAGGCAAGTGCAGATCGACGCGGGGGCCAAGCTGGGTCTCACTGGCGACCAGCCGTTGATCATCGTGTCCTTCGGGCCGATCTTGGTCGGGGGCACGATCGACGCCGCCGCGGTAGGTCCCAGCCCCGGGCCCGGTGGAGGAGTTGCGGCCCTCGGAGAAGCCGCAGCAGGCGGTCCCGCCCCGGGCGGCAATGGTCTCGAAGAGCCCGAGGACTTTTATGACGCGGGCGGCGGTGGCGGCGGCATGTGCGGAAGCGGCGGCCGCGGAGGTTCGCCGGGAGGCTCCATCGCCGGTTCGGCGGGCGAAGCGATCCGGTCGCCGGTCGAGCCGCTTCGCGGGGGAAGCGGCGGCGGCTCCGGGAGTCGTGATGGCGGCGACGGAGGTGCAGGGGGTGGCGCGGTGCAGCTGATCTCCAACATCTCGATCGTGATTCGTGGGGCGATCGAAGTCTCGGGCGGTGGCGGACAGGGCGGTCAGATCCGGGGGGCCGGAGGCGCCGGAGGCAGCGGTGGAGCGGTGTTTCTTCAGGCGCCAAGCGTCGCATTCGAAGGCGGCGGGTTCGCCCGAGCCGCCGGGGGCGGAGGCGGGGGCGGCGCCCGGTTCGGCGTCGGCGACGGGCAGAATGGGCAAGACGGCTCATTGGCCGCAGATCGGGCGCAGGGCGGCCCCGGCGAACCATCGAGCGGCGATGGAGGGCGCGGCGCGGGCGGCGGCAACGCCAACGGCGACAATGGAGAGACGAGCGGCGGCAACGGAGGCGGAGCGGGCGGCGGCATCGGCTGCATATTCGTTGGGAACGACAGCGGTGCCGAACCCGTCGGCAGAGACAACAATAATCCGGCCGATCTCCCGGGTTTCGCCTTCGGCGCACTCACCTACGAATGATCCGAGGCACCAGTCTCAGGAAGTTTCCTCCCGCGCTGTCGTAAAACGGCGAGATGCACCAATCGGTCGGCACAAAAGTGCGACATCTGCGATCCCTCCTGGCGGCCGAATCGAATTTTCGGCATCTTGATCCCTTGGTGATGTGGTGGCGTACGAGCTTTGACCCGAGCGACCGGGGTTGGGCTTCTCATGCGCGGTTCGTGGTCGCACTCGCACTCTTGACCGGAGCGTTCGCTTGCTCGCCCGACTCGGGAGGACGAGGTCGCGGGGAGGACAACGACGATGGCGGCGCCCGCGAGGGTGGCGAAGGCGGCGCTGGATGCGAGGAGGGCATCGACACCGACCGCGATCTCCTCAACAACGACGTCGAGTGCATGCTCGGGCTTGACCCCAACAACCCCGACCAGGATGGCGACGGCCTCCGCGACGGGGTCGAAGTCAACTACCCGAAGATCTGCGTGGCATCGGACAGCTCCCAGCAGCGGCGCGATCCGCTCCCCAGCTGCACCAGCGACGACGAGTGCATGGCGGGTGAAGTGTGCCGAGGTCTCGACCCCAACTCCAGCGACTCGGACGGCGACGGCGTTCCGGATGCGCTCGAAGACCCGAACGGCGACGGCACCATCGACCCGAACCGAGGCGAAACCGATCCCCGGCTTGGTGACAGTGACGGCGACGGCACCCCCGACAACATGGAAGGGATCGCCATCTGCCGGTCGGACCAGCTCGCCGTCCCCAACGTGGACACCCTCCCCACCGGAGCGACGGTTCAGCTCGGCTACGACATGGCGTGGGGCATGACCCGCTCCGTGCTCTCCATGGACAACATGACCGCAGGCCTGATGCTCGATGACCCGTCGGTGAGCGTCGCGGCCACCGTCATCGAAGGCGTATCGACGGACGACGCGGCCACGACGGCCAACCGAATCGAGGGGCAAATCTCCGGAGCGACCGGCGCAACCGGCATTCTCGTCGGGCGCTCGTTCACCACGCACGACATGCGCGACGCGGTGACGAGCTTCTACCGGATCGTTCGGTCGACCACCCCGGATGCGATCCGCGACCAGGTGGTGACCGCCCTTGTGGGAACCGCCCCGACCGCAAGCACCGCCATGTGGCAGACCTCGGGAACCTTCTTCCTCGAGGTCACGACGCTCACCAACGGGATGGGCAAGTACCAGACGATCGTGGCCATCGCGCCGGAGGCCGAGTTCAACGACGACACCGTCGACACGGCGATTCGGGTTCGCGACCTCACGAACGCCACCGGCGTGGCCGATGCCGGGCGTCAGCTCGGCTTCGCTTGCAACCAGTTCGTCGCAGAGCGTCTCGCCCAGGCGGACTTCCTCTGGCTGGTCGACGTCTCCGGCTCGATGAACGACGACCAGGAGCGGCTTGGCCGCGTCGCCGAACGGTTCTTCACCCGATTGAACGACGCCGGTGTCGACTTCCGGGTCGGCGTGTTCGAGGCCTCGCAAACGATGGTGAACCTCGACACCCCGGGCTTCTCCTTCATCAACGGCACCGACGCGATGGGCGCCCAGCAGCTCCAGTTCCAGGTGACGCGCGGCTCCGCAGGTCCGGGGGATAACCAGGCGCCCTACGACCTCGGAAACAACACGGAGGAGCCGGTCGCGGCCGGTGTGGTGGTGCTCGAGGAGTTCGAGCGACGGGTCGCCGCCGGAGAGATGAACCCGGACCGGCGGCTTCGCCCGGACGCGCAGCCGGTCGCATTCTTTGTCACCGACGAGCCCGGCACCAACGACGACGGCCGATACTTCTCCCGGGACACGGGCCGGTGGGGTGCCGATGGCAACGCCCGCATCGCGAGCGTCACTGACTTCTACGCGATGCGAAACGTGCTGACGTTTGGCTTGATTCGGGACTTCGGGCAGACCTGTCCGGCGACCCAGGATCTTCCGAAGTGCGTCATTCTCGGTAACAGCGGCGCGTTCATCCCGATCACTACCGCGTCCGACCCCGAGGTCGCGGTTGCGATGGATCGAGTCGTCGAAGCGGTTGCCGGGGCCGCGTCGACCTTCGTGCTCTCGAATGTGCCGATCAGCTCCACCCTCAAGGTGGCGGTGGACGCGCGGGAAGTTCCGCGGTCGCGGGCCGAGGGCTTCGACTACGATGGCGCATCAAACAGCATCGTGTTCCGCGGCACGATGTTCCGTCCCGAGCTCGGCTCCGAAGTCGTCGTGAGCTACCGGCTCTGGGGCAACGAAATCGAGTAGCGCAACTCCCCCCCACTGGTGAGTGAGCAACGGCCGTTCCTGAATTGGGGCGGCCGTTCGTCCTTGGTATGACCGATGCATAATCCGAGTCCATGACCCAGCCTTTCGTGATTTCTCAGCCCCTCTCCGGGGCCTGGTGCGCCCTCATGCTCGTCGGAATGCTCGCCGGATGCTCGAGCTCGCGCACCGCAGCCTCCGAGGATGCGGCCGCAGATCGTACGCTCGTCCCGGATTCCGGGACGGATGCCTCCCAGTGCCCTCTCCTCATGTGCGCCCTCGACTGCGAACTCCAGGTCGGCCGCGATGGCTGCCCCTTGTGCCGCTGTGCGCCAGGGCCCGAGCCGGAGTGTCGCCAAGACAGCGACTGTGTCCTCGCGACCAACGCCGCGGAGTGCTGCGCGTTCTGCGAAGAAGCGTTTCCCGCATCCGTGGCCGCAGCCGAACGATGCATCGTCCAGTTCGCCGACCCGTTTCCCCGAGATTGCGCTCCGCAGATGTGTGGAGACTGCCCCGCCATCGGTTGTGCACCGCCCGCCGACGCGGTCTGCGAAGCGGGTCAGTGCCGCACTACGGCGACCTGTGGACCCGGCGAAGTCGAGGGCCCCGGCGGCTGTGTACCCGCGTGCGAGGACGACTCCGACTGCATGATCGCCCGGGTCGAAAACTCGTGCTGCCCCGGGTGTGACGCGGCGTTTCATCGTTCGGTGGTCGACGATCGACCCTGCGTGATCCCGATGGGTCAGCCCGCCCCGGCGAGTTGCGTCCCCGAACTCCGGGAATGCGCCACCGCGCCGTGCCCCGACATTGCCTGCCAGCTGCCCGAGGAAGCGGTGTGCGGCAGCAACGGGATGTGCGAGCTCCGCTTCCGCTAGCGACGGATCGCGTTGAGACATATTTGTCGAAGCTCGGGCCTCGGCTCGCGGTAGCCAATGACCAACCCCACGAGTTCGGCTCCTTGACCGGCGGCCACCGCCTCCACGGTGGCCGGCGCCGACCCAGCCAGGTCCCAGCGGGCGCGAGGGGTGGCTCCGGTGAGGGTCCGGCCCTGGAGCGTGGCCCCTCCGAGTTCGACCTCCGTTCGGATCTCTCCCCGGTCTCCAAACACCCGGCGGGCATCGCCGACCCAGGCACGGGAATCGTCGTCCCCAAAACTTCGGCCATCGGAGAGCACCGTCAGTTCGCACGCCAGCTCGTGCCCCGGCGAGACGAGCGTCGCGACTCGGGCGGGACCATCCACCCGATAGTTGGAGGACCAGCCTTCCGGGATCGTGAGTCGATAGGCCCCGACTTCGAGGCCGTCGTCGCCGCAGGCGCCCAACGCGAGCAGCCACGCCGCAAGGGCACTAGCGGTCGGGAAGCGTCTCGGCGAGCGGCGGAAGATTCCCGGTTTCGAGCCAGGTGTAGATGCCATAGGTCTGATTGACCCGCCGAGTATAGCGCCGGGTTTCATCGTACGGGATCGAATCGATGAACTCGTCGAGGGCCATCCCGTCCGAGCGGCGAAGCCATCGGTCGCACGCCGCCTCGCCTGCGTTGTAGGCCGAAGGGACGAGCGCCGGGTTGGCCTCGTAATGCCCCCACAGGAACGCGATGAACCGCGTGCCAATGCGGAGGTTGTTGCGGGGCTCTCGAAGCGCGTCGGGCGTAGCCGACACGCCAAGATCTCGCGCAAATCGCTCCGCCGTCGGCCGGATCAGCTGGATGAGCCCATAGGCGTGCGCCACCGACACCGCCCTTGGGTCAAAGGCGCTTTCTTCACGGGCGATCGCCCGCACGAACGCGGGAGGAACACCCTCGTTCGCCGCAACCTCTTCGATCATCGGCGAGAACGCATCCGGGTAAGCGATCCTCCACAGATGATAGGCGCGACCTTCCGGCGCCGTGCGCATGAATGTGCCAAGGCGGCGGCGGACAAACCGGCTGGCTTCGGGATAGGCCTTCGCCGCATCGAGGACCGCCGCCGCCGCCCACATCATGTCCGGGTCGGCGCCCTCCCCCATCGCGCCGAGGAACTGAAGCTCCGCGATCGCCGTCCGATTCTCTCCTACCCGGAGCAGTTCAAGGGCGCGCCGAAACGCCGCCGAGTCGAACTCCTCACGCCACGGAAAGGACAGCGCCGGAAGCGTCGCAGGGTCAGGCCGCTCGTAGCGAAGCTCGGTCACCTTGTCTGCGTCGAGTTCTCCGATCCGACGTAGGGCCTGTTGGGCGTAGTAGCTTAGCGGCCAGCGACGAACGATGTTGGCGTAGCCATCGATCGCTTCCGGCGATCGGCCAAGATCGACGAGGAGCCGAGCTCGCCAGTACGCGGCGCGCCCGCGGATGTCTTCGCCGTGTTCCCCCGGGCCTTCTTGCATCGACGCGTCGAGCTGAGCCACCGCCTCCTCGCGAAGGGCGGTCTTCCGGGCCGGGTCGTCCTCGTCTCGCGCCTGCCGACGGAGCTCCCATGTGAGGGAAAACCGGGCTTCGCCGCGCATGTCGCCGGCGGGATAACGCTCGGGGAGCGCCCGAAGCCGCCGCACCAATCCTTCGGCGTCGCCGTTGTCTCGAGCGGCGAGGGCAGCACGGAACAACGCATCGTCGGCGAGTCGATGATTCGGCACGAGTTGCTCGAGCGCCTCGTAATGCGTGATCGCAGCCCGAAGGCGATTTCTTCGCGCATGCGCCCGCGCTGCGTTGAAGAGCGCCGCTGCGCGAACCTCGAGGTCGGTGCACTCGTTGGCCACCGCTTCCATGTGGGTTGCGCCCCGATCTCGCTCTCGGCGCCGAAGCATGGCCTTGCCCTGCATGAGTCGCGCGCGACAGCGAAGCTCTCCATCCATCCGTTCGTCGGCGGCGATCTCGCCAAACGCCGTTTCTGCCTCCCGGTGACGGACGGCTCGAAACAGCGCATCGGCTCGCGCAAACGCGTCCTCGCCGGGAAGGCGGGCGACCGCTGCACGCGCATCGTCCGGCAGGGTCGCCAAGACCGCTGCCGCCGCACGCTGCGCATCTGCAACCCCGCGCCCGAGGGGCGCCCGGGTGAACACTCGGCGATAGAGCTGGAGCGCCTCGAGCTTCGATTCGGTGTCCGGCCGGGTCGCGAGAAGCTCCGCCAGTCGACCGGCGGCGGGTTGGCCGCTCTTGGTGGGCGCCACACCCTCGAGAATGTCGCGGTACAGGGTCACCGCGCGGTCCGAGTCCCCGAGCCGAGCCGACGCGAGGGCAAGCCCGCTCCGAGCTCGGTTCCGGCCGGCCCAGTCGTCCTGACTCAGTGGCTCGAGGAGGGCGACCGCTCGCTCCGGAGCCTCCTCGGCGATCGCTTCGCCAAGGGTCAGCCCCGCCCATGGCGCGAGGGGATGGTCGCTCTCGGCGAGCCGAAGAAAGATCTGCCGGGCCGCATCCCAATCGGCCGCCGCCAGCGCCGCTTGACCCGCCACCCACCGCAGTCGACCTCGCTCGTCCTCCGAACTCGATCGCTCGACGGCCCGGAGCGCCGCCCGGTGCCGATCCGGCGCCTCTTCGACGGCCATGATCTCTTGCACCACGCCGCTTGGCGCGATCTCCGCGCTCGATGGTTCAAGCGTGGGGGGCGCAGCGGGCGCCGGCGGGCTCGGCTGGGCCGAGGCGCCGGGGCGAGTCGCCGGGGCGTCGCACGTCGTCCCGAGAAGAAGGCTCAGTATTGCGACGACTGCTTTCAGCATGACTCCGCGCCTCGGGGCTCGGCGCCCCTGTCCCGTATCCGAATCTAGCATCCCTCGAGGGCCTCCTCCTCTAGCCCTACGCGGAGGAGCTTCCGCTTGGCAAAAGAACGGCAAAGCCCCCACCGCGTATTCCGGCTACGCTCTCGAGTCCTATCCGTCTTCCCGTTTCTTTCCGTCGTTCCGCGCTTGGTCCGCGCTCGCCCGGTCGCGGCGACGCCGAACGATCTCGGCCTCGGCATGGGCTCGCCTCAGCTGGGCTTCGGCTTCGCGGAGCCGTTCTTCCGACGCGCGGAGCGACTGAAGACACGCTCGAAGCTCTTGGCGGCGACGCCGCTGCTCACGCTCCACCCGCTGCCGAAAGGCAAGCGTCCGCTGGACCTCGGCTCCGTTGGCCGCCTGGGAGGGCAGGGGATCGGAGATGGCACCGGCAAGCCCCGCTTTCGCGTTGTCGTAGGCGGCTTGCGCGACCACCAGATCGTCGGACGCCGACGATAACGCCAACTTAGCGCGCTCCAACCCGAGCGACCGAAGCGTAAACAGCGCTTCGAGTGGGTCGGTCACTGGAGTGAGCGCATCCCCATGAGGCGCGCGGTCACCCCGTCCGACTCCGTCCCGTCCGCCGACCACCAGCCCCCCGACAGCTCAGCTGCAGCGATGGCATTGGGTCGGAGGTCCCCCGACTCATCCACAAGCTCCGCCGAGCCCCCCACCCGGAGCGCGGCACGCCGCTGATCGACGACCGGAAGGTCGGCTCCGATGCGCTCCAGCAACCCTTCGGCAAACTCGTGGCACGCCGACCGAATGCACGTCGCGTCACAGGAGTTGTCGAGGGCTTCGCTGGCGGCAAAGGTCTCGAGCTCACCGCAGCCCAGCCCGGGCAGCAGTAGCTCGAACGGCTCGGCGAGCATCCGTTCGTCCGCGAGCGCCACAAAAAGAGCCTCGGCAACTTTTCCAAGGGGCGCGTCGATGGCGAGCTCGTCGATGAGCAATCGGTCGTTCGCCCCGGCTTCGAGTGCCAGACCACCGGCCGAATTGACCCCAAGAACGAAGAGTTCGAGTGGAAGGGCCGCCACATCCGGCTCATCGCTCCGCGCAAAGAACCGCGTCGCCGTAAACGACGCTTCGCTCGGCGACTCGGGGATCTCGATCCGTCCCACGACCTCAAACCGGCTCAACCAGGTTTCAACCAGCGTCGAGAGATCCGCAAGAGCCACGCTCGGTCCCGTTCGCGCCCCGGTCAAAATCACATCGAGCGCCGCGTCGTAGCCGGCGCTCGACCGGAGTGCCCGTACCGTCGAAAGCTCGCCATTCAGGCCCATGTCGTCGAGGTAGCTCTCCACCGCGTCGAGAAGGGTCGCCGCGTCGGATGCGCCGAGTGACGTGCTTCCAGCGGCCGTCACCGCATCGGCGAGAAGCATCGTGGCGGGCGCCACATCGAACTCGCCCGTCACCACGTAGACCCCATCGGGCCGGAGCGCCACGTCTTCGAGGGTGACGACCACGGAGGTGGTCTCGTCCGCCAGGACCCTGACTTTGTCGACACATCCGACCGCCACCACGTCGTCGTCCGGCCCTACGGCCCGGGCCACGATCGCATAATCGGCTTCCGCGGGAAGGCCGCGAAACAGGGTCTCCCGCGCGTCCACGCTCAGCCGGTTGAGGCGGCTCGGCTCTCGGTCGAGGAGCGTGTCGCGTTCCGAGCACGAGCCTTCTTCAAACAAGAGCGCCTGGAGACTCGCCGCAACCCGACGTTCGCTGAGTTCGAGTCCGACATCGATGCGACCGAATCCAGTATTGCTCACGCTGACATCGAAGAATGCAGCCGCCGCTCGCTCGGCGCGCGCGCGAACCCGAAACACCGAAGACGTGTTGCCCGCCGCCACCGTTCCTCTCGCGACCCCTTCGGTGTCCGTGATCGCTTCCAGGCTCGACAGGGTGCTGTCGTTGGCCTGGCCGATGAATGCAAACTCGACCGGCTCACCGGCGATCGGCGTCCCATCCTGCTCGGTGTAGCGAACGGCAAAGTCGGCGGCCTCCTCGTAGAGGAGCGGAAGCGAGTCTTCGCCAAGGACCGTCAACTGGCGAGTGGGCTCGACGGGCGGACCGTCGGGGCCCCCATCGTCGCTGACCTCGACTGAGGTGCAGCCGACGCCCGACAGCACGAGCACCAGAAGCGCCCGATACATCAAGGAAAGCATAGGCTTAAAGTGTAGCTGGGGAACGAACCCTCAGCCAACTGCCGGCGGCGATCGACCTCCGCGATGGAATACCGGATGGTGGTCACAGGTCTCACACTGTGATAGGAGCGACAGCGCATCGACGTGGACACCCTTCTCCAGTTCGTCCGAGCGAAGGTTCACGCCATGAGCATCGGCCTCCGGTACCTCCGGTCGAAGAAAAGCTCCATGGTATCCGTGATTTCGGTCGTTGCGGTGGCCGCGGTGGCGGTGGGGGTTTCCGCCCTTCTTGCCGTCCTCAGTATCACGAGCGGTTTTCAGGAGGCCTTCCGCACCAAGGTGCTCGGCGTGAACGCCCATGTGCTCGTGCTCAAGTACGGACTCGATTTCGATGAGTACCGAGATGTGATCCAGAGTGCGCTCGAAATGCCCGAAGTCGCGGGGGCGGCGCCATTTGTGATCAACGAGATGATGCTCGCCCGAGGCGACCGGCTGAGCGGGGTGCTCGTGAAGGGCGTCGACCCGGAGGCGATGCCGACCGTGCTCGACCTTCCGGAGCACATGACCGAGGGGTCGCTCGACGGGCTGCGCCTCGCCTCCGCGAGCCCGCCGCTCCATCCGGATGATTTGAGTGCGCCGGGCGTCGACGAAGACCTGGATGAGTTTCTCAGCGCGTTGCGTCAGGAAACCGAGGGCATGGATGATCGCTCGCCGGACAATGTCGAACCCGGCCAAGCAAGCATCGAGGGCAGCATGGGTCCGGACGATGGCATGCCTTCGGGCAATGGCATGGGTCCGGGCGACAGCGATGACTTGAACGAAGCCGAGATGGAGGCGCTCCGGAACGCGATCGCCGCGAGCGGTGGCCAGGAACCGATCCTCACCGAGGAGGATCTTCCTCCCGGAAGCGACGGCGGCGACCCGCTCGCGGACTTGAACGACGGCCCGCCCGAGCCGGGTACTCTCGAGGACGGCGCGCTCGAGGAGGGCACGCTCGAGGAGGGCACCCTTGAACAAGGCCCTTTGGACTACGAGCCGCTCCCCGAGGTCGACGTTCCGAGCCTGGAAGAAGCCGAGGCGGCCCTCCGTGAGCTCGAGGGGCAGGAGCTGCCCACCGACGAAGAAGAGGGTCAGATCTTCGACGACGAAGAAGGCGAAACGCCCGCCATCCCTGTCGAGGATCTACCGGGAATCGTGGTGGGCGCGACGCTCGCGCAAAACCTCGGCCTGTCGATCAACGACCGCGTGCAGGTGATTTCGCCCCTGGCAGGCCTCGACACGAGCCTGTGGGGAGCCAACAACCGAACGCCGCGAAGTCGAGAGTTTCGCGTGATCGGCGTCTTCGAAGCCGGCTTTCAGGAGTACGACAGTCGGCTCGTGTACGTCGACCTCTACGAGGCCCAGCGGTTTTTCGAGCAGGGCGACACGGTGACGGGGGTCGAGATTCGGCTTCACGACCTCGAAAAGGCTCCAATCATCGCCGAACGAATCGAACGCGAACTCGGGGCGGGCCCGTTCCACACGATGGATTGGGAACAGCTCAACCACAATCTCTTCACCGCGCTCGAGATACAGAAGGTGGCGCTCAGCCTCGCCATCGCCACGATCATCATCGTGGCCGCGTTCTGTGTGATCGCGGTGCTCATCATGATCGTGCTCGATAAGAAGCGTGAGATCGCGATCCTCAAGGCGATGGGTACCACCGACTTCGAGGTGCTCATCATCTTTTCGATTCAGGGCGTACTCATCGGCGTGATCGGCACCCTCGTCGGCCTACTCCTCGGCGGAGGAGTCGTCGCGTACCTGAGCGCCTACGAGTTTGCCCTCGACCCCAAGGTGTACCTCATCGACCACCTTCCGGTCCGCACCAACAAATGGGACTTCATCATCACCTGCGGGGTGGCGCTCCTCATCTGCAGCTGCGCCACCCTCTTTCCGAGCTGGTCCGCCGCGCGAATGCTCCCCACCGAGGGCGTGAAGGACGAATAAAGACGAGCAAAGAGCAAGAGCGGGGTCAAAAAAAGAGGACGCCGGCGACCCCCTCCGCGGCCGCCGACGCCCTTCACTGGTGCACCCCGCACCTTCTTGGTCGCTAGCGACCCGGTGCGCCGCCCCCCGTCACGGTGAAGCGCTGCGCGTCGACCGTCTGGCGAAGCGTCGGCTCGTAGTAAGAGTAGATCGTGGAGGCCGGCGCGGTTGCTTCGACCGCGAGCCCCGGGGTCAGCCTGAACTGGAGCGGCCGAGTCTCTCCGGGCGCCACATTCATCAGGTAGAAGGTGACGTCATCTGCGCGCACCTCGTAGCGAGCCACCGCGCCCGCGGCGACGAGGGCATCGAGGTCCTCGTAGCGGGGCTCGAATCCGGGCGCGCGGCCCACGCGAACCATCACCTGGTTCTGAACTTGCCGGTCGTTGTTCCGAGCGCTCGCGGTCACCGTGACAGGCGCGCCCACGGTGGTCTGGGTTCGGTCGTATTCGACCGTCAGGTCGAACGGCCCCTCGCTTCCCGGAAGCCCCGGTCGATACGCGGTTCGGGTGAGCCGATAGCTTACTTCGCCGGTGCCGACCATTCGGAGCTCGATGTCGTTGGCACCGCCCTGGACAAACTCCGTGACGTCGAAGGTGCGAAGGAGGTCGCCGTTGTCCCGGGTCACCTCGATGGTGTGGGCGGTCTGGCCATTGACGACCAGCGTGAGTGTCCCCTCGGCGTCCGAACCCATCGGGGAAGCCGCGGCGGACAGCGCGCGAAGCGCGTTCATCGTGGCCTGGGTGTTGTACCAAGTGCCCACCGAGTCCTTGCTCGACACGATGTAGCGCATCGCTCCCGCTGCCCCTTCGGGATAGGCCTGGGCGTTCATGAGCCCGTAGGCCACAAGGCCGGTGGTCTCCACCGCTGCCATGTCTCCCGCGGAGCCAGTCCAGGAGGGCTCGTCCGAATGCCAGACGCTGCCGGCTTCCAAGTCGATACGCATGGTGTCGAGACGACCGAGGAGCATGTTGGTGGTGGCGCCGCCGGGCTCGGC
This sequence comes from Myxococcota bacterium, assembly GCA_039187775.1. Taxonomy (GTDB): domain Bacteria; phylum Myxococcota_A; class Polyangia; order Polyangiales; family JBCCZL01; genus JBCCZL01. Next base: position 17,270 of record JBCCZL010000124.1, read on the forward strand.
AAGCACCATCGCGTTCGCCACGAGGGCGTTCGCATAGAGATCGGCTTCGGTCGGAACGTTCGCGCCGAGCCAGCCCGCCGCCCGTCGCACCGCCTCGTCGGCCCACCCGGTGTGGGCGAGGGCCCACGCGATAAAGCCGGTGGTGCGGGCTTCGCTCGTTCCGAGCGACTCATTGCCCGAGTGGAGCGCGTCGCCGGCATCCCACGAACCGTCGGCGTTCTGCTGCGAGAGCAGCCAGTCGAGAAGCCGGTCTCGGAACGCGGTGTCGATCTCGATGAGCGGCTCGAGGTCCTTGAGGTGCCAGAGCATGATCGCCGAAAGGATGCGGTTGCCCGGCTCCGGGTTGTCGTTCCCCCACCAGTTGATGCCACCGGTGGGGCTTTCGAAGGTGAGAAGCCGCTGGTAGCCCCGGGTCACCGTGCCGACGATGTCCTCCCGCATCTCCGGCGTCATCTGGCCCGTGGTCTCTAAGTAGTTCGCAACGAGGGTGTTCGGCCACGCCGTGGACGTGGTCTGCTCGAAGCAGCCATTCGGCTCCTTGACCATGGACGCAAGGCCCTGCACCGCTTCGGCGGCGAAGCCGGGAGTCAGCGCAACTTCCACCCGGGCTCCGTTCGGAACGGTGTCGCCGGGAATCGTGACGACGTGGGTGGCGTTGCCGTCGACCTGACCCGAGAACGTCTCGTTCTCCGGTTGGCCATCCGGGTCGACGCGCACCGACCGCACGAGCGCGTCGGCGATGCCCATGCCGCTTCCTCGGACGGTGAGCGCGTGCTCGCCGGCCTCACGGACCTCGAGTCGGAACTTGACCGACCGGACCTCACTGGGGCCGAGCGTGACCACCTCTTCGGGCGCAGAAAGCAGGTCGAACCACGGCGCATCGTCCATGGCCACGGTCACTGTCGTCGCCGCGTCGGTGTAGTTGTAGACCACCGCCGGGAGCTCGAGCACATCGCCCGCGGTGAGCTCGGTGGGCATCGAGAAGTCGACGAAGAAATCCTGGAACGTCCGGAATCGGTGCTGGGTGCTTCCAATGCGGCCGAGCGCCGTCGAACCGTCGGCGCTGGCGCGCCAGGTGGTGATCGAGTCGGGCAGCCGGAACGTCACCGTTGCCCGGCCGTTCTGGTCGGTCACGAGGGTCGGATTCACGAGCGCGGTCTCGCGGAAGTCCGCACGGACGGTGGTGGCTTCTGCCTTTTCACCGGGGACCGCCTCCGGGGCCGGAGGAGCCGCCGCGTTCTCGACCTGAGGCCCGCCGGCTCCGGTAAAGTCGGCGTCGTCAACGCCGGCGCGGCGGGAGTAGAACGCGCGGAACAAGTCGGTTTTCACCTCGACATCGTCCCGGGTGTCCCGGAGCTCGTCGGGGCCATCCGACGCAATGCTGAGCTCCTGGCCGCCCCACTCAGTCTCGGTCACCGAGAGCCGGTACCAGCGACCGAACGGGTCGACGACCTTCATTCGGCCGATCATCGAGACGACGTTCTCTTCGGTGACGAACCCTCGCTCCGCCATCTCCCCGAGACTCTGGATGATGTTCTCACCATCGCGAGCCACTCGGGTGGTCATGCTGCTGATCACCTGCGGAAGCTCTTCGGCGAGTGAGTTGTAGTTGAAGTTCGGTGCGGCCACGTCCCCCGCGCTGGCAAAGAGGAGTCGTGCGAGCTGTTCCCGCGCGGCCGGATCCTCGGTGCTCAAGAGCTCACTCGCGCTTCGCCCCGCGACCGTCAGGCCTGCCGGCAACACCTGGGTATCGAAGCCAAAGACCTGTCCGATCTGCACCTGGGGCTCGC
>JBCCZL010000125.1:0-19016 GCA_039187775.1 Myxococcota bacterium
CCGCGAACGCCGGGGGCATCATGAAGAGGAGCGCCACCGCCTGCGAGAGTGGGCTCCCCCACTCGTCCCCCACCGCGACAAAGGTAAACGCGATGGACCAGCTCACCACCACCACGATCGCCAAGTACGCGGCGAGCTTCGTTCGAGGGGTGAGGGTCACCCTGACCGGTTAGCGAGCGCCGCGAAAAATCGCAAGGCCCTGCTACGTTCGCCGGCGTCGCCACAGGAGGGGGACGATGATTCCCGTCGCTAGCGCAAAGAAGGAAGGGGTCCCTGGAGCGGCACTACACCCGTGACCCCTCCGGGACCCGGGGGAGGGGGGACCGGTGCCGGGACTCGGATCGACGCCGGGATCGGCCGGTCCTGGCGAGCCTGGAGTGGTGTTGTGACCTGCGGTGATCTCGACGCCGAAGGCGGCTTCGATCTCCGTTGCGTAGGCCGGCACCAGCGTGAACACCGAGCCCGTGTCGCAGACCTCCCGTTCGGCGTCGACCGCGCGGGAGTTTGCCCCGAGGAGCCTCGGTCCAGCCTTCGTCACGACAAACGCCGGACCGCCGGAGTCGCCGTCGCATGTATCGGTGCTGTTGGGGTCGCCCGCCATCAGCTCCCGTTCGGATCGTTCGAGGAACGGGATTTGGGCCACATGGAGGAGCGTGTTTTGGGAGCGGCCGCGCCGGTCCGTGACCCCGTAGCCGGCGATATCGAGCATCCTCCGGGGAGTGAGCTCGGCATCGACGTCCCCGAGATCGAGCACGGGCATCGGCGTGATTCCCGTCACCTCTCGCGCGAGCTCGACCGCGCCGACATCGTGCTCATCGTAGAGACCCATGTCGGAGAGCTCTTCGCCGGGAAACCGTGGGCTGTACCAGATCCGGCGGACCTCGTAGATCTGGCTCTCGGGAGCGACGGTCGGATCGGTTGCGCCGACCACAATGCGGAGCGCCGACACCGGCAGCGGAATGTCCACGTCGTCCTGCAAGAGGCAGTGGGCCGCGGTGATCACGATGCGCGGGGTGACGAGCGTTCCTGAACAGTCGAGGTTTCCATTCAGGAGCGTGGCGACCGTCGCGCCGACGTTATCGGGGGTTGCCGCGCGCCCGTCGATGATCGGCTCCGACACGCGGTCCACCGCAGGGAGGGCGCAGCCGGACGCGATCACGAGTGGGAGAATACGGCACCAGAACCCCATGCCGGACCTCGCTGCAGGAACCACGCCGTGCGGCGGTCTCTGAGGATCGGGATCCTTTTTGTCGACCGAGGTCGACGCGCTGGGGTGACGAGACCTTGGCGAGCTCGCGTGCTCCGACTACAGAGCGTCCGCAAAGCACCCGTCGAGGAAGCGCATCACGGGTGGGGTGACCAGGGTATCGGCGGGATCGCCAAGGGCCGCATTGACGCCTTCGTGGTCCAAACTCTGGGTGACCACCACCTCGGCGGGCACACCGGCGGCCTGCAGATCGTTGGCAAACTGCATCGACAGCGCGACGCGTCGCGCCGAGCCGCGGGTCAGGATCAGGAAGTCTGGGATCCCCTTGCCCGGATCGACGTGGTTGATCGGCGAGGCTTGATCCCACACCTCCGGGTCTTCGCCGAATGCATTGATGTAGATCGGGACCATCATTTCGGCCTGCGACCGCACGTCGTAACCTTCGGTGTCGAGGGACACGGTGCAGTTCAAGTTTGACAGATCCAGTCCCACCCCCTGAAGAAACGACTCGTCGGTGGCAACGCTCGAAACGATGCCCGCGCCCGCGGAGAAACCGATGATGGCGATCTTGGAAGGGTCGCCCCCAATATCCGCCGCCCGCTCGTGGAGGAATGCGATGGCGGTGGCTACGTCCTGGTTGTGGATCGGATACATCACGCGGTTCGGGTCGAGCACCCCATCGGCGGGCAGCTCCAACGGCGAGAGGCGGTAGTTCACGCTGACGAACACGTACCCGGCCTCATTGAAGAGTGCGACCTTCGGGCGTATCGAGTTGCCCTTGTCGCCTCGGCGCCAGCCCCCGCCGTGAACGTACACCACGATCGGCTTTGGCGCGCAGTTCGCGAGCGGATACGCATCGAGGCTAAGGAGGGTCGGTGGTACGCCTTCAACCTCCGCATAGGGCACGTTCATTCGGACCTGTGGTGCGGTGGTACAGCTCGCCGCGTCGTCGAGCGAGGCGTCGGGAACGTTGGGTGCATCGGGGCTCGTATCGACGGTCGCGTCGGCGGCGGCATCCACCACCGCGCCGTCGGGACTCTCGGCGGCTCGTCCGTCGTCGGAGCAGCCGACGAGCAAGACGAGCAGGATGGCAAGGCGTTTCATGGAGGCTCCTCTCCGGGCGAGGCCCGTTCGCTTCCACTAGGCAAAGCATATACCAGCGAATAGCTTTTGGATCCCCGATGACCTGTAGGGTTTGCCCCACAGGTCGCGGGGCCTGCCCCACAACACCCGGGGTTGAAGCGACTATCAGGCGTCGGGGAACAGATCGTGAACCGGCGTCTTTGGAATCTTGGAGAGTGCAAAGGCGCCGATGAGGCTTCGGAGGGGCGTGGGCTCCCCCGCGCCGAACCCCAGACTCTCCGCCACCCGGCCGACGATCGCGTCAGCCGAGACACCCATGTCCCGAAGGGCGCCAATCGCCAGCGCGCCATCGCGCTTGGAGAGCCGAGCGCCGTCTCCTCCAAGCACCAGGGGGATGTGGGCATAGCGCGGGGGCGGAACTCCGAGCGCACGATAGATCGCGATCTGCCGTGGGGTTGACGCAAGAAGATCGGCCCCGCGAATCACTTCGGTCACCCCCATCGCGATGTCGTCGACGACCACCGCGAGCTGGTACGCGAAGAGCCCATCGGCGCGGCGGAGGACAAAGTCGCCGCCGTAGTCCGTGGCCTCTACCGGTCCGTGCACCCCGTCTTCAAAATCGGGGGGCGGCTCGGGCATGCGAAATCGGATCGCCGGAGGCCGTTCAGGATGGGAGGGGCCCCGGCGGCACGTGCCCGGATAGCGCACTCCGAGCCCTTCGACGCCATGGGGAGCGCTGGCCGCCGCGATCTCCTTTCGACTGCAGGTGCAGGCGAACGTATCGCGCGCTAGCCGGTCGAGGGCGGAGCGGTAATGGTTGGCCCGCGCACTCTGGGTGTACGGCGGGTGCGGTCCGCCGACGTCCGGGCCTTCGTCCCAATCGAAGCCCAGCCATCGGAGGTCCTCGACGATCGTCTCGGCGGCGCCCGCCACCACCCGCGGAGGATCAAGATCCTCCATGCGCAGAATGACGGTTCCACCGGCTCTCCGCACGTGAAGCCACGCCGCCATATAGGTTCGAACGTGCCCCAAATGGAGACGCCCCGTCGGGGATGGGGCCAGTCGGCCGCGGGCAACCGTCACAATGCCGTCACGCTCGGGCACTTGCCGTCGCACGTCAATTCTTGGGGCGGTCGTCGTGTCCGTTTTTGCAAAGCGATTGGCCGAATTTGTGGGTTTGAACTGCGCGATTCGGGCCCCATAGAAACGTTACCTCGCATGTTGTACCGAACCATCGTTCCCGCAGCCCTTCTTTCGATCGCTGGCTGTAGCGCGGGCGTCGAGAGCGAGCTCCCCGTGGTTGGCGTCGTGCATGCGGTAACCCTCGCATCCGACGACTTCTCCACGTCGGCGGACGTGCCGGACGAGCTGGTGCCCCACATGGTGGAAATCGAGGCGCGCTTCGAGCGCGGTGAGCTCGTCGCGGATGGACCGCTCGGGGACGACGCATGGGTGTATCTGTACGACGCAGACCGGATCGTGCCCCAGTTGATTCTGGAAGAGGACCCGGCTGTTCGTGATCAGCTTCTCGAGCCCGTGGGCCAAGACGACTGGGTTCTGTACTTCGAGGCGTTTCAAACGAGCCTCCGCGGTCGGCAGGCGTTCATCATCGACTACGCTCCCGGCGAAGAGTACGAGTACGACGAGGAGTTCTTTGAGCAGGATGGGGCCGAACACCATCTCGAGTTCTACTCCGCCAACTACATCGCCGGTGCGATCTGGGCGGGAGGAACCATCGGCGCCGACCGAGCTCGTTACATTCTGCTTGCCGACTCCGAAGAAGAAGCGCGAGACCTCGCCGAAGCGGATCGAATGGTGCGGAAGCGGACCGTCACAGTGTCGGTGGCACCGTGGGGCCCACCGAGTCATCGACGATCGCTTTCGGACGAGCGTCCAGTCCGCTGACCGACGAGTCATCGTTGATCCGTTTGGCGCGCCCGGCTCGCTGATTCGGGAGCGCGGCGCTTCAACCCTGGAGCTCGATCCCGAAACGGTGTACCTACGACCGAATGCGGTCCGGACATAGTCTTTGGAGCTGCTTTCCGACGGGTCGCCACTACCCGGGGATTGCGGACCGGATCGCCAAGGCCGTCGTTAAGGTCCGAGGCCTCGCCAAGGAGTACGAGGCCAAGACCCCGTGGATGGAGTGTCCCTTCGTCGTCATCGACTTCGAAACCACGGGCCTCGATCCCGAGACCGACCGGATCCTCGAAATGGGTTTCGTGACCTTTCAGAACGGAGAGCTCGTTTCTCGAAAGAACTGGCTCATCAACCCGACGATTCCCGTGCCCGAGGAGGCCCGAAAGGTCCACGGGATCAGCGACGAAGACCTCGCGAACGCTCCGCGCTTTGAAGAGGTGATGCCCGAGGTCCTCGGGCTCCTCGACCGAAAGGTCCCCGTGGCCTACAACGCGGGCTTCGACCGAAAGTTCTTTCACGCCGAGTACCAGCGGTTCGGTGGGTTGAGCGCCGACCTTCCGCCGGCGGTCCGAGAAGAAGTGGTGTGGGTCGATCCGCTGGTGTGGGTCCGTGAGCTTCAGGCCGATCAGAAGGGCCATAAGCTCACCGATGTGTGCGAGCGTCTGGGCATCGACATCGGCCAAGCCCACCGGGCGGCGGACGACGCGGCGGCCACCGGCAAAGTGCTTATCGCCCTCGCCGACCAGATGCCGCAAACCTACGGCGAGCTGATCCGGATTCAGACGCAGTACGACGCCCAGCAGGAAGCGGAGCTCATCACCTGGCGCTCTCGCCGGAACTAGCATTTCGCCTTCGATTTCTTCTACCGTGTGGGGATGCGCCAACCGGTGGCATTCGGATTTGCCTTGGCGATGGCGTTCGCGGGGTGCGGTTCCTGTGAAGACGTGCAGCAAGAGATCGGCGAGCGCTCGGAGCAAGTGCAGGAACAAGCGGCGCGACTTACCGAAGCCTCGGAAGGTCTTCGCAACGAAGCCGAGCGTTTTCTCGATGACGAAGACGTCGAAGACGACATCGAAGCCTCTCCTCCTCCTCCGACCCGCGAGGGAAACCGGGCCCGGCTCCTCACCAACGGCGAAGCCGCCTACCTCGAGCGGCTCCGGCTGATCGACGAAGCCGAACACTCGATCTTTATTCAGGCGCTGATCTTCAAAGCCGATGTGATCGGCGGCGAGATTGCCGACCGATTGATCGCGCGCAAGGAGGCCGATCCGGACCTCGATATTCGCATCATCGTCGACGCCTACGCGAACATTCAGGACTACGACGCCCAGATGCTTTACTTCGAGCTCCTTGCGGCGGGGATCGACATTCAAGGCTACGAGCCCCTCTACCTCGAATGGATCGACGAGGTGGACACCGGCGACTGGACCGCCGCCAACAAGCGCTACCATGAGAAGTACTTCATTGCCGACGGCGCTCGCGCGGTGATCGGGGGCATGAACATCGGCGATGAGTACGCACGGATCGGCGAGGATCCAGCGCTCATCTGGCGCGATCAGGACATCTATCTCGAAGGCCCGGTGGTCGCTGATGTCGCGGCCGCGTTCGAGGAGAACTACCGCTCGTTTACGCGGATTCACGACCGGCGTCCTCGCCTTCTCGAAACCGATGCCTATTGGCGTGCGTTTCGGCGCGTCCACCCCCGCCTTCGTGAAGCAGTGACCGAAACGCTCGGTCGAGAACGAAGCTGGAGTCGGCCAGAACACTCGCCGTTCGACGAAGCTGCGCTCCGAGCTCGGCAGGTTCCGAGTTCGCTTCGAGAGAATGTGGACGTTCAGTTCATCCGAAGCCGCCCGAGGCTTGGGGAACGCTGGATCGCCGCGGCCTACCAAGAAGAGATCGAGGCGGCCGAAACGAGCATCGTGATTCAAAACGCGTACTTCATTCCGCCACAGGACCTTCTTGCGTCGCTAGTGGAGGCGTCGGAGCGCGGCGTGGACGTTGTCGTGATTACGAACAGCAAGGCGACCAACGACATCCCTCTCATCAACGATGCGGGTCGCCTCCACTACGAGGCGCTGTTGTCGGCGGGGGCGCGAGTGTACGAATGGCACGCCGACCAGCACGATGAGGGAACGCTTCACTCAAAGTTCGCGGTGTTCGATGCCGAGACGGCGATCATCGGGTCCTACAATCTCGACCCGCGAAGCCTCCGGCTGAATTCCGAGGGCGTGGTCGTGGTTCGGGATGGTCGGCTCGCGCGAGAGCTTCACCGCTACGTGATGGACCATGATCTCGCCCTCGCGGCACCGATCAACGCAGCTCAAGCCGAAGCGTGGGCCGACCCGGAGCTCTTTCCTACGCCCACCCTGCCGAGCGTTCCCTGGTGGAACCCGAACTTCGAAGCCGACCGGCTCGAGCTTTTCCTGATCGCTCAGGCGGGCCGCCACCTCTAGCCCACCACCTTCGCCATGCGAGCGAAGGTCGAGGGCGGTTGGGGATCAGCTCGCGACCGCGCCGACGCCGTCGTCGACGCGAGCCTGCCGACGGGCGGCTTCGATCGCCGTGTCGATCATCTCCACCCCGTAACCAGGGAGCGCCTCGTGGATCTGATGGGCAGCTTCGGACACGTTCTTCGCGATCTTCGAGTTTCCAAATCCCGACATCAGCCCAAACGCTACGGAGATGACCATCCCTGCGAAGAATCCCACGCCGTCGAACACGAGGACGACCAGTTCGAGCTCCGGATAGAGTTCGTGCATCACTTCGCGAAGCTTCTTGCGCATCTCCGGAGGCAGCGGCTTCCGTGGAGGCTCGAGGAAGACCACGTGGGCGAGCTTCGCATTTGCTCGGCCTTGCTTGTATTCACGCACCGTATCGCAGACCCAGTCCGCCGCCCGGTGGGTGTCTTCACCACGGTTGATCTGCAGAATTAGATCTTCATAGGTGTAGAGGTAGATACGGTCGACGCTTCCAAGCGATCGCAAGCTGCTTTCGTCGACCTTCACGGCGAAGAACCTAAGGCACGTGTGAGCGAGTAGCCTTGGTTGAACTCACACCAGCGTCCCTGACCGGCGTCCCTCGACTCGGGATGTAAGGTGATCTCGTCCGATCGCCTACCACCCCGCGGGGGGGTTCAGGATCGAGCTAAGCTTGAAACGGCTCGTCAACGGAGGTGTGGGGATGATGAACGGTACGAAGTGTGTACTCTCGATGCTGCTTTGCCTCGGGATTTTTGCGCCGTCAGCGGCCAATGCGCAGGCCGGTGTGGTGTTCACCGACATTGCCACCGATCCGGCGTCGGGGCTGGCGTTCACCAGGGTCCCGTCCAGTCGATATGCGGAGATCCTTGCTGCCCAGCAGCAGTCGCTCACCAATCCGCTGACCTTTGCAGATCTGGATTTTCTGCCCCAAGCCCCCCGTGGTCAGGGGGGCACTGCGATCTTCGACTTCGATAACGACGGCGACCTCGACATCTATGTGACCAACGGTCCCGGAGCACCGAACTCGCTCTTCAAGAACCTTCTTCGGGAGACCGGCCACTTTCGCTTTCAGGACGTTGGCGCGACCTCCGGGGCTGGTGCGACCGACCAGGACAGCACCGGCGTGTGCTACGGCGACACCGACAACGATGGTGACCAGGATCTGCTGGTGTTGGCGAACGGAGCACCCAACCGCTTCTTCGAAAACAACGGTGACGGTACGTTCCTCGAGCTTCCGGGAAGCGGGACCGAAGGCGGGATCCTCGGTGGGTCGGCCTGCGCGATGGCGGACTTTGACGGCGATGGCCTGCTCGACATCGTGGTCGCCAACACGTTCGACTTCCGCGACAACTTCGCGCTCTTGGCGGTGCCGTTTGCGTTCAACGATGCGAACCAGCTCTTCGTCAACGGTGGCGCGAACCACTTCTACGACATCAGCGATGTCTCGGGCATTCGCGAAAATGGAGCCCTTCCGCCAGTGATGCCCGGCGATCCTCCGCTTGCCACCATCAGCTGGGCGGTGTCGGCGGTCGACTACGACCTCGATGGCGACGTGGATGTGATCTTCTCCGACGATCAGGGTCCGCAGGCAGAGGAGCGATTCGGCGGCGTGGATCGAGGGTTCCTCCAGGTGTTCGTGAATGACGGAACGGGAATGTTCAGCGCCGACCCGATCTCGTATGACGAGAGTTCGCAGCCCGTCGGAGAGTGGATGGGCACATCGTTTGGCGACCTGAACTGCGATGGTTACCTCGACATGTTCGCGTCGTCGTTCGGCGACTACGACTCGCCGGTGCTGCAAACCCCGCTCCAGCCTCCGTACTCGCTCGGCGAGTCAACGAGCCGCTGGTTTCTCGGCGGACCCAACGGCTCCTGGACCGACCCTGGGGTGGGGGCGCTCGTCGCCACACCGTTTGGATGGAGCATTCAGGTGTTCGACTACGACAACGACGGGGACCAGGACATCTACTACCAGGGCGGGATCAATGTCGGCTTCATCGTCCTCTCCGACAATCCTGGGGTCCTTCTCGAGAACGAGGACTGCACCGCAAACTTCTGGCCGGACTTCGATGCGATCACCGCCGACTCGACTCGCCGCGACCAGCGTGGTGTGGCCGCGGGCGACCTCAACCGCGATGGGTTCGTCGACATCGTGACCGTGGGGGAGACGACCATGCCACCCCCGGCGCCGACGATTCCTTCCCCGGTGCGCTACGGCTCGCCGTTTGACGACACCGCGCTGTTCATTCCGTACTTCGCGGGGGATCCGATCAATGGACTCGTATGGACCGGCCTGAGCACCGCGCCCGGCGTCATGACCGTCGAGATCGCGAGTAGCAACGGCAACCGCTCGGCGACGGTGGCGGTCGAGGGTTCGGTCGGGCGATTGCCAACGGCAGGCGTCAACCGCGACGGCATCGGCGCGGTCGTGACGTTTACGCCACGACGCGGCCGACCGGTGATGAAACCGGTGAGCGCGGTGAGCCACACTTCGCAGGGAGCGTTGGAGACGGTGTTTGGCCTAGGGTTGCGGCGTCGCGGCCAGGCCGAGGTGATGTGGCCGGGAGGCGTTCGGAATCGGCTCTACAACGTTCGAGCGGGGGAGCATGTGACGATTCCCGAGATCCCGTGCAGCATCGACACCAACGATTCGTTCCGCACCTACGCGCGGTGCGTGGGCACATCGCTCCGGGAACTCCGCCGACAGCGGGTCATCAGCCGCAGCATGAAGGCTCGGCTCCTTTCGAGTGCGCTCTTCGCGTATTTCGATCGGCACTAGCCTAGAGCCTGCGGATGCGGCCTATCGATCCATCGGCTCTCGATCTGGGCTTCGTGGCGTTCGATCTTGCCGCGCTGCTCCTTTGCGCGCGGCTTCGATCATCTCCACGACTTGCTGCACGCTGAGCGGGGACCGGAGCGACTCCCACACATAGCGAGCCCCTTCTTCGGTGCTACGGCAGAGCTTTCGGTTCTTCGTTTTGTCCGCCATCAGTACGGACGCGACGGCGATGACCATGCCGACGAAGAATCCACGCCCGTGAAAGATCACTGCTTCCGAGCTCAGTGCCGGCTCGAGCTTGTCCATCGCTTCCCCAAGGCGGCGACGCATCTGCATGTCCGGGGGGCGAACGCCGCTTTCGAGAACCACGATGTGCGCCATCTTTCGGGGCGCATGAAGTCGATGATGCGCGAGGACCGTTTCCTCGACCCAGGAAACCGATTCCTCCGTGTCGCGTCCTCGATTGACCTGAATCATCAGGTCGCCGACGACAAAGAGATAGATGTCGTCCCTTGATCCGAGCGCTTCCAGCCCCCAACCCACGATTCGAGGATACACGCTTTGGGCGGGGGGGAACCGTTCGGTACTGTCGCAGTCAACTACATGTAGGCAACTATCTCGCCGATCCAAAACGCGCGGGCGACTGCGCTGGGTCACGCAAGGGGATGGCACGCAGAAGCGTCGGCTGGTAGTTTCGGTGGAGGAGGCGCACTTTGCGTTGTGGGATGCTGATGGTCGCCCTCTCGGCGGCGGTGTGTGCGGGTGGTTGCGCGGCAAGCGGGGACCCCGATCCAGGAACTGGGGAAGGCGGGGCCGATGCGTCGGACGCTTCGATCATGGATGCTTCCATTCCGGATGCTCGCGGGGATGCCGGTCCAGCCGACGCCCGCGTGGACATCCCGGTCGTCGAGAGTCGGACCTGCGAGCCCTGCGAAACTTCGGATGACTGCATTCAGGGGTTCTGTATCAACCTGACGGTTGGAGGAAAGGCATGCGTTCCGGGCTGCGTTCCGGATCTTCCAAGCTGCCCTCGGGGTTTCAACTGCGTGCTCGACATTGGGAGCGGAGTCGACACCACGGTCTGCGTGCCCGTGGGCGGGGCGTGCTGCGTCGATGAAGATGCCGATATGTACGGCCTCGGCGTGGGCTGCCTCGGCGAGGACTGCGACGACCTGAACGACACCATCAACCCGGGCGCCACCGAGGTCTGCAACGGGATCGACGACGACTGCGACATGATGGCCGACGATCCGCCCACCGACTGCGGGAGCGGTCGCTGCACGCTGGTGTCGGGCGGGACCTACAGCTCGGTGATGGGCGCCAACTGTCAGGCGGCGATGTGTCTCGAAGGCACCACGGTGGCGTGCGATCAGTTCACCTGCGTCGATGGCGGTGAGAACGGCAACGTCTGCGCCACGCTCTGCAACCCGATGGGGATGGACGACGAGCTTTACTGCATCGAGTCGGCCCACTGTGACGACGGGGGCTGCCTCCCCGACGAGCCCGACGGCGGGATGTGCGACGAAGACAGCGACTGCATCTCGGGCCACTGCGAAAACGGCTTCTGCTGTAGCGGCGGCACCTGCTGCAACATCGACAGCGACTGTCCCGGCGGCGGTGGCGTCACTCGGCTCTGCGACACCCCGATGACATGCCAGGGGACCCGCGGCGAAGCGTCCTGCGTAGGGTTTGTCTGTCAAACGATGATGGGCATTCCCGACGACACCGAATGCGACAACACCGTTCAGGCGCTCGACTGTGGGCTCTACGACCCGGTGTTCTGCGACGGCACCGTCGACCAGACGCCACCGACCTGCCCCACGAGCTGTGTTGCGGATGGCGAGTGCATCGAGGCGGCGCACTGCGAAGCGGGCTTCTGCGTTCCGGACCGGCCGCCGGGGCTCAGCTGCACCCGAAACCAGGACTGCCAGGCGGGTCTGACGTGCGTGGACGGAGTGTGCTGCACCACCGCGTGCAACGGCACCTGCGAAGCGTGCAATCTTCCCGGCGCGGCGGGGACCTGCATTCCGGTGCCCGCGATGGCCGACCCTGCGGGCGAGTGTCCCGGCTTTAGCTGTGACAACTTCTATGACGGGTTCGGCGGGGGCGGTGACGCATGTTTCCGGCGTCAGCCGGTGAGCGACGCGACCGCGTCCTGCAACGGCGCAGGCGCGTGCATCAGTCCGGCCACCCTCTGTCCGCTCCAGCCCCGCGGCGCTCCGCAGATCGATTGCGATGATGCTTGTCAGTCACCAGTGGCGGGGACCTGCACGGGGATGATGCCGGGCATGTGCAGCAACCTCGACAACCCCATGGATCAGGTGAGCTGTGGGGTGGGTGCCTGCGCTCGTTCGGTGCAGCGATGCGTCGGGGGCGCCGCGCAGATGTGCACCCCAGGAGCTCCAACCGCGGAAACCTGCGACGGCATCGACCAGAACTGCAACGGCGTAGCGGATGACGGGCCGCCGTCGTCGCTCTGTCCTCCTCCGGGGGGTGCGGCCACGGTCGCGTGCACGGCGGGCTCGTGCCGCATTGACAGCTGCATGGGAGGCACCTTCGATGTCGACGGCGTCTACACCAACGGCTGCGAATGCGCGGACGACACGAGTGGACCGAACTGCGGTGCTCCACTGAATCTAGGACCGGTGACGAGCGGAAGCGTAGCTCACAGCGGCGCTCTCATGCCGGGCCAGACCGATTGGTTTCGAGTGAGCTTCCCGTTCAGTGGACGGCCTGGCGGCGGAACTCCTCGGATCACCGTCGCGCCGATGGCGACCTTCCGGCTGGATGTTCGTTCGACGTGCTCGGCCTCCAACCGCATTCGTTGTTCGGTGGAGATGACCGACTCGGTGAACATCACGGACTTCGAGTTCACCGACAACGCATCGATTCCGGGCCCGAGGCGTTTCTCGGGCATGCATACCGATCCGTGGCCTGAAGACGTGTTCTTTCAGGTGACGCGCACGGCGCCGGCGATGGTGTGCGGCGAGACGGCGTACACCGTCACGGTCACCCGCTAGCGATCGATGCGCCTCGTTCGAGTGGCCGTCGGGGCCATGCGGTTCGCTCTCTTGGCCAGAGCGTGGTTGCTCGCCTTGGCCCTTTCGGGGACTTGGACCACGGCGTGCACCCCGTCGCCGGCAGTGCCGGATGCGTCATTGCTCGACGCCGATGTGGGGCCGCCGGATGTGGTGATTCGAATTCGAGATGCGACGCCGGATCGCGACGCCGAACTCTGTCCCGAGGCGACCCTTTGCGGCACCGAATGCGTGGACGTCGAGACCGACATCCGGCATTGCGGCGACTGCGATCAGCCGTGCATGCCGCCGGCGAACGCGGTGCCGACCTGCGCGGCTCAGACGTGCGGCTTTGTCTGCCTGCCGGGGTTCGACGTCGACGGGATGGGGTGCGTTCCCGCGCCTCGGCCGCTCACGCCGGGGAGCACCGCGGTCGCGTTTACGCTCCGCCCGACCTTTCGCTGGGCGATGCCGGATGGCCTCACGGAGGCGCGGCTCGAGCTCTGTTCGGATCGAAGCTGCGCGACCGTGCTCGAAACGATCGAAACCAGCGAGACCGAGGCAGTTCCCACCGCCGACCTGCCCGCCGAGGTGATCTACTGGCGAGTGGTGACGGGAACCCGGACCAGCGCCACCTGGGCACTCACGATCGCGCCGCGAGGCATGCCCATCGACCGGAGTACGGGATTGGTTCCCGACTACGACGGCGATGGGTTTGGAGATGTGGTGGTGGGGGCGCCCCGGGTGCGGATGGAGGAGGGGCGGGCGTACGCGCACCTCGCCAGCGGCGGCGGCACTCCCGCGTCGGCGACCGCGATCTTTCGGAGCCCCGACGGGGAAGGCAGCCAGCACGGGATCGCCCTGAGCTGTGCAGGGGATGTGAATGGAGATGGGTTTTCGGACCTCGCGATCGGTGCGCCCCGAGCCGCGATGGGCGCGGGACGGGTGTACCTGTACCTTGGCGGACCCGACGGCCTCGCCGAAGACGCCTCGCAGGTGATCGACGCGGTGGACGGTCCGGGAGGGCTCTTCGGAGGCAGCGTGACCGCCGCAGGAGATGTCGATGGAGACGGGTTGGGGGACCTGCTCGTGGGAGCGATCGGGGAGGGGGTAACCCCGGGCCGGCTTCACTTGTATCGGGGAACTGCCCGAGGACTCTCGAACGGGCCGGCGCTTTCGGTGGTGGGAGCGGGTCGGTTCGCGAGCGCCGTCGCCGGCGGCTTCGATCTAAACGGCGATGGGTTTTCGGACGTGGCGGTGGGCGCGTTCGCGGCGGGGGCGAACGCCGGCGAGGTCCATCTGTTCTTTGGGAGCAACATGGGGCTGGTCGAGCCTTCGACGGTGATTGCGAGTCCCGCTTCGGACGGTCAGTTCGGTTTCTCCGTTGCGTCGGCGGGCGACGTGAATGGTGACGGGTTTTCCGACCTCGTCGTCGGTGCACCCAATGTCGATGCCGCGCGCGGGAGCGCGTTTGTGTTTCTCGGGAGCGCCACCGGAGTGGATGCGGCCGCTTCGGTACGCATCGATGGCATCAATTCGGCCTCCGCGTTCTTCGGACATGCGGTGGTGGGCTTCGGCGACGGCGACGGAGATGGCTATGACGACATCGTGGTCGGCGCGTTTGGCGTCAATAGCCGGGCCGGACGGGTCACCGTGCTGCGCGGTTCGGCGATAGGGATCGATCCAGCGGTTCGGTTCGATGTCGCGGGTCCGGACGATGGCGGAGACTTTGGCTGGTCCTTGGCTGCGATCGGCGACGTCGACCGCAACGGCCGCGCGGACCTACTGGTCGGAGCCCCGGGCGCCAACGGCGGCGAAGGCCGCGCATACGTTCACCGCGGCGGCCCGCAGGGCATCACCCCCACCCCGCTCGTCGTCCTCCGAGGCGCCTCCGGAGGCGCCTTCGGCCGCGCCGTCGCCCACGCCGCCCGCTAACCCCCGGGGACGAGGTAATTATTTTCCTCACCACGATCGCTAAGTACTCGAAATCACTTCCCCGAGCCCAAGCACGTCCCTTCTCCGAATCTCCGCTCCGAATCTCACGGCGTTTGAAACTCTGGGCTCGTCCGAATGATCAGCGCGATCAATCCGACGTAGACCCCGACCACCAGTACAAACAACAAGATGCGGTAACCCAACGCGGCGACGAGAGCCCGGTCGGTGCCGCAACCATGCAGCTCGCGGAGCGCGATCGTTTCGAGACGAACGACCCACACGAGCGAGAACAGCGGGCCGACGCAGGGGATCCAATAGTAGAAGTAGGCCGCATTGGCATAGCTCACCACCCGGGCGGTCTCTTCGAAACTTGCCGTCGCCTTCTTCATGAGCTTGAGAGTGAGGTGACTAAGGCCGCCGCCGGCAAAGATGCCGAGGAGCGCGTACATCGGCATCTGCACCGCGCTCGTGCCGACCAGCACCACCGCGTACCCGATCGAGACGCCTGCGAGAATCGCGCCGTCGGATGGGTTATCTGCCGCAACCCCAAAGCCAATCCCCGAGGCCACGAGACCGAGGCACAAGATGATCAGGAAGAGAAGCTGGCCGAACGTGTAGGACGCCATTCCAAAGCTCACCGGACCCCACAGCCCGTCTTCGCCGGCGGGCGTTCGAAAAAACCGGGTGGGCTGTCGGGCTGCGACCCCACACGTCGCGACGAACGCTTTCCAGTAGCCAAGGGATTTGCGGTGTTCCCAAGGAATCGGTTCGGGCAAGCCCGAAGCCGCGCACGCACGGCATGTGGTCCGATTTCGGACTGTCGCAAAGGCGCATTCGGAACACCCAAAGGTTCCGCAACGCGCGCAGGTGAACACCGCCTCCCGGTCGGGATGGATCGCGCAGGCCGCTCCCCGGTCGGTCGCAGGTTCAGAGGGTGTCGGTTCCATGGCGGTCATGGAGCCCTTAGCGTAGCTAACCCTGAGCGTCACTGACCCTGAGCGTCACTAACCCTGAGCGTCGCTAGAACTTCCCGGTCACCGACAGGAACGTCATCTTGTCGTTCGTTTCCCGGAGCCGAGACGAGAGGATCCGAACGAAGTTCCAGAGAATTTCGTACGCGAGGTCCTTTTGCAGAAAGAGCAGGTCCTCGAGCGCGTCCTTTTCGAGGACCAGAAGTCGGCACCGCTCGTGCACCCGCGCGTCAGCGCTTCGCGGAAAGTCGTCGATGAGGCTCATTTCACCGAACGCGTCGCCTTCGCCCAGCACGGCGAGTGCTTCTTCTCCCATTCCGCTCACTTCACGGGAGATGCGAACTTTCCCTTCGAGGATCAGGTAGAGTTCGCCCCCGGTCGAGCCTTCTTTGAAGATCACGTTGCCGCCTCGATACGACTCTTCCCGAGCGATCGAAGCGAGCAGCTGAAGGCCCGACGGAGCAATGCCGGAAAAGAGCCGAATGCGTCCCAGGGCCTCCACAACGTTGTCGCTGGCGGTCATCTGCGCCGACCAAGGTACCAGACGCACCCGCGGCGGGAGAAGAAAGGCGCGCCTACTGGCGGGGCAGGATCGCGATGTCGAGGACGTCCGCGCCCTCCAGCATCGCCTGGAGGAGTCCCTCTTGATCGGGATCGGCGTGTCGATTCACCAGCGCAAAGAGCTGTCCGTAAGGCGTCTCTAGGTGCTCCGGCGACGGATCGCTGGGATTCCATTCGGCAGGGACCGGCGGGAGCGCTTCCCCCTCGATTCGCGCGTATTCCGCCTGAAGCTCGGCAAACCCTTCCCGCACCGCCGCCTGAGCGCGCGGACCGTCCTCGTGCTCCTGGAGCCACGGTTCGAACGTCTCGAAAATCGCCACGCCGCCCTCCAGGTTGGCGCGCATGTCGGCGATCGTCCGATCCGCATAGCGCGACTCGTCTTCGCCGGTGCCCGCGAGGGAGACCTTTTCGAACTGCTCTTCGATCGATCCGATCACCCCGCGATAGGCCGCCGCCGGATCAAGCGCCAGCGGCTCGAACTCGGACTTCATCTGCTCAGTGTCATCGAGAAGCCGCTGGCAGAGACCCGTCCGAAACGTCTGGGCCTGGTCGCGGTCCTCGGGTCGCTCGGCGGGCCGATAGCCACTCAGCGACTGCTCGAAGCGGAGGACCACTTCCGGGTGGGCGTCGGCCCAGAGGATGCGCTCGATCGCGTGCATGCCCGTCACGCCTTCGCCGTCGAAGAGATCCCGGTCACGGCGAACCGCGATGAAGCCGTCGTAACGCTCGTCGGTCGAGACATCGAGGTGCGGAAACAGCATCGCGATCGCGCCTTCGATGCGCTCGTAGGCATCGCGGGCGGTCTCCCAATGACGCCGCATCTCCATCACCGCGTCGGGGTGTTCTGCCCAGCTCTCTTCCGGTGCGGCGGCGCAGAGTCTTTCCGCGGCGCCCGCGAGTTCGTCGAGATTGCTCGCGACGTAGTCCTTGACGCCACGGATCGACTGTTGGCGCGCGCTCGGCGCCGGCGGTTCGGGGATCGTCTCCTCGCCGCACGCCGCGAGGAGCATCAGGATCGCGAGCTTCTTCATAGCGCTTCCACAAACGACACGAGCGCCCGCCGATCCGAAGCGCCCAGGGCCTCGAACGCCCGCCGAGCTGACTCGGCTTCGCCGCTGTGGGCTCGAATCGCGGCTTCGACCGTCTCGGCGCGACCGTCATGAAGGTAGGCGCGAAGATGACGAAGCCCAAGGAGCGGAGCGGTGCGAAAGTGTTGACCGGTCGCGAGATTCTCATCGATGCCGTCGGCGAGCTCCGGTCCCATGTCGTGCAGGAGAAGGTCGGAGTAGATGGGCGCCGCAATGTCTCGAAGCTGGGGAATCGGGTAGTCCGCGCGCGTGGGGAGCGAGGGGGTGTGGCATTCGGTGCAGCCGGTGGTCTCGAACAGCGCTTCGCCCGAACCCGAAGGGAGCGTGCGCGGAGGAATCGCGAGGAGCCGAACGTAGTCGGCGGTGACCTCGATGGTCGCCTGGTCGATGTCCGCGCCGAGCTTTCCGTCGTCGGTCAGTCCGTCCGGGTTGGCGAGCTCGTCCGGCCGCATGCTCGAGCTGATGCCCATGTCGGCCACGTATGCATCGGCCACGAAGTCTTCGAGGGAGGCGATCCGCGACTTCACCCCGTATCGCCCGATGGCGTCGCCCACCATCGGCACGATGCCCCGAATCGGGCCGCCACGTTCCGCTTGCCGTGCCGCCTGCGCGCGGATCGCGTTGTCGGTGACCGCGTCGATGTAGCCGCGGCCGAACACCGCGAGGGGAAGGCGCCGTTCGATTCGCGCCCCCTCGGGGGCTTCGATCGGCGTGGTGGCTCCGGCGGCGGTTCGGTTTCGAAGCACCTGCCCGTGCGCCATGTCCACGCCGACCGCGCGGTCGACGACGCCCGGTCCCCGTCCATCCTCGGCGTGACAGCCTGCGCAGCTCGCCCGGATGAATAGCGGGCCGAGGCCTTCCGGCTCCCGAAACACCGCCTCGAACGTGGCATCCCCGGCCGCGAAGCGCGCGGTCCAGTGGGCGTTCAGCCCCGCGATCGGGTCGTCGCTCGGATCCGCCGCCACGAGGACGAGCTCGGATTCGGGTGTCCGCGTCGGCTCGAGGCTCTCGCATGCCAGAAGCGCAATCAGGGGAAGAAGCCGGGTGAGCATGAACCTACAGATGGTCTACCATTGTCCGCAGCGCTTGCTCAGCGGAACTTACGGTTTCTTGCGTCTCTTTCGGAGAAGTACCCATGCAATCCCCTCCGACTCCCTTTCGTAGGCTCATCTTCGTGTGGATGGGAGCCCTCGCCGTCGGCTCGCTCCTTTCGGCGTGCGACGACAGCGATGAAACCAGCCCCGACGCGACGGTCGATGCCGGTTCGGACGCGGCCACCCGGACCGTCGAGCCGATGCCGGAGATTCCGAATCGCGTCTCCGAGGCGGAGGCGGGCGCGGGTCGGGCCGGGTGCAGGTTTGGCCGCGGCGCCATGCCCTGGGAAACGGTGGGCGAGGAGTTTCCCCTCGGCGACGACATTCCGATCGACACGTTCGTATTCGTCATGCAGGAAAATCGATCGTTCGATCACTACTTCGGCATGATGCCCGGAGTCGACGGGTTGCCGCTCGACGCCATGAACCTCGACACCGATGGCAATCCGGTCACGCCGTTTCATACGGACGACTACTGCATCGAAGACGTCGCTCACAACTGGACCAACACCCATCTCCAGTTTGCCGGTGGCGCGATGGATGGCTTCGTCACCACCAACGATCCGGACGGCGGCCGTGCGATGGGTTATCTGACCGAGGCCGACCTTCCGTATTACTACGACCTCTACTCGACCTTTGCGATGAGCGATCAGCACTTCAGTTCGCTGCTGGGATCGACCTGGATCAATCGTTTCTACTTCATGAGCGGTACCTCATTTGGTCTCACGTCGAACGAGCCGGCGCCGGAGTTTGAGTTCCCCATGGACGAGGACTATGTGGTGATGCAGCAGCTCGACCGCCGCGGCATCGACTGGCGCGTCTACAAGAGCGACATTCCGTTCGTTCTCGGAGGCTATGGGCTGTATTCGAGTTTCAAC
>JBCCZL010000126.1:0-19013 GCA_039187775.1 Myxococcota bacterium
GGGCGAGGCGCCGGCTGAAGCCCAGTAGCTTCCACCCCGGAACGGTCGCCTTTTCAGGCAGCCAAACGCTGAACGCCGGTCCGCGCTGCGGGCCGGCGTTTTGCCGTTTCTGAAGAATCCTTCGAGGCAGAGCGCCAACGGAGCGGGTGTTGCCTTGGGGCGGGCCACTGTAGCCTTCGCCCGATGCGATGGATTTTTCTTCAGGTCGTGCTTCTGTTCGCGGCGGGATGCTCCGGAAACGCCGACAACGCCGAGCGCGAAATCCGAGACCAGCACGTCGACGAGCTCAAGGCGATCCTCGTCGAGGACTTCGAGCGGACCCGTCGGGGAGTGCAAACCGCGTCCGAGCGGTTTGTCGGCGGCTTTGACCCCGATCGAACGAGCGATGACGAGCGCGAGCAGGCCATGCGCACCGCGCTCCGCCACGTCCAGCTTCCGCCGCGCGGGATTCCCGAGTTTGTCGCTTCGCCGATGAGTTTTCTCGCCGCGATCGGGAAAGACGGAGTGGTGATCGCTCGCGATGTGCGGGAAGGCGAAGAGGATCGGATGCGCGGGCAAGACTACGGCGAGCGCTACGAGGTCGTGCGTCGGGCGCTGACCGAG
Organism: Myxococcota bacterium; assembly: GCA_039187775.1. GTDB lineage: Bacteria > Myxococcota_A > Polyangia > Polyangiales > JBCCZL01 > JBCCZL01. The sequence goes on from JBCCZL010000126.1 coordinate 604, forward strand.
GGCGTCGCCGGCTACGAGCTCGCGGAGTTTCCCGCGGGGGCGGAGGGAGAACCGGCGAGCTGGTCGATGATGTTCGTCGCTCCCGTCCGCGTTCGCGGCGAAGTGCAGGGGGCCATTGCGGCAGGGATTCCTCTTTGGCGAATGGCTCAGAAGATCGGACGGCAGATTCAGCTCGACCACGCGAGCGAAACCGGACTCGTCATTTGGGTGTATGCCTACAAGGGCGACGACCTCCATCACTTCGGGACAGCCGAGCTCCTCGATCCGTTGATTCCGGACGGCACGGCCCGGCGGAGCGGCCTCGACCGGAGTCCCCACGGCTTTACCGGCGAGATCGATCTGAACGGACGGATGTACGGTTTCGGCGTGCTTCCCACGCCGCGACTCGGCGCCGACGACGTCGGTTTCATCATCGTGCGATCCGATCCCGTCTAGATGCAGGTGAGCAACATGCGAATGTCGATGGCGGTCATCGCGATGACCCTTGGATGTGGCGGGGCCATGTCCAGCTCAGGGGATCCGGAAGAGCCCGAGCCCGAGGCGCCCCCCTTGCCGTGGGCGCGGGCGGACGTGCGTTATCAGGTGTCGTCTCCACGAACCGCGCTCTCGGGCGCGACGATTCTTACCGGGGCGGGTGCGCCGATCGAGGATGGAGTCATCGTATTCGAGAACGGCCGAATCGTTGCCGTGGGCGATCGGTCGGTCGAGCTTCCCGCGGGGACCGACGAGATCGACGTGTCCGGGAAAGTCATCACCCCCGGGATCATCGACACCCACTCGCACATGGGGGTGTACGCTCGGCCGTCGATCGCCGCGCACTGGGACGGGAACGAAGCGACCGATCCGGTGACCGCCCAAGTCTGGGCCGGCGATTCGTTTTGGCCCCAGGATCCCGCGCTCACGCGGGCCCTCGCCGGCGGAGTGACCACGATTCTCGTGCTGCCCGGATCGGCCAACCTGATCGGCGGTCGGGGCGCGATCCTCAAGCTACACCTCGGCCGGACGGTGAGCGACATGTTGTTCCCGAATGCCCCAGACACGTTAAAGATGGCGTGCGGCGAGAATCCGAAGCGGGTGTACGGGGAGCGACTGAACTCGTTCCCCTCCACCCGGATGGGCAGTATCGCAGGGATCCGAGGCGCGTTTCAGGAAGCGCAGGAATACCTTCGGTCCTACCGCGACTGGCAACACGAACACCGACTCTGGCAGGGCAAGCGTGCGCGCTTCGAGGCCGCGGAGGCGAACGAAGCAGAAGAGGGCGATGACGAAGCCGAGGACCCGGGGCCCGCGCCGAGTCCGCCCGATCGAGACTTTGGGCTCGAAGCGCTCGTCGGCGCAATGGAAGGCCGGGTGCTCGTGCAGATGCACTGCTATCGCGCCGACGAGATGCTTCGCATGCTCGAGGTCGCCGACGAGTTCGGGTTTCGAATCCGCGCCTTTCATCACGCGGTGGAGGCGTACAAGATTCGCGATGTACTCGCCGAACGGCAGGTCGGGGTCAGCACCTGGGCGGACTGGTGGGGCTTCAAGCTCGAGGCCTTTGACGCCATCGAAGAGAACCTGGCCCTCCTCGAGGAAGCGGGAGTGATGGCGGTGATGCACTCCGATAGTCCGGAGCTCATCCAGCGGCTGAATCAGGAGGCGGCCAAGGCGATGACGTCCGGCCAACGCGCAGGCGTTTCGGTCGGCGAAGACGCCGCGCTTCGATGGATCACGCGAAACGCCGCGTGGACCCTGGGGATCGACGAACAGACGGGCACGCTCGAGGCCGGAAAAATGGCGGACGTGGTCGTCTGGTCGCAGGACCCATTTTCGGTCTACGCCCATGCCGAGCGCGTGTACATCGATGGCCTCCTTGCGCACCATCGAGACGAGCCCGTGTCGTCCACCGACTTCGAGGTCGGCCAGGGCGCGGACGCCCGGTCCCTCTCCGACGAGGTCGCACGATGAGCGCGCTCCGGTCGGTCGGGCTTGCGCTCGTTTCGGCCTTCGGGCTCGTGGACGGTGCGGTCGGCCAGGATCTCCGGATCGACAATGCGCGAATCTGGAACCCGGGCGCCGACCCGGGCGAGCCCACCACCCTGGTGGTCCGAAATGGGCGGATCGCGGCTCCGGGGACCCGCGCTTCCGGCGACGCCCCCGTAATCGACGCCGAGGGGCGGCTCGTCACCCCGGGATTCATCGCCGGACCCAACCCCATCGGGCTCGTCGAAGTCAACCTCGAAGCGACCACCCGCGATGCCGAGGGGGATGCCGCCGCTGGCCCGGTCCAGGCGTCGTTCTCGGCGGTGGACGGCTACAATCCGCGGTCGACGGCGATTCCCGTCGCGCGACGGGGCGGGGTCACGCATGCGCTTTCGACGCCGAGCGGTGGGCTGATCGCGGGAACCAGCGCCCTCGTTCGACTGTTCGGGAGCGTGCCCGAAGACGTGATGGTGGAGCCGCTGGTGGCGGTCCACGCAGACCTTGAGGACGCGGGAATCACCGCGAGTGGAGGAGCCCGGCCGGCGGCGGTGGGTCGGCTTCGAGAGGCGCTCGATGATGCTCGCCTCTATGCCAGGCAGCGTGCCGCCTACGACCGACGCGGGGTTCGTGAAATGCGGCTTCGTCGACAGGACCTGGAGCGGCTCGACGATGTTCTCTCGGGTCGACTCCCGCTGGTGGTGCGGGTGGCTCGCGCGGCCGACATCCTTCGCGTGCTCGAGCTCGCAGAAAGCTATCGTCTCCGGCTCGTGCTGTCGGGGGTCGAGGAAGGGTGGCGCGTTGCCGAAGCGATCGCCGAAGCCGATGTACCGGTGATCGTCCGGCCGCTTTCGAACCTCCCGGATGGTTTTGCGTCGCTCGGGAACCGCTCCGATAACGCGACCCGGCTTGCCGCGGCGGGGGTGCGCGTGATGATCACCACCTACGACGCCCATGAGCTTCGCACCATGGGTCAGGAAGCGGGAAATGCGGTGGCGCACGGCCTCGACCGCAACCTTGCCCTCGCTGCGGTGACGAGCACGGTGGCGGAGAGCTTCGGGTTGGGCGACCTTGGCCGCGTGCAAGCAGGGCGTGCCGCGGACTTCGTGATCTGGGAAGGGGATCCATTCGACGTGACCGGGTTTCCCCGTGAGGTCGTGATCGGAGGCCGTCGAACGGTGCTCGAGAGCCGGCAAACGGAGCTCTTTCGGCGCTATCGGGATCTGGCGCAGGTTCGCCAAGGGCGTCCGCACCGACCGGAGGAGTAGTAAAGAGGGAGTGCCAGTCTTTCTCCTCAGCGACGCCCACGAGTTTCCTCCGCCGGAGCTTGCCAACGAGGACGGGGTGCTCGCGGTGGGGGGAGACTTTCATCCGCGGCGGCTTATCTCGGCCTACCGCACGGGGATCTTCCCCTGGCCGGTGGATGATCTCCCGTTGCTCTGGTTCTCTCCCGATCCGCGGTACCACCTTCCCCTCGACCGTGTGCACGTGAGCCGACGATTGCGACGAACGGTGCGGCAAGCGCCCTACGAGGTGCGGTTCGATACGGCGTTCGCCGACGTGATCGAACTCTGCAAACGGACGCCTCGACCGGGCCAGGACGGCACCTGGATCACCGGAGACCTTCTCGAGGGCTATACCCGACTTCATCGCGATGGGTTCGCGCACAGCGCGGAGGCGTACCGAGATGGTGAGCTCGTCGGGGGGCTCTATGGGGTATCGCTGGGAGGTGCGTTTTTTGGCGAGTCGATGTTTGCAACGGCCCCCGATGCCTCCAAGGTCGCGTTCCTCTGTCTCCTTGGACACTTTCGGATGTGGGGCTTTTCGCTGGTGGACTGCCAAGTCGAGACCCCGCATCTCCAGCGATTTGGCGGGGAGAATATTCCGAGGACCGAGTTCCTCTCGCGCCTCGAACTGGCTCTCAGGAGGCCGACCAAGCCCGGCCCGTGGTCCGAGGAGCTCAGCCCGGCGGAGGCACTGGAGCAGCTCGAAGAGTCGGACTGAGATCCAGACGCGACGCCGCGTCCGAATGAGTGAGCGCGTCGTTTTGACGAACGCCGCTTCGATGATCTGACACCCTGGCACCCTGGCGCGGAACGGGGTCGGGCTCGAGCTTTGAAAAAGGCTCAAAACTTCAGCCTTGCCGGGGCACGCCAGGCCAGTCGACGTTGGCACGTTAGCGGCAGGGGGTGGGTCCATGCAGAAACCCATCGTTCCTCGGATGGCTGTGGCTCGGATGGCCCTCGTGCTCGCATCCCTCGTGGTGTGCGCGGCGTTTACCGCGCGCGGAGTGGTCGATATGGTGAGCCAACGCTTGATCGTGGTCCCGCCGAGCTCCAACGGTTGGTCGTCGCCGAACCGAATGGACGAGCCCCACGAAGCCGGCGCAACGCTCTCGCGGATCTTCAACGCGATGGAGTCCGATCTGTCGAGCCACCCAGCGGAGGACGGGCCGGAGCTTTGTCCCTCACGGTACCGCTTGGTCGGAAGCCTAGTGGATGCGCGACACCCGGACCGCTCCTACGCCGCGATCGCCGATGGAGCGACCCCGCGCATTTTGACGACCGGGAGTCAGCTCGACGAACACGAGGTTATGGAGATCGCCCGAGCTCGGGTGGTGCTGAGGACGCCGGACGGGACCTGCGACCTTCGCATGTTTGAACAGACACTTGCCGCCGAACCGAGAACCGAGCCGGAAGGTGCGACCGACGACGATGGCATCGAAGCACTCGGGGAAGATCGCTATCGGATTCCGGAAGTGCTTCGGACCCGGGTGCTGGCGAGCCCAACCGAGGTCCTTGGCACGGCGCGCATGATTCCCGCCCGACCGGAGGGGCTTCGCGTGCTGGGCATACGCCGGTCGAGTGTGCTCCATCGGCTGGGGCTTCGGAGCGGCGACGTCCTCCGCCGCGTGAACGGGCAGCCGCTCCATGGCGTGGACGACGGACTCGCGGCCTTCGCAAGCTTTCGAGACGAGCCCCGCCTGTCGCTCACCGTGCTTCGACGCGGCGAGATGCGCACGCTCGAGTATGAGTTTCAGCCTTAGGCGGGCGGTCGGAACGAGGAATTCCCTTCGAGTGCGGACGTAGATAACAAGGTGGAGCATCTCTCGCATCTTCGAACGCTCAACTTCATCACCGCCGCCTACACGTTGGTGGTCGGGCTGTGTTCCGCCATCCTGTGGATCGTCCTTGGCATCATTGCGATCGGCGATGGTGACCCTGAGGGGTGGTATTTCGTGGCTGGCGGAGTAGTCGTGGGTCTCTTCGCCTCGTTGCTCGGGGTTCTGCACGTGGTCGTCGGGTATCTCGTCCGAGCGCAGCGAGGCCGTGTTCTTCAGACGGTGCTTGCGGTCTTTCAGGTCACGTCCTTTCCGCTAGGAACCTGCTACGCAGCGTACGCGATGTGGGTGTGCTGGTTTGGCCCGAGCGCCAAGCTCTTCGGCTCCAATCAGCGAAAACCCCCGGTGACCTGACCGGCCGAGACCGACCCCCGTATCCTGGCGCGAGGGCTCGATCGAAGTCGGGCCGCACGTGACCGTCGGTGAAATAGACCGCGTATCGGGGTTGGCGGCCGCGCCGTCTGAATGACCCGGTCTGAACGACCCAGCTTAAACGACCCGGGTCTAAACCAACTCGGCCGGAGCAACCGCGGTCGCTCCGGCCGAACCCGTGGTCAACCGCCTTCTGGAGGAGCCGGTCTACGCGGCGTGCTTGTCTTTCGAGCCGGGAAGGGTGAGCACCACCGCGTGGCTCCGCTTCTCGGCGGTGTCCCAGTCGACGACCGTTTCCCCGCCCGCAGCCTTGCTCCGCTGCGACGCCCAAGACTGCAGAAGGTCGTAGCAGCCGTGGTCGATATGGCTGAGGTCGCCGAGGTGAATCTCGACCTTGGCGTCCTGAGGAATGGCCTCGAGACGATTGGCGAGGATCGGAAGGCGGATGAAGGTTGCCGCACCCGAGAGATGGACATCGTACTTCCCGTCGGTCTCCTTCACATCGACGTTCAGGCCCGCGAAGGTCTTGAAGAAGCGGGGCAGGGCCTTGGCCTTGGAGAAGCTGTAAAGAAGTTTGAGGAGAGCAAGACCAATGCCGATGAGCACACCGGTCAGAAGGTCGGTCGCCACGATCGCGGTGAGCGTTCCCACCTGCACCACCGCTTCGCTCGGCCGAGCTTTCCAAAGCTTCACGATGCCGGGGATGTTGAGCAGCCGATACCCGGTGTAGACGAGAATCCCTGCGAGCGCTGCCGTCGGAATCGCGCGGAGCACAAAAGGAGCGAGAGCCACCAGTCCGAGCAGCCATGCGCCGTGAAGGATCGCGCTCAACCGCGTCTTGCCGCCGGCTTCGACATTGGCCGAGGAGCGGACGATGACTCCCGTCATCGGAAGCGCTCCGAACACGCCGCAAATCATGTTGCCGACGCCCTGCGCCATCAGCTCCTTGTCGTATTTGGTGCGGGGACCCGTGTGGAGCTTATCGACCGCCGTCGCACAGAGGAGCGTCTCGGCGCTCGCGATGGCCGCCAAGCCAAGCACCGAAACCACGAACTGCCAATCGAGAAGCGACGAGAACGATGCCAGCGTCGGCATGTTCAGGCTGTCGACAAGGCTCTCCGGCACGGAGACGTACTGAATCGGAAGGCTCGCCTCGCCGTTGATAAAGAAGCCACCGACCCATGCAGCGAAGGTCGCGACGAGCACCGCCACGAGCGGTGCGGGCACTGGAGCGAGGGCCTTGGGCTTGAACTTGGTCCAAAGAACGATCGACCCAAGGGTGATCACTCCGATCATCGCGGCGAGGTGATGCGCCGTTCCGTCGACCGGGAAGATGCCTTTGTAGACGGCCTCAGGAATCGAAAGAAGGTTGGCGAGCCCGCCGCCCCGCGGCGTGTCGTCCACCATGACGTGGAACTGGCTCGCGAAGATCAGAACGCCGATCCCGCCGAGCATGCCCCCGATCACCGCGGGAGATACCGCGCGGAACCACGTGCCGATCCGGAGCGCTCCCGCCACAAGCTGGAGAACACCCGCGGCCAACACCGCGACCCCGAGGAGAGCCAAGCCATAGGTCTCGACGAACTGGAGCACCAACACGGCGAGCCCAGCGGCGGGACCACTCACCTGAAGTGGAGATCCGGCGAGGAAGCCAACCACCAGCCCACCGACGATCCCGGTGATCAGGCCGAGCGCCGGCGGAACTCCCGACGCCATGGCGATTCCCATGCACAGCGGAAGCGCGACCAAGAACACGACCACCGATGCTGGGAAGTCGCTCTTCAATACCTGCATCGGATTGGCGAAGGGGCCGGCTGCAGACGCCTTCGCCGCAAGCGCTGCCTTTTTGTTTTCCTCGCCTGCTTTACCGCCTGCTTTGCCGCCTGTTTTCCCGCTCATTTTCACGTCCCCACGGCAGAACAGGGGGAATCCCACGGAAAAGCGTTTCCTCGGCATCGGCCGACGGGAGCGCCCTCCCAGGCGGTCGCCCAGGCGCTGCATACAAGTGTGCGATGTGGATCCATCGAGTTTTCTGAATCTGGAGTAAGCTCAAACTTTGGCAATACAGAAAATACCGATTCGTTATGTAGGTTTGCTCTACACTTATACGGCGGACCGATGCATGACCTCAACTATCACCATCTTCGGTATTTCTGGACGGTTGCGCGAGAAGGGGGCCTGGCTCCCGCGAGCCGGGTTCTTCGGGTCGCCCATCCGACGATCAGCACCCAGATTCGGCAGCTTGAGGAGTTCCTCGGCGAGGACCTCTTCGATCGGTCGGGGCGGCGTCTCATTCTCACCGATGTAGGGAAACGTGCGTTTCAGTACGCCGACGAAATCTTCGCGCTGGGCAGCGAGCTGGTCGATGGGGTCCGCGGAGGGGGACAGGGCCGAAACCTTCGGCTCCACGTCGGCGCAACGGATGTGGTGCCGAAACTCCTGGTTCGACGGCTCATCGAGATCGCGCTCGCGATGGAGCCTCCGCCTCGGGTTCAGGTGGTGGATGGGCAGCACGAACAGCTCCTGGCCAGCCTTGCCACCCACGACCTCGACATCGTCATCGCCGACGTGCCGGTCACGCCGAATAGCGGCGTGCGCGCCTACAACCACCTGCTCGGGGAAAGCGGTGTGAGCTTCTTCGCGACCCCGGACCTCGCCGAGACGCTGCAAGGAGCGTTTCCCAAGCGCCTCGACCAGGCACCGTTTCTGATGCCCACCACCGCGACCGCCCTCCGCCTCTCCCTCGAGAAGTGGTTCGACCAGCACGGGATTGCGGTACATGTCGTTGCCGAGATCGAAGACAGTGCGCTCCTCAAAGCCTTTGGGGGCGATGGCATCGGCGCGTTTGCGGTGCCGTCGATCGTGGAAGACAGCGTGGTGGCGGCTTACCACGCGGTGGTTCTCGGTCGAACCACCGACATCACGGAGCGGTTCTACGCGATCACGGCCGACCGCCGACTCAAGCATCCCGCCGTCGTGACGATTTGCGAGACCGCCCGCGAGCAGTTCTTTCGGGGCTCCTGAGCGTCTCGGGGCTTGCATCGGGCGCCGTGAAGGCCCCTCATCGTTCGCTTTAGGAGAACGCGCGGAATCGAGGCGCGCTCACTCGCCCGCCGTCCTCGCCCTTGGTACGGTGAGGGGATGTGGGAACGTCGGGTGCGAAGAGGAGCGGCGGTGGTGGCGGCGGGTCTCCTCTGCGTCGCATGTTCGGAGACCGAGGCGCCGAGCGGTGCGTATGTGCTGACGGACTTTTCGTCCGACGCCGCGTTCTTTGACGCGCCATTCCCCGATGAGGCTCGGCGGGGTCCGGAGGGGCTGGTGGATACGAGCCGGTTCCCCGGCCAGGGCGGAAACGACCTCGTACAACGCCTTGTGGCGGTGAGCGCCGAGACGCCGGCGTTCGGTACGACGTCGACCATCTACTTTCAGACCTCCGCGCCGCTCGATGCCACAACGGTCGAGCAGAGCTATGAAACCAGCGTCGAGGAGGGGGCGTCGGTGTTCGTCATTGCCGTCGACGCGACCCAACCCTTCTACGGCCAGCGCCATCCCGTCGAGGTTCGGTTTCAGGAAGATGGCGGGCCGTTTGGAACGATCCATCAGCTCTCGCTTCTTCCGCTTCAAGGCATGCCGCTGGCACCGGATGTCCTCTACGCCGCGGTGGTGACCTCGGCGGTTCGCGGGGCGGACGGACTTCCCCTTCGTGCTTCGCCCGCGCTCGAAGCGGTTCGGGCCGGCGCGCGTCCTTCGGGCATGAGCGAGGCCGCGTACGAAAGCCACCGGACGGCCCTTGCGGCCCTCGAAGACCTCGGCGTGAACAACATCGAGGCGGTGGCCGTGTTTCGCACTGCCGACGCCACGGCCGAGTTTCGCACGGCGCGGGAGCTAGCCCTCGCGCTGCCTCCGCCCACCGTCAGTAACCTTGCGCTGCGCGAGAGCTTCCCCGAGTACTGCGTGTACGAGGGCACGACGAGTCTTCCCGACTTTCAGCGCGGCGAACTCCCCTACAACGACGGCGGGGCCTGGGACCTCGTAGCCGCGCCGAACCCGGCGGAGGCTCGGGTGGTGGTGACGATTCCGCGGAACGCGGGCGCACAGATCCCTGCGGTGCTCTTTAGTCGAACGGGCGGAGGCGGCGATCGGCCGCTCGTTGATCGGGGGGTTCGGGGAGAAGACGGCACGGTGATCGAGGAAGGAACCGGCCCCGCGCTCGAGTTTGCGCGGGTGGGCTTTGCCGGCATCAGCATCGACGGTCCACACGGAGGACCGCGGAATCCTGCAGGCGCGGATGAGCAGTTCCTTATCTTCAATGTCCAGAACCCGATCGCGATGCGCGACAATATTCGCCAGTCGGCGCTCGAGCTGATCATCGAAACCCGCCTCATCGACGAGCTCGCCATCGACAGTTCGGAGTGTGGCGGGGCCGACGTTCGCTTCGACATCAAGGCGCTGATGGGCCACTCGATGGGAGCCACGATTGCGCCCCTGGCGTTTGCCGTGGAGCCTCGCTTCGAGGCGCTGATTCTGAGCGGTGCGGGAGGCAGCTGGATCGCGAACATCATCCACAAGGAGAGCCCGGTGGAGGTCCGACCGTTCGCTGAGATCCTCCTCGGGGTGACCGGTCGCCATACCCTGACCGAACATGATCCGGTGCTCGGCCTTCTTCAGTGGGCGGGGGAGAGCGCGGACCCTCCGGTGTACGCGGCGGCGCTCGAAGAGGGCGAGCGGCATGTCCTGATGCTCCAGGGGATCGTCGACACGTATATTTTGCCCCCCATGGCCAATGCGACTTCGCTCTCCTTCGGTCTCGACCTTGCCGGTCCAGCGCTGGACGCGGATGACGAACGCCTACGTTCCTACGCGACGCTTGGCGCCCGACTCGACTTCAGAGCGCGGGAGCGCGTCGAACTACCGGTCGCAGGAAATCAGAACGGCCATACGCGCGTCGTGGTCCAGCACGGGGAAGATCCCATCGAGGACGGCCACGAGGTCGTGTTTCAAACCGACGGGCCGAAGCAGCAGTATCAGTGCTTTCTCCGAACGCTGGCGAGCGGAACTCCCACCGTTCCGCCGGTCGGCGGTCCCTGCCCGTAGCCAGCCCGACGCTCGACGGAAAGAGGTGGCGCATCGTCCAAAGTCAGGTAAAATAGGTTGGTCAACCAACTTATATTACTCAGCCGAACTCGCCCTGCTCAGCCAACTCACAACGCGCAGCCAACTCACAACGCGCAGCCAACTCACAACGCACAGCCAACCACCATGCCTAGGCCCAAAAACACGGATCAGCGCAGGCACCAAATCGTTCAGGCGCTCTGTGCGGTGATGGCCGAAGTGGGCTTTGAGAGCGCGTCGGTGACGCGGATTGCGCAGGCGGCTGGCCTGACGCCGGGGCTTGTCCATTATCACTTCAAGACCAAGGAGGAAATTCTCCTCACCTTGGTGTCCGAGACCACCTCGGGGGGACAAGCGCGAATCGCACGATGCCTCGAGTCGGCGTCCACGGCGCGGGATCGCGTCTACGCCTATCTCCAAGGAGTCCTCGCGCTCGGCGAAGGGCCGGGGGGCTTCTCGCGAGATGAGTCGTCGCGCGTTCCGGCGGATCACGCCCTTGTTCGAAGCTGGACGCTCATCGGAGCCCAAGCGGTGCGAAACCCAGCGGTCCGAGCGCTTTATCAGCCGTTCGTCGAACACGTGCATCATGAGCTTGCGGCGAACCTGGTCGACGCGCGGCGCCAAGCAGGACAGCGGGTGGACGATGAAGGCGCCGCGGCGATGGCGGCGGCCCTCGTCGCGACCTGCGAAGGCTACCTCCATCTTTCGGCCGCGGCGCCCGGCCTCATTCCTCGGGGCACCGCCTTTTCGATGGCGCGACGCATGGCCGACGGCTTGATCGACGCAGGAGAGCCCGCCGCGGGCACCGAGGGAGGGGCACCGTGATTCGAACCTATCGATTGGCGAGCGGTCGCCTCTGTCGGCTGAGGGCACCGTGGCTTCCTTTCGTCGATGGGTATCACGTTCTCTTCTTTCCCGAGGAGCAAGGCACCCCAACTCCCGAAGAGATGGACGAGATGGCTCGCATCGCGTTCCGCGCGGCGCGAGCGGTGGGCGCCCGCGCCCACGACGACCCCGAGTGCTACACGGTGCTCTACAACGGAGCCCGTGCGCGTCGCCGGCCGTGGGTCCACTTCCATCTCCTTCCTGCGCGGAGCGTCGCGAAGAAGCGTTGGGCCATCGCGTGCCTATGTGCAAAGCGGTGGACGCGACGGTGGGCCCGGCCACAGGAGACCCGATGACTCGATCGGAGGAGTCGGCGAGCTCTGGAACCGCCCTCTGTACGGAACCGGCCGAACACAAGCGGCTGAAGGCGCGGTTTGTCGACGTCTTTCGTGCCGTGTGCCACCCCCTCGCGGAAGGCTCGGACCGGCCGGGTTCAGTCTCTGCGCTTGCCGATGCGCTCCTCGTCGCCTGGAATCAGCCGCACCGCGCCTACCACCGCCTTGCCCACCTTCGCACATGCCTCGAGCTCCTCGACGAGTTCTCCCAGGAAGCGACGGCGACGCTCTCGCCTTCGACACGGGCCGAGCTCGAGCTTGCGCTCTGGTTTCACGACGCGGTGTACGACCCGAGGGCCGTCGACAACGAAGCGCGGAGCGCTCGCTGGGCGGAGGAAGCGATTTCTCCTTTCGCGCCCGCGACGGCGGGCCGGGTTGCGGAATTGGTGCGATGCACCGCGCATCACCAAGCCGCGGTGAACGATCGTGCGGCGGAGCTTCTCCTGGATATCGACCTCGCGGTCCTTGGTTTTTCGACGGAGCTCTACGATGCCTTCGAGGCTGGGGTTCGGGAGGAATATCAGTGGGTGGAGCTCGGGCAATATGTGCTTGCGCGGACCCGAGTCCTTCAAGGCTTTCTCGATCGAGAGACGATTTTCCGAACCGCGGAGTTTCGAGAGCGCCTCGAGGCGCGGGCCCGCGTCAATCTCCGGCGAGCGATCGGGCGACTCGCCGAAGTCGAATGCGGTTAGCCGCATCCGGCAGCCGTCCGGATACAGATTCGATCGCGCGTCCGGTGGGGCCGGCGAGACGACGAAGCGCTGAGTTGATTCTAAGGAGCTAAGACGTAGCTCCGTCTCCGGTGCGAGCGGCAGCGTTTGGGGCGCGTGACCGGCGGTGGATTGCCGCACGCGCCACGCTCCTTAGAACGGCATCTCTTGCTGAAGCGTTTCGTCGTAAAGCACTTCCTGGCTCATCGGATCCTGAAAGATGATTCGCACCGTGTCGGCGATCGGATCGAACTCGAGGACCGTCGCCATGCGAGGCCGGCCGTGATCGAATACGAACATGTCGCACTGAAATGACCCGTCGGCGACGTCGAGGCCGTTCTCTCGAAGTGATCCCAGTGGGTTTTCCGAGCTTCCGCCGGGGCCCACGGTGATTTCCCACATGTGGCTGTAGCGCTCGCCTTCGGGTTCCAGTCGCGCCACGAATCCAAGGTGAATGTCACCCGCGAGAAACCAAACATTCCGAAGGTTATTGTCCTGAATGAACGACAGGAGCTCTTCGCGCTGTGCGCCGAATCCCTCCCAGCGGTCTTCGAAGGAGATGTTCGCATCCCAGATGTCATTGAGGCCGGTGATGTTGACGGAGCTGAGCACCACCTTGAAGTGCGCGGTGGACGCCATCAGCTGGGCCTTCACGAAATCCAACTGTTCCCGACTGACGAACACCTCAGCGCCCGAGCCGAGGGTCGACGGCTGTCGCTCGCTCCGAAGGTCCATCACGAAGAACTCCGCGGTCTGACCCCAACGATGAGTCCTCCAGAGCTGTCCCTCCGGTCCCGGTCGAATCGCGAGATTTTCGTAAAATGCGTTGATCGCGATGTCTCGCCGCGCGGTGTCAAACATCTCCGCATCCCAGTTGTTGTCGACTTCGTGGTCGTCCCACGTCATGTACCAGCCGGCGGTTGACAATAGGTCGCGATAGCCCGGTTCACTGAGCGTCGTCGCCCACTCGGCGCGGTACTCCGCCTGGGTGCGCTCGTTGTCGTTGTAGCTGATATCGCCGAGGTGAAGCAGAAGGTCGATGTCCATGTTGCTCAGGAAGCTGAGCGCAGGAAATGGCGAGAAGGTGGGCCGGTCCTCTCCCGCCGTCCCCGTGCAAGTGGTCGCTCCGAGGCGAAGCTTGAGCGCCATGTCGGGAGCCGGTGCCGTACGAAAGCGACCGATCGCGCTTCGCGCCGTTGGCATGGCGCCGTCGCCGGCGACGAACGCGTACTCGTACCAGGTAGCGGGCGCCAGACCGGTGACCTCGGCGTGCACGTAGCCCTCGACCGGCGTCACCGCTTCATCCGCCACGAGCGCCCGCCCGATCGTCGGGTCGTCGCGGAACACTTGCACGCTCAAGTTCGTGGTCGCGGTCACGTTGGTCCAAAGGAGTACCGTGCTGTCGGTCATCTCGCCCGCCTGGATCCCAAGCGGGAACACTGCGCCGTCCTCCGGAAGCGTGGCGGGGTCGACCTCGCCGGCTTCGAATGCCCGCGCCATATCGATGGGGGTGGGATCGATGCCCGGCTCTCGGGGAGCTTCCATGCCCGGCGTGACGATGGGAGCTTCGGTGCAGTTTATCGGCGGGCTCCCCTCGGCGGCCACATCAACGCTAGCGTCGACACCCATCGGCTCGGAATCGTCGTCACCACACGCGAGGAGAAGCCCCGCGCCACCCAAGAGAAAAATAAACCAACCTATCCCGATCCGCATGCCGGGAAGATAAGGCGCTGCCTACCCAACACAAGCGCTTCGACGCGCCGTCTGCCCAGGCACACTCCGAAACCCCTCTGCTTTCGTCGTAGTTTCGAGTTAGTCGACCGGCCGCACCTCGATCTCCGGGCCTTCTTCGCCATCGGGTACCAGGACGACCTTCGCTTTTCCGCCCTCTTTCAACGTGCCGAAGAGCATGAGCTCGGCGAGTGGTTGCTTGATGGTGCGTTCCACCAGCCGGGCCATCGGCCGGGCCCCGAACGCCGGCTCGTAGCCGTTGTCGGCGAGCCACTGATGCGCTTCATCGGTGAGCTCGATCTCCACGCCCTTTTCGGCCACCGCCTCCGAGAGGAGGCCGACCTCTTTCTTGGCGATCTTGAGAATGACCTTCCGAGGAAGGCCCTTGAAGAGGACCCACGCATCGAGCCGGTTCCGGAACTCGGGGGAGAAGGTGCGTTCGATGGCGGTCTTGGCTTTGCTCTCGTCGACGGTGTCCCCGCCGCCAAAACCGATCGTCTTCTGAGCCACATCTGCCGCGCCCGCGTTCGTGGTCATCACGAGAATTACATTCCGGAAGTCCGCTTCGCGGCCGTTGTTGTCCGTGAGCTTCGCATGGTCCATGACCTGAAGGAGAATGTTGAAGAGGTCCGGATGAGCCTTTTCGATTTCGTCTAGCACGACGACCGAGTAGGGATGCTTTCGCACCCGGTCGGTCAAAAGGCCTCCCTGATCGAACCCAACGTAGCCGGGCGGCGCGCCGATGAGGCGGGAGACGGAGTGGCGCTCCGAGTACTCGCTCATGTCGAAACGGATAAACTCGACGCCTAGGGTTTTTGCAATCTGCTTCGCGAGCTCGGTTTTGCCCACACCGGTGGGTCCGCTGAACAGGAACGAGCCGATCGGTTTGTCGGGCGCCCGAAGGCCGGCCCGTGAAAGCTTGATGGCGCGGACCATCGTGCGGATCGCCTTGTCCTGGCCAAAGATGACCTGCTTGAGCTCGGGCTCGAGCTCCTGCAATCGGTCTCGGTCCGAGTCGCTGACCGACGCCTTCGGTACCTTCGCCATCCGGCTGACCACCGTCTCGATGTCCTCGATCGTGACCTTGTGGGTTCGCGCACTTTCGTCCCGCATTCGGTCGATGGAACCGGCCTCGTCAATGACATCGATCGCCTTGTCCGGGAGAAAGCGGTCCACGAGGTGTTTGGCGGCGAGCCGCGCGGCGGCGTCGAGCGCGTCGTCGTCGTACTCGACCTCGTGATGCTCCTCGTAGCGGGAGCGGAGGCCCTTGAGGATTTCGATCGTCTCGTCGATCGAGGGCTCGTTGACTTCGATCTTCTGAAAGCGTCGACCGAGGGCCCGGTCCCGTTCAAAGCTCGACTTGTACTCCTGATAGGTCGTCGAACCGATGCAGCGGAGCTTGCCCGACGCCAGCGCGGGCTTAAGGATGTTCGACGCATCCATCGAACCGCCGCTTGTGGCCCCGGCACCGACGATGGTGTGAATCTCATCGATGAAGAGGACGGCGTTGTCCTGAGCCTGAAGACGCTTGACCACACCCTTCAGACGCTCTTCGAACTGTCCTCGGTACTTCGTGCCAGCAAGGAGCGCGCCCATGTCGAGCATGTAGATCTCGGCGTCGGCGAGGACCTTCGGCACGTTGCCGTCGTGAATGTGGAGCGCGAGGCCTTCCGCGATCGCCGTCTTTCCGACGCCCGGTTCGCCCACGTAGACGGGGTTGTTCTTGCGGCGTCGGCAGAGGATTTGGATCGTTCGCTGAAGCTCGTCTGCGCGGCCGATGAGCGGGTCGATATTGCCCTGCGCGGCCTCTTCGACGAGCGGAGTGGTGTACGCCTCGAGGGGGTCGCGGCTTTGCCCGCCTTCCTCGTCCTCTTCCCCGTCGGCAGGGGTGGCGTCTTCGTCGGTCGTGCCATCGGGTCGAACGCCATGCGACGCGTAGCGCTTGAGATCGATTTGCGTGACGCCTTCCTCTTCGAGCAGAAAGACCGCGTGCGATTCCTTCTCTTTGAAGAGCTGGATGAGCACGTTGGCGCCGTCGATTTCGCGCATGTCCGAGGAGATCGCGTGGATCTTCGCGCGCTGGAGCACCCGCTCGATGCCGATGGTGCCCTGCGGGTCGAAGTGGTCGCCTTCGGGCACGGGCTCGATGGTGTCGTCGAGGAACTCTTCAAGCTTTTGGCGGATCCGCGCTCGGTCCCCTCCGCACGCGGTGATGGCTCGTCCAGCTTTCGCATCGTCCAGCAGGGCGAGGAGGAGGTGCTCGAGGGTGAGGAACTCGTGGCGGCGCTCGGTGGCGATTTCAAACGCCTTGCGCAGCGTATCCTGAAGGTCCTTGGTGATGTTGGGGCCAGCCATTACTCGCGGTCGTCCTCCGGTTCCATCGTAAGTCGCAGGGGATAGTCGTGTTCTTTGGCCAGGTGCTCGACGGTTTGCACCTTCGTTTCGGCAATCTCGTGCGTGTAAACGCCTGCCACTCCTACACCGTTATGGTGCACGTGCAGCATGATGGCTACCGCATCGGTCTCCGATTTTCGGAAGACCTGGCACAGCACTGCGACGACGAATTCTCGCGTTGTGTAATTATCGTTGTGAATGAGCACCTTGTAGAGCCTCGGCCGCTTGAGCTTCTTCTCGGTCTTGGTCTCGGTGACCACTCCCTCTTCGTTTTCGAACCGTCCTGCCATCGGCGTTTAGGTTACCTCACCCCTTCGATTTCGGGACAGCACGGGGGAGGCGCGCCGTCGCGGCGCTTCGCGCGGTTTCCACCGCGGCGGCGAGGCTGTACAGGTCGACGCCTCGATAGCGAGGCTGAAGAATAAGGTCCTTGTCGTTGCGGCGGGCCACTGCCACCACCAGCCGGTCTTCGTCCACGTCCACGGAAGTGATCTCCGACCACTTCACCTGGGTCGGAGCCTTGCCTTCGGCAAGGGTGAGGCCCGAGCTGTCGAGCTCAAGGTAGTAGGTCGCTGCTTTTGTTGCCTTTTTCCTGGATCCCCGGAACGCAAAGACCCAGCCGACGGAGGCAAGGAGGCCCACGATCGCGAGGGTGGTGCCGATCGTTCCCGCCCCTGCGGCCAAGATCCACACCGATCCGATCGCGACCACGAGCGCCGCGCCAAGGCGGAGGCGGCCCACCGCCCGTTCGCTCTCGGTGTCGAGCTCGAAGCGCTTCGGTGTCGGAGGGGCGCTCTGGTCCGACGGGCGGCGGCATCCGGAGCTCAAATCCGAGGCTCCATCCCGCGGCTCAATCCGCAACCAGGCGGCAGAACAACGACCGGGTGTTGGTGTCGTTCTTGATCGCGATGGTGGTGTCGTTGACGTCGGTGATCCGTCCGAGATTTCCTGCGGCAAGGCCGGCGCTCTCTCCGCTCTGAGAGAACGAGAGGTACACCGAGACCCGGCGCGGGATCCGTCCAAGATCGTGCGGAAAGACGACGGTGCCGTTCTCCGGAATCCGCTGCCACGGGTCGCCACGCCAGGCCACGCTTTGCCACACCCCGCGGGTGTCGGTGCCGGCCGAGGGCGGAAGGTCGCTCGGCAGAAGCTCGATGCGTTCTTCGGCGCTTGCGTTGCTGCAGCTTGCGAGGCCGCTGGCAAGGCAGAGGAACCCAACGACAAGGCACGAGCGCCTCCCGAGCCAAAAAGAGGAACATGCCGATGCAGCGCGCCCAAGGGAGCTGGGCCGAGAGAGGGTGAGGGCAGAGAGAAACGAGCCGCGGCGGTTGGAGGTGGGGGACATCACGAAGCTCGAGTCTGATAGTACGTCGTCAGCGCCGCGACCAGTCCGTCGATCGTGTATTCCTCTGCGGTCACATCGACTCGAACGCCGGCTCGCTCGGCGGTGGCGGCAGTGATCGGCCCGATCGCGGCAACGGTCAGCCGAGAAAGAAGCGACGCGGCGTCGTCACCCAGCACCCCCAAGAGATTGGTCACTGTGGAGGACGCGGTGAAGGTGACGATGTCGACCGCTCGGTCTTCGACCAGACCGCGGAGCTCGGCGCGTGCCTCGGCGGTGGGTTCCAGCGAGCGATACGCGGGGACCACATCGATGGTGGCCCCGCGTGCCCGCAGCATCTCCGGGAGGATCTCTCGGGCCTCGAGGGCGCGGGGAAGCAGCACCGGCTCGGTTCGGATGTCGGGGGCCGCATTGAGGATCGCTTCGGCCAGCGCCTCGCCTCGGAA
>JBCCZL010000127.1:0-18962 GCA_039187775.1 Myxococcota bacterium
GATATCGATGGCCGAGACTCGGGAAGCGGTGGTCGAGGAACCGCCACCTCATTTTGCCGAACCCGAGCCGCCGGATGCCGAAGACTCCGAATTCCTGCCCGCGCCCCGGGTCTGTTCCGGCCGGGCGGTGCCGGACGATGGAAAGTTCGGCGGTCGGGTCGCCCTGACCTTTGACGACGGTCCTTACCCCGAAGTGACGCCCCGGATCCTGGCCACCCTGAGACAGCACCAGGTTCCGGCCGCTTTCTTACTCAACGGCGAGCGGCTCGTCACCGCGAAAGAACAGGCCATCGCCCAAGAGATCGGCGCTGACCCCGACTTCCTCGTAGGAAATCACGGCTTCAGTCATCGGAGCTTTTCCACCCTGGAAAGGCCCGAGGCGCGAGCAGAGATTGTCGACACTTCAACCGCGCTCCAAGACCTGGGAATCGAACCGCGCTATTTCCGCTTTCCGTTCGGTCGGGCCACCTGCGAAGCTCGGGCGCTGGTCGAAGCGGAGGGCCTTCGGGTCACCGGTTGGCACGTCGCGAGCGCCGACTGGTGCTTCTCCGAACGGAACGGCTGGTGCCGGCCTTGGCGCTATCGCTATGTGCCGTCGCATCTTCGGCGAGACATGAGTGCCTTTGTGTTGCGCCAAGTGCGAAGGCGGCGCGGGGGCATTGTGCTCCTCCATGACCGGCCGTTCACCGCCGACCATCTGGAGGAGCTGATCGTTCGCCTTCGAGACGACGGCTTTTCTTTCACTCGAATCGACGACCGGGAGACTTTCCCGAAACTCAACGGCACTTTCGATCGCGCCGCGCCCGTGCGCTCGGAGGCCGCAACCGACGAGACAGGAGCAGACCATGTGGAAGCGTAAGGCACGGGGATTGGCCATCATTGGACCGGAAGATCGTTTCGAGGGAACGCTGCGCGCTGGCGGAGACTTGGAAATCCACGGACGGGTGGAAGGCGATGTGAAGGCCGAGGGCACCATTCGCGTCGGGGCCAAGGGAGTGATCTGCGGTCAGGTCGCCGCCCCCGAACTCGTGGTGAGCGGCCGGATCGAGGGCAGCGTCGAGATCCATGGTCATCTTCATATGTGCAAGGGTGGGACGATCGCCGGCGAGGCGAGCTACGGCTCCCTGCAGGTGGATCGAGGAGGCGTGATCGAAGGTCGAGCCTCAGCCGCAGCACTGGGCGAAAGAGAAGTCGAAGAAAACGAGCTCTCCGTCGTCGAGTCCTCCGCCGGGGTGGTTACCGCCCAGGCCTAGCAACCCCGAACCCGCTTTCTCGACAGAACCCGGAGCAAACTTCGGGACGGGGGTGCTAGCCTTTGTCCTTCATCGGGCCGGCGAGCTCGAGGAAGTTCCCGAAGACGTCTCGAAAGAACGCGACGCGTCGCCCCACGTCGGGGAAGTCCGTCGGTTCGAGTTCGAACGCCACCCCCTCCTGACGAATCGCATCGGAGGCCGCGTCCACATCGGGCACTCGAAAGCACACGTGCGAGAAGCCGGGAAGTCGCAGGAACTCCTCGAAGGCCATCGGCTGAACCGGCGTGTGCACCGCATCGCCGGAATCGATGAGCTCGATACGAAAATTGCCCTTCCGAATGTAGGCGAGCCGGAATCCCGGAAGCTCGGGTACGGTCCAGCGAAGGTCGACTTCGAATCCGAGCACTCGGTCGTACCAGGCGATCGCTTGGTCGAGATCGGGAACCCCGATGCACACATGGTCGGCAACCCAGTCCGTGGATGCAGCCGCGTTCATGACGCACCTTCTTCCAGTTCGCGATAGCTACGAATGATCGCCCGCTCGCCTGCCATGCCAGGCTCCCCCTGGTCGTGCTCGATTCCGATCACCCCGGCGTACTTCCGACGTCGCAGGTACTCGAAGAGCCGAGATGCATTGATTTCTCCCGTGTTTGGGCCGCCCCGGCCTGGATTGTCGGCAAACTGCATGTAGACGATGTCCTCCCAGACTCGGTCGAGGTGGTCGAAGATGCGGCCGGTCTCCACCTGCACGTGATAGACGTCGAAGAGCAGCTTCACCGCGGGGTGGTCCACCGCACGGACGATTTCGTACGCCTGAGGAATCGTATGCATGAAGGTCCCCGGCCAATCGCGGCGGTTGATCGGCTCGAGACCAAGGGTGAGTCCCGCATCGGCCGCGATGGGCGCGGCTCGGCGAAGCGTTTCGACCATCTGCACGGTTTGGTAACCGCGGTCCACCGTCGGGTCTTCGCCACCCGAGAGCACGGTCACCCATCGGGCGTTGACTCGACGCGCAAGCTCTGCCGACTCTTGAACCTCGTCCAAGATGGCTTCGACGTGCGCCGGTTCGCGCGACACAAAGCTCGGCTGGTCCGGCCGGTAGTGCCCGTGCATCGGCGAGGCGGTGCTGAAGGTCGCGACAAACACCCCCATGGTCATGTCGAGTTCGCGGAGCACCTCCCCGATCCGATCCTGCACGTCGCGCGGCCGAGCTTTTAGAAAGTTGTCTTCGATCGCCCGAAACCCCTGGGCATGCGCAAAACGAATCTGCTCGACGAGGTTCGGTCCGGCGTGGGCCCGAAACATCCCCGTGTCGGGCTCGGTAAGGCCGAGGTGGGGGGCGTAGTTCAGTGTGAACGATTCCATGTTGATTCCTTGTGGTAAGGGTGACTAGGCGATCGCGCGTTCGATGCGCCGAATGAGAGAACCATCGAGGGCGATCTGTGCCGCGGCCACATTCTCGAGAAGGTGTTTGACCCGAGAAGTGCCCGGGATCGTTAGGAGCGACGGCGACCGGTGAAGAAGCCACGCTAGCGCGAGCTGCGTTGGGGTAGCCCCGAGATCTTTGGCGATCGACGCGAGGGGGCTCCTCGGATCGGCGAGCGGAGCCCGCCGTTCGAACGGGGCCGCGGCGAGCGGTGCGTACGAGACAAACGCGATGCCCCGCGCCTCGGTGAACTGGAGGAGCGCCTCGTGCTCTCGCCGCAAGAGACTGTAGACATTCTGCACCGCGGCCACCGGCACGATCTCGAGCGCTTCCTCGAGCTGCTCGAGCGAGACGTTGGATAGTCCGACGTGTCGGATCTTGCCTTCGTCGCGGAGTGCCGCGAGCGCGCCCACCGAATCGCGGAACGGGACCTTCGGGTCGGGCCGATGGAGATAGTAAAGATCGATCCGGTCGGTACCAAGACGGCGAAGGCTTGCGTGCAGCGCCTCCCGGAGATACTCGGGGCGCCCGTTCCAGTGGACTTTGCCCGGGGCGGTCTTTACCGCCCCGCCCTTCGTGGCAATCACCACCTTGTCTCGCACCGGGCCGAGCGCTTCGGCGAGGATCTCTTCCGAGGCGCCGGGGCCATACGCATCCGCCGTGTCGAAGAAGTTCACGCCACACTCGGCCGCGGTCCGGACCACCGTCACCGCCGAAGCGCGATCCTCGGGCGGGCCGAAGTTTCCGGGGCCCGTCAGCCGCATCGCGCCATAGCCCAAACGATGGACTTCGATATCGCCGCCCAGGGCGAACGAGGAAACGTCGTGATTATCGTAGTTTGCAGCCATCTTAGAGTTCCTTTCGGGTGCCGACGACTTCATCTTGGCTCCCCAGACCGACCAACTCCACTCATGCTTCCTTGTGTTACACATTAGCTGTGCTGTCTGATCTAAATCTCCTTCAAACCCTTCTCGCGGTGGTGGACGGCGGTTCCCACGCGGCCGCCGCGGAGCGGCTTCACGTCACCGCCTCGGCGGTCAGTCAGCAGATCAAGCTGCTCGAACGTCGCCTTGAAGTTCCGGTCTTCGAGCGGGTCGGGCGGCGCTCGGTGCTCACCGCGGACGGCGAGCGGCTCGTCGAGCGGGTGCGTCCATTGCTCGCCGACATCGGAGTGGCCGTCGAACGGCACCAGGAGCGGCACCGGGCTCTCGCGGGAACCGTTCGAATCGGATCGGCCACCGGTTTCTTCGCGGCGTGGCTAAGGCCCCGCCTCGTTCCCTTTCTGCATGAACACCCTCGGGTTCGACTCGCTGCACGGTTCACGCTGCTCTCGCGCCTGCCGATCGACCTGGCTGCGGGCGAGCTCGACCTTGGCATCTCGGTCGGCCTTCCGGATCATCCACAGCTCGAGGCGGCTCCGCTCTATCGACAGGAGTTCATTGCCGTGGGCTCGGCCGCCCGGCTCGCGGACAAGACGGAGTTCACCGCAGCGGAGCTTCGAGCGGAGTCTTTTGTGGTCTTTGACCACGACGAGTTCATGCACCGAAACTGGTGGCGTCGGGTGTTCGGCGCAAAGGAACCGCTGCCCGATCGAATTGCGCACGAAATCGGAAACATCTTCGAACTCCGAGCGTTCATGGAAGAAGGCTTCGGCATCGCGATCCTCCCAAGGTTCTTCGTGCAAGAGGCGATCGACGCGGGGAGAGTGCGACGGCTGACTCCGCTCAACGAAAAGCGCCGTCCCATCCGACAGCAGTCGCAGTCGACCGTTCATCTCCTCTGGCGAAAGCGCGAAGTCGAGCCCCAACGCGTTCAGACCGTACGAGATCTCCTGCTCCAGTCCGCACAGCAGCCCGCGGTAGAACCCCGCTACTGAGCGTTACGGCGTCGGGATCCCCTCGGCGAGCTCTCGAATAAAGTCGATGAACACCCGAACCCTCGGCGCCACGAGCCGCCGGTCGAGGTAGAGGGCGGTGATCGGGGTGAGCGAGGGGCGGTAGTCCGCGAGGGTTTCCGTCAGCTGGCCGTTGTCGATCGCCGGCCGCGCCATGTACCCCGGAAGCTGCGCGACTCCGAGGCCTGCGATGGCCGCGCGAGCCACCGCCTCCCCGTCGTTGGCCGAAAACACCCCTTCGAAGGCAAACCCGCTCGGAGCGCCATCGATCGTGAAAGCCCACGGGAAAACGCGCCCGGTCTGCGCGGCACGAAAGTTAAGACACCGATGCCGCTGAAGTTCGTCGGGGTGCTTCGGCACACCAGCTCGTTCCCAGTAGCCGGGCGAAGCCACGACATGAAGCGTTTCGTCGTAGAGCTTCCGCGCGACCAGGTTGGCGCTGTCAGGAAGCCGTCCCGACCGGATCACAACGTCGACGCCCTGGGCCGCGAGATCCACGATCCGGTCGTCGTGGCGTAGCTCAACTGCGACTTCGGGCCATCGTTCCTGAAACGCTGGAAGCGCGTCAACCAACCACGTCCGAGCGAGCGCCGCCGGAGCGTTCACGGTGAGACGCCCGGCGGGCGTGGCCACCGCGGCCGAGACTTCGTGGCCCAGGCTTCGAAGCCCCTCGAGAAGCCGCTCGGCCCCATCGAGGTAGCTTTCCCCCTCTGCCGTCAGGCTGACGCTTCGCGTCGTTCGCTGGAGAAGCTTCACGCCGAGATGCTCCTCAAGACGAGCCACCGCTTTCGATGTGGCGGAGGCCGAGAGGCCAAGCGCCCGAGACGCCCGGTTGAACGCTCCTTGCCGGGCGACTTCCACGAAGGCGACAACACCGGCAAACGGAGGCACATCATTCATGACATAATTTCGATACTGACGTCTTCAGACTCTTATTTACGTATCACTATGTCTGACACATCTTCAATAGCGAAACTTCCAACCAAGAAGGAATCGCATCATGAACATCGGAATCATTGGCGGTGGAGCCATCGGAAAGACCTACGGACGCCTCTGGCATCAAGCCGGTCACGACATTTTCATCAGTTCGCGCCACCCCGAGAGACTGGCGGGGTTCGTTGAAGAACTCGGAGGATCGGCGCAGGCGGGGGCGCCGGAAGAGGCGGCAGCGTTCGGGGAGGTCGTTCTCCTCGCGGTCAACTACGTGGGCATTGACCAGGCGATCGCCGCGATTCGCCCCCACGTTGCGGACAAAGTCGTCATCGACGCCACCAATCCGCTCCGGCTCGCGGACAACGGCTCGCTCGAGCGAACGATTCCTCTCGACGCAGTTGCCGGAGTGGTGGCGCAAGAGAAGCTGCCCGAAGCGCGGATCGCCAAATCGCTTACTTCGCTCTGGACCGGGCATGTCGAGCGCCGCGCCAACCGCGACGAACCTCAGGTCGCCATGCCGCTCGCCGCCGACGATCCCACCGACCGACAGCTCGTCGCGTCCCTTGTCAAAGACGCCGGCCTCGTTCCCGTGGATGTCGGAACTCTCGCGAGCTCCGCGGTGCTGGATCCGCAAAGCCCCCTTTGGAACGTGGTCCTCACGGCGTCGGAACTCACCCAACGATTGGCGACCCGCACCCGGACAGCGTGAGGAGAAACCCATGTTCCAGCCCTTTCCATTGACGACAGAGCTTCCGGACGCGCTGGTCGACCCGGTCCAAGCCACCCCGCTTCCCCCGGCCGACGCCCTCGCGATCCGCGAAGCCGTCACAAGGATCTACCTTGCCGAGGACTCGCGCAATGCCGCGGCGTTGCGTCACCTGGTAACCACCGATTTCGTTCAGGAGCACTCGCTCTACGGTCACATCGAGGGTGGCAGAGCGTTCGCGGACTGGGTCCTCGAGCATCCGACGGCCTTCGACCGGTATCGCCACGTCGCACTCAACACGGTGACGCGTTCGACCGGTACCGACTCGGGGGAAGCATTGAGCTATGTGCTCGTGATCGAGGCGCACCCCGACGAGGAACCAACCGCGGCGGTTCTACCACGCATTCTCGCCACCGGAGTGGTGAGAGACCGCTTCGTTCGCGAAGAGGGTCGTTGGCGAATAGCTCACCGCATCTACGATCAGTTCGCCGTCACCGCGGCCGTGCTCGCCGACCGCAGGACACGCCTCGACGCTAGCGCGCCGCTGCACTCTTCCTCCACGACCGCGGACGCCTGATCGCTCAGCCCTACTCGGCGGCGTCGCCGACGGGCGCGCGGTCGGCGCCCGCTTCGGGAAACCAAAGCTCGAAGCAGGTGCCGTTGCCAAGGTCACTCTCGACGTCGACCCGTCCGCCGTGGGCCACGATGATCTGCTGGGTGAGCGGTAGGCCGAGGCCGCTTCCTCGCTTCTTGGTCGTGTAGAACAGCTCAAACATGCGTTTTTGCTGCTCTTCGGTCATTCCACTGCCTTCGTCTTCGATCTGAATTCGAAGGCCCCCGCTCGCCGGAGCGACCGAAACGCCGACCCGTCCGCCGCTTGGCATTGACTCGCGGGCATTTCGAATCAGGTTGAGAAGCGCTTGGCGAATCTGCAGCTCGTCGAACGCGATCACCGGGAGGTCGGGAGCGATACTCACATCGAAGGTGACTCCCGCCCGCTCCATCTCGGGTCGGAGGAACGCAGTCACCGATTCGACGAGCTGGCCGAGGTCGTCGGGCTCGAGGTTCGGTTGGGGAAGACGGGCCACCCGGAGATACTCCTCGGTGATTCCGGTGAGTCGATCGACTTCACGCTGGATCGAATGGAGCAGCGCCTTCGCCTCGGGGCTGTCATCGCTCACCTCGTCTTCGAGCATCTCGACATTGAGGCCGATGCTGGAGAGCGGATTGCGTACTTCGTGGGTGACGTGGGCCGCCATCCGCCCGATCGCGGCGAGGCGCTCGGTGTGGATGAGGCGCTTTTTGGTCCGAAGCTCCTGCGTCACGTCCTCGGCAACCACCAACACGCTCTCGTCGTCGTCTTCGGTGGGAAAGCGAGTCATCAGCGCGTGAAGCGCCTTCGCGCCCTCCGCCAAGGGTTCGTCGGGGGTGAGCTCCGCTTGTTCCGCATCGGCGCCGACCTGCGCAAGGGCTTGCCGCATTCGTGGCGCGCGGTTGAAGAGGCCGCTCTCTTCCAGCGGCAGGCCAATCGCGGACGCGGTAAGGCCAAGCACTGGCTCCGCCGCAGGGTTCACCGCGCGGACGATCCCCGAGCCGTCCACCACGATGACCGCCGCATTGAGATTTCGAACGATCTCTTCCTGCATCTGCTTGAGTCGAATCTCCGCGTCGGCCGCCTCCCGAAGGCGCACGTCGCGTGCCGCGAGCGCCGCCACCATTTGCTCAAACGACTTGGCCAACCGGCCGAGTTCGTCGTCCGACTGAGGCAGTTCTTTCTCGGAGAGGTCCCCTCGAGCGACCGCGGCCACGCGTTCCTGGAGCCGGGGAAGGGGAGACAGCATCCGGTGGGCAGCCCACAGCACGAACAGTCCGACGAGCAGCGCCAGACAGGTGAGGATTCCGAGCAGGATCGCCGATTGGCTTTCCTTGGCGGCAACGTCTGCGCTGATCGCGGCGATCCGCGTCTGCAGCGCGGCGCGGGTATCGCGGAGCAGCGAATCGGTCTCGCGCTCCTTGGATCGAAGATCCGACAGCGCCTCCTCCGCGCCCGCCTGCTCCCCCGCCGCCAACGCATCGTAGAGTCGGTCGTAGCCCGCCTGGCTCGCTTCAAACCCCTCGAGCACGGTGCGAAGACGAGTCTGGGACTCCTCCAGAAGGGCCCGATCCGCGGGCGACGGGTCGAGCGCCAGCGCCGCATCGATCGATTCGAGGGCCTGGCGGATCTTGGCCGGGCGGAGCTGGCGAGCCGCGTCGAGCCAGTTGCGGGTGCCCGTGGGGTCGCTCATCAGCAGATCCAGGTAGGTGTGAAACACCGTCTGGGTCGCCTTGGCCTCGCCGACGGCGAGCGCGATCGGAAGATACCCGTCTTCAAGGAGCGCCAAGGTTTCGCCCGTCCGGCGATGCTGAAAGAAGCTCCCGATGCTCAAGATCCCAAACGCCGTCAACACCAGAGTGAGGCCGAGGAAGATCCGAGTCGGGATCGAAAGCCGGGGCCGGGACCGCATGCCCGAAGCCTACCCGGCGGATCGCAGGATGGCGAACTGGGACCGCGCCGGCCATAGTGGGGCGAACGCGATGGGGCCGACGGCAAAGTGATGCGCAGGCAAGCGAAGTACCCAAGGCAAAGGAGTTCGGAGGAAACCAGCCGTGGGATGCTCGAGCGTCCGGTGGGGCCAGAGACTCCATCGAGGCCCGCCCTCCGCTTTGAGCATGCGGAGGCCGAACCGAGGACTCCCGCTTGGAGCCGGCACTCGAGACGGAAGGTCGCGGCGCTGCTTCTCGCGCTGTCGATCATTGCCGGGTCGGGTTTCGCCCACGCTCAGTCGTCGGTCACTTCGTCGCTGAACTGGGTCCGCCTCCCCGGCGCCGAAGCGTGCGTCGGAAGCCAGGCCCTCGGAACGGAAGTCGAGGCTCTACTCGGTCGCTCGATTTTTGTCTCGTCGTCGAGCGCGGAGATCGCGGTCGAAGCCCGAATCGGCCCGCTCCCGGAGGCGGACGCGACCTTCGAGGCGGTTCTCGCGGTCAGCGCGGCGGATGGCACCATCCTCGGGGAACGGACGCTTCGTCACGAAGGCCCCTGCCCTCAGTTTACCGAAACGCTGGCCGTGGTGATCGCGCTTCTCATCGACCCCGACGCCGAGCTTGACCCCTCCGACCCCGAGGAACCCGAACGAGCGGCGGCGGCCCCTAGCCCTGAGCCCCAACCTGACGAGCCGGTCGAACCGCACCCTCTCGTGGACGATCCGACCAGTGACCCCGAACCCATGACCGGCGATCGGTACCTTGTGGAGATCTCAGCGGTGGCCGGAGTGTCCGTGGGCATGGTTCCCAACCCGGCGCTTCATGCCGCGGCAACATTACTGATCGAGCCACCGTGGTTTATTGGCGTCGAACTCGAGGCAGGTATTCTTCCGTATAGCGAGCACGAGCGCGACGGGGTCGAGAGCGTTCTCGTGGCGCCTTACCTCGGGGTGTTGTTCTGTCCGCGGATCCTCGCGCTCGGGGAGAGCGACCGGAGCGACTTCGATCTCCGGCTCTGTGGCGGAGTACAGTCGGGAGCGTTGTTTCATATCCCAGAGGCGGGTGACAACGCCGAGACGGTCACCGTTCAGCTCATCGCGCGGGTCCGAGCCACGATTCGACTCACCGAGTGGCTTCGGTTCACGGTCCGCGCGGCGGCGCTTCTTCCGCTTCGGCCCGACGACGCATACCCACCTGGCGTTGCGCCAAGCACGGTGGCGGCGGCTTTCGATGCGGGCGCGGTCATTGCGCTTTAGAGAACTGTGCCTCAGAGAACTGGGCTTCAGAGAACTGGGCTTCAGAGAACTGGGCTTCAGAGAACTGGGCTTCAGAGAACTGGGCTTCAGAGAACTGCGCTTCAGAGAACTGCGCCTTAGAAACAAATCTCATGAATTCAAGCACTTCGCGCTCAAGGCGATCTTTCTTCGGCGAGCGCTGATAAGAATCGGCCTCTGGACCCACCCATGCCCGTGGCGCTCGCCTCTTCCCCGCCCACCTTTCGCCAAGTGTTCGACGAGTACGCACCGTTTGTGTGGCGGGTGCTGCTTCAACTCGGCGTGGCGGATGGCGACGCCGAAGACTTGTGCCAGGAAGTCTTCGTGGTGGTGCACCGAAAGCTTCCGAGCTTCGAAGGGCGGTCTTCGGTACGAACTTGGCTCTACAGCATCGCGGTGCGGACCGCGTCGGACCATCGGCGCCGAGCCCGCGTCCGAAAAGAACGGGTAACCGATCGGCCACCGGACCAGCGGATCAGCGCACCGCAGCAGCGAGAGCTCGAGCGGCAGCAGGCGAAGGCGCTCCTCGGCGAAGCCCTCGCCGCGCTCGACGATGAAAAGCGCGCGGTGTTCGTCCTGTACGAGATCGAACAGCTCGCGATGCGGGAAGTCGCCGACGCGGTGGATATTCCGCTTCAGACGGCATACTCGCGGCTCTACGCGGCGCGCCGAAGCGTGACGGACTTTTTCGACCGTCGGGGGGAGTCGACCGCGCGGGAGAGCAACCCAGGCTCGGGAGCGCCGTCATGAGCGACGACGAACGGCGGCTCCTCGACCAGTCGATCCCTCGTGCACTTCGAGACGGGCTCGAGGAAAGCCAGGGAAGCTTGCCTTCGGACGAACAGCTCCAGTCGCTTGAGGCGCGCCTCGCCCCGCTCTTTGACCCGCCTCCCCCGGACACCGACGGAGGCGGGTCGGAGGGCCAGGGGCCAGGCGGTAACTCGCCGGGCGGCTCTAGTGGGGCAGGATCCAGCGGCGGAGGCTCTCTGAGCGGCCAAGCAGTCGTGAGCTCGGCGAGTAGTGCGCTCGGTGCGAAGGGACTAGCGGTCGGGCTCACGCTGGCAGGTCTGGCGGCGGTTTCGGCGGTTTGGGTCCTTCAAGGCGACGAGGCGCGCGAACCGGAGGCTCCAACCGAGACTCCGGCAGCACCGGCAGAAACGAACCTGCCGGCAGCGTCGAACCCGGCGGCAGCGTCGAACCCGGCGGCAGCGTCGAACCCGGCGGCAGCGTCGAACCCGCCGGAAGCGTTGAACCCGTCGGAAGAGTCGACCCGCCAGCCGTTTGAGGCAGCGCCAATCTCCGATCCGGGGGCGGCTGCGACGCTTGACCCGGGAGAGGGCCGTCAGGCGTCCGCCGAAGCCCGGAGCCCCGGTCCCCAAGGTTCGTCGATGGGCGATGTGACTCCGGGGGAGCCGAACGACGCCGAGCCTCCACCGGAACTGACGCTTATCCGCCAGGCCCAGCGGTCGGTGGGCATCGCACCGCAGCAGGCGGTGCACACGCTTCGCCGCCACGCCCGTCACTACCCGAATGGACAGCTGACCCAGGAACGCGAAGTGCTCTTGGTGCAAGCGCTGCTTCGATTGGGGCGCCGCGGCGAAGCGGAGGAACGGGCGGCGGCATTTCGTGGTCGGTATCCACGGTCGAGTCACCTGCGCCGGCTCGATGCGGTGATGGGAGAGCGGTAGCGGGTCAGGCGTCTACGTCTTACGTGCACGAGCACGTCTCAAGTGCACGTCTCACGTGCGCGTCTTACCGTCTCACGAGTACGTGCACGTCCGACGTGGGCGTCTCATGAGCACGAAGACGCCTCGCGTACGGGAGCACGCCTCCGACCCCTGCGTGTGGCGCCTTGCCGTTGCTCGACCGGGCCTGGTGATGCCGTCTTCTCGGCCGTCTTCTCGGCCGTCCTCGCGGCGGGGGCGTTGGTGGGAGTTCGTCAAAAAAAGTGCGTCCGGATCAGAAAAGTCCGCGGCGACTCCCACCAAGGCACATCACAGGAGGACCGATGACGCAGACTAGCTTGGCACTGGGTTCGTTTCTTAGGCACCGTGCGGGGATTCGGCAGGGTTTGATTCTTCGGCAGGGTTCGATTCTTGAGCGCCGTTTCACACATCCACGGCGTTCGATTCCCAAGCAAGGCTCGATCGATGGTCATCGTTCGAGTCTTTGCCGGCGCCCGATCCCTAGACTGCAGGCAGTTCTTAAGCTGAGTTTGATGCTCGTCGTCCTCGGTGCGGCGGTGGCTCCGGCTTCCAGCCTCGCGCAGGGCCAAGCGCAGGACGAGGCGCAGGAGACCGCGTTCGAAAAGGACTTGGGCTTCGGCATCCACGCCATCGGATGGGCAGGGGACTACCTGGCGGGAGGCGTCGGCGCCCGAATCCGCTGGGAAATGACCTCCTGGCTCGGCCTCGATCTCTTCGCGGATCAGCTCATCGTCGAACACCCCGAAGCGTTTCGCCACGATCACCAAGTCGGCTTTAACGTGTTCGTGCCGATCGCCTTGGGCGATACGTTCCGGATCAAGCCGCTCTTCGGCTTCTGCGCGGTGTTCAGCTTCATCGAACCCGCAGAAGAAGGCGCGCCGCGATCCGACGACATTCTCTACGGCATTCACGGGGGCATCGGCATCGAATGGGCGTTCAGTCGCTACTTTTCGTTCTTTGTCGACCTTCAAGCCTACCTGTATCTCGCACACGACCGCGAAGCACAGGGATGGACCGGTTCGGTCGGCGAAGAAATCGTCGCCGACGGCGTCGGTCAGCTTTCAAGCGGCATCACCTGGCACTTCGAACTTTGATGCCCGGAGTGGCTTCACTGCGATCGTTCCGATGGATTCACGCGGTGGTCCTTCCGCCGCTCTTCCTGGCACTCGCGTGCGCCGAGCCGATCGGAAGTGCCGAAGATGTCGGCACTCGGGCTCGCGACTGCCAGTCTTGCCACTCCGAGATCTACGACGCATGGCAGGGATCCCCGCACGCCTTGAGCGGCACTTCGACCGCGTTTCAGCGACTCCAAATGCGCGCGGCCGGCGCGTGGGGAAGCTTCGCCGGAGATCGCTGCGACGACTGCCATCGTCCCACCCAGATCGAAGATCAAAACGTCAGCTGCCTCATCTGCCACGGCGCGGTGGGGAACCACGGCACGTCCAATGGTCAGCTCGCGCTCGACCTGACCCTCCCCCTCGCCGGCGCGGGCCACGCGGCAAACCCGGCCCACGCGGTTCGACAATCCGGCTTCCTTCGCTCCGCGGAACTCTGCGGAACGTGCCATCAGGTCGAAGGGCCCGGGCTCCTGGACGAACCCACCCTCGATGAGTTTCGCGCGTACCAGACCACCGGCGGCACCGAAACCTGCATCGATTGCCACATGCGCACGGAATCGGGCGCGGTGGACCATCGCTTTATCGGGCCGGACCACGCGAGCGAAGGCCGGAACGCATCGATTCAGCGTCTCGCCGGAGCGCTGACCCTCGCCCTCGAACGGACGACTTCGGAGAGCGGCCCGGCGGTCAAAGTGACCCTTCGCAATGTCGGCGCGGGTCACGCCATCCCCACCGGCGCCACCGCGCTTCGAGAGCTGTACGTGGAAGTGGAAGTCGACGGCGAGCAGGAGCGACTCCTCGAACTTCACAGCCAACCCGTCGCCGACGGCGAAGAGACAGTGCTCCTCACCGACGGCGACCGGGTCATCCATCGTTCGCTGGGCCCCGGGGAAGCGCGGTCAGCTTGGGTCTGGCCATCCAATCCGGACGCGCCGGTCCGCGCCACGCTCTTCCGACGGTCCATCCGCGCCACCGTTCGCACCGCCCTCGACCTCTCGGCCGAAGCCCCCGTGCCCGTGCTCCGGGCCGAGCTGTAGCCCCGCCGGAAGTCGGATCCGGTCCCGATGCTGGACCCGCTTTCGGAGCAGGGCTCGGTCGAGGTGCCGACGGAGCGTTCCGCGACTGACCCCGAGACCGAC
Organism: Myxococcota bacterium; assembly: GCA_039187775.1. Taxonomy (GTDB): domain Bacteria; phylum Myxococcota_A; class Polyangia; order Polyangiales; family JBCCZL01; genus JBCCZL01. Next base: position 13,970 of record JBCCZL010000127.1, read on the forward strand.
CGCAAGGAGCTGGTCGACGCGAAGATCGATCGGCTCCTCGAGGTGAATCTCGATCTCCGCCGACGGCCCATCGCCGGACCGCTCCACCTCGAACGGCACTCGGCGCGCGTCTTTGCCGGCCATCGCGAACGCTTCGGCCCGCGCCAGCGCGACGTCATTGTCGAGGTAGCGTCGATACCGATCCTCGCCGATCTGCGGCACGGTCCTTCGCTGAACCAGCCGATGATTCCAGCGCGCACCACAGCCCTGGCACGCGAAGATCAGCCAGACGTCGATCTTCTTGCCGTTCGCGTTCACCCGAAACTTGTCGGTGCTTTCAAACGGTTGGTTGTCATCACACCGTCGGCACCAGCGCCGCGGCCTTGGCGAGCGCATCGCCCGCACCATCCAAACTGCGGCCATCGCCGCCTCCTTTCCGAGACGGCGCGATCCGATGAGCGGAAAGGAGGCAGGGACGCAAAGCCAGTCCGGCGCGGCTCAAGGCGGCCGCCGGATGGATCACTCAAGGCGAGTTCAGCGCTACCCTCGCCCTCCGACGCCGCCATGGGGCAGCGCGCACGTCCCTACAGACAGACCCGCGGTATTCGCGCGCCCGGTGAGAACTGGAGAGGAGGGGGACTAGTGCCTTGGCATGGGAGAGGGCTAGCACGCTTTGACGCGGACGCCTCCCAAACTGGCCAGAATTTTCAACGGAGCTCGTACATGCCCTGAAGGTGCGCGTGCACCCGACCACTGTCCGGGTCGGCGAGCCACCGCATTTGGAGACGCCGGGGCACCCGGATCTTCTCGGGTGCCCGATAGGTGCCGAACATCAGATCGAAAAGGGGCGACGTCACTCCGTGGTTCGACTTCGGGTCGCGGAAGTGATGCGTAAAGTGATGGCGGCGGGCCCATCGCCCGTAGGGACCGATGCCCTCGTGGGTGTGCTCCCGACGATGGAGAACTTCGTAGAATAGATAGAACCCAGTCAGGCCACCCACGTACCCGAGACCGATCCCCGGTCCAAACGCCCAGACCGACGGCACACCCACGAGCACGAACACCAGCCCTGCGGCCGCTGCCTTCTTCCACGCAGGCGCAAAGTAGTTGCCTTCCGAATGGTGCCGAACGTGCTCGACAGAGAAGAAATTTGGCCGGGTCCGCTTGTCGTGGCCAAGCCAGCGGTGGATGCAGTACTCGAGAAACGACCAGGTCAGCACTCCGGCCGCCACAGCTAGCGCGATCATCATCGGGCCCCTTCCTCTATCGCTTCCTCAGCGCCCCACCCTCGGAGAAGCGTGTCGAGAAGCTCGTTTGTCATGCGTGCGAGATCGATCGAATCCGGCGCCAGCGCAGCTTGCTTTCGAAGCGAGAGCACGCCGTGAAGCGCCGAGAACGTGGTCAGTGCGCGAAGCTCAGGATCCCCCGCCGCAAGCGCGCCACTCTCCACTGCGTCGGCGAACGCTTCGCGGAGCGGACGAAGTGCATCCAGCATCGCCGCGACCGCTGGCCTCGCGACATCGTCCGAAGCCAGCACCACTCGCGGATCGGCAAGAAGCATCGCGAGCAATCCAAACTGCTCCGGCTGCTCCAGCGCGAAGCGTTGGTAAACGCGGCACAGGCGACGGATCACCTCGAGGGGCTCGCCGGTTGCCTGATTGGCTACCCGCTCGCCGAGCGCCTCGATCACTTTGACAATGAGCGCCTGAAGGATCGCTTCCTTCGACGGGAAGTAGCGATAGAGAGCGCCCGGCGTGTAGTCGACCGCACGGGCGAGCTTATGCATCGAAAAGCTCCCAAAGCCGTCGGCGACCACCTGACGCATCGCCGTATCGAGAATGCGGCGGAGATTCGCTTCGCGCCGGCGAGCCCGGGGAGTGGGGGTGGCAACAGGCAACGTGACCTCTAGTCATTTTGTGAACGGTATTTATGAACTACGCAAGCCAAATCTGCCGATGCACGGAATAGCCCTATAATTTCCAACCTATACAGACACCTCCGGGCACCTCGAGGTTGTTCGAGAGATACTCAGCGGGAGGTTGTTGAGCCACGTTCGTATGGTGGTGGCATGAACATGCCCCAGCCTCCCGGCGCCCCGGGCCACGCCTTTCCTCCGGCAACCCCGCCGCCGCAAAAGAAGAGCAACACGACCAAATGGTTGCTCGGCTGCGGTGGCGGATGCCTCTTCGTCCTCATTTCATGCTGCGGCACGGGCGCCTATTTCGGCTACCTCGAAGAGGGTCGAGACATGAGCGAGCCGCAGGAAGAAGTAGCCGAAGTGCCCTGGACGCCCGGGGTACCCACAACCGTCAGTTACACCTGGACCGGCAACGGCTACGCCCACCATGACATTTGGCTCGACGTGACGGGGACCGAGGTCACAGGACAGTTCCGCCTCGAAGGCACCGCGACCTGCGACAGCTCTTTTGGGGGGTCGTATCAGGACAACGTGAACATCGAAATCGACGAACCGTGGTCCGTTCGACGGCTCGAGCGCCAATCGGGCGGAGCGTTCACCGCCTGGTTTCAGCTCCGAAGCGAATACGATCGGAGCCGGCCCACCCCGGTAACCTGCACCATCGCCGTCCACGCCGTGGAAGGCACGGCGACCTCGGGTCGGATCGTCGTGACCCGCATGCAGCGACCGAGCGACTGGCTCTCAGGCCTCTGATTTCTCGGTACCGGCGGGTTCATCGGCCGTGAGCTCATCCGTCGCCGCCTCATCGGCACGCTCTTCGACCGCGTCCACGGCATCGGTTCGTCGATCGGGAGTCGTGTCATGAAAGCGGTGAAAGTCGATCATCATCCGTCCATCCGGAAGGTCGCTTAGGACATCGACGAACGTGTGACCCACCCGAACCGCACTTACCTCCCAGACCTTTCGGGCATAGATCGTCTGCCCGTAGGTCCCGTCATGACCCACGATCGTGGCAACGAACCCGAGAATCGTCTCGCCGGGGTTGTCCCAGTCCACGTGGGCGAGTGGACTGCTCTTGTCGATCTCGTGCATCGCCGTCCAGCTCAGCGTAAAGAATGGGGTTCGGCTTCGGCACAACGTCAGATCGCGGAGCCGACGGAGATGCTGCCCCTCGGCCGACACTTCGTCGCACAGCACGGCAAAGCTGATCGTTGCGTCGACCACTTCGTTGCCGCGGGCGTTGCCCACCCGAAAGGACAACACTCGCTCGCCGTCAAAGCGATGAACGACCAGGGGGTCGCTGAACAGGGCCCCGGACACCGGACGCGACACCTTGGCGAACATGAGCCCCGTGGCGAGCGCCACCCCGAGTAAACCCACTGCGGCTTCGATCGTCGATACGACATCGCCATAATCGGTGGCCGGAGTCATCCCGCCATAGCCGATCGTCGACATCGTCTGCACGCTAAAGAAGAACGCGCTCGCAAAGTTCTCGGTTCGACCGCCGGCGATGCAATCTGGCTGAAGACTATAAAGTCCGGCAAAGAACACGTTGATCATCACGTAGCAGAACGCGAGCACCGCGATGACCCGGGTCCAGCTCCCCTCGATCAGATAGAAGTAGAAATCGCGGCGAAGCCCCGATGGGGCTCCCTTCCGAATCGCCGTCAGCACATCGGGACGGGACGTTGGAGTGACCCGCTGACCGGCCCGATCCAGGAGCTTGCGGGGCGAGGGGGAAGGCGCGTGGCGGTTCTTCTCCTCCTCGGGCTCCTCCGGCGCTTCGAAGGGGACCATCATCATGTCGAAGATCACTTCGGAGACGGCGATGACCGTCACGAGGAGGAGGAATGTGTCCCCCACCATCGTCGCGCCGGCGGGGATGAGCACCAGCATCAGCACCGCCCCCACGAGACGCATGTTGACTCGATTCCGATCGCTGAGTTCGGCGGCCCGCCGTTCGCTCACCGAGTCGATCGCCGCCACCGCGAAGAACACGACGGCCAGCGAGCCCGCAAGGAGCCATCGATGCTCCTCTGGCGCGGGCTCGTTCGCAGAAAACGAAGCGGCCTTTTTGATGCCTACGCCGAGCGCGGTCACGCCGATCTGAAGCGGAAGGTGAGCGTAGAACCAGATCGACCATCGAACGTGGCCCGGTCGGAGCTTCGAGCCAGCAACATCGTCGAAGTACACCCACCACACCGCGCAGGTGATCACCAGAATCACCCCCGACTCCGGCCACAGCTCCATCGATCCGCCCTGGTCCACGAGACTGGTCAGGACTTTCACGAACGACTCACCAAGCACGATCAGCGTCAGCAGACCGTAGCGCTCCGCGATGTGGGCCATGTCGCTTGGGTAGCGCTCGAGGAGCTCCCTCGAATACCGACTCTGCGGGCTCACGAGGATGATGAGCGTCGCGAGCGTCGCCGCCGCGTACGCCCCGATCGGGGGCAGCATCACGCTGACCAACCAGAGCAGCGCGGCCACTGCGAAAATCAACGACCAATAGGCGCAGTAGGACCGCGCCTCAGGCACCTGGCGCATCGTCCGCAGGTACATGACCGCAACCATCCCCTGGGCCATCGAGGCCGCGACGGCGAAGGGCATCATGTTTCCTTCGAATACGCCCGCCGAACTGATGCCCATCGCACCCACCGCGAACATTTGGGCAAACACAAACAGCCGATGGGTCAGGTCATCGACCGAAAACCGGTTTTCGAAGAACGTGAAACCGGTCCAGGACACCCAAAGCGGGACGAAAGCAGCGACGAAACTCGCGAACCCGGTCAGCGCGGGGTCGTGGCTGAGGCCGTTTCCGAGCTGAATGAACGACGCGACGAAGATCAGGTCGTAGAACAACTCGAGCCAGGTGACCCGCTTCTCCGCGACCGATGGCGTGTGAAGAACGGGCCGGTGAAACCACCGGTTTCTCATTGTTCCCGCATACTTTCAGGGCCAGCCTCCGGAGCGCAAGGGCGGGGTGCGTCGCGTTGCGTTCGCGCAGCCAACCGCGGCGGCGGACCGAGAGGGTGTCGCAAGAATGTACAACCGGATCATGATATTGGCCCGTCCAAGACCGGTGACGGCACCAAC
>JBCCZL010000128.1:0-18904 GCA_039187775.1 Myxococcota bacterium
ACATGTTGCCAACCGCCGCCACCGCACGGTTCTTTCCAATGATCGCCATCGAACCTTTGTCGCGGTAGGAAAACGGCTTGCGCTCAGAAGGCTTCCCGCCCACTTCTGCAGCGATGATCTTGCCGACATAGGTGCCCATTTGGATCGCACCCTGTGCGACTCCAGGCACGGCGCTGGTGTCGCCTGCGGGAGTCGCCGAGGCCATATCTCCCACGACAAACACGTCCGAATGGTCGGGCACCGCGAGGTCCGGCCCTACAATCACGCGACCCGCACGGTCGACCGGCACGCCGAGTGCTTTGCCCACCGGGCTGGCTTTCACACCGGCAGCCCACAGCACATTTTGAGCGCCGATGAACTCATCTCCGATGAACACGCCATCGTCGACGACTCTGGTGACGCGAGTTTGGAGCATTACCTCCACCCCGAGCCGCTCGAGGTCGCGTTGAGCGCGGGCGCTGATTGCTTCGGGAAACGACCCGAGAGCCCGGTCCTGCCCCTCCACCAGAATCACCCGAGTGGTGGTGGTGTCGATATTTCGAAATTCATCGGGGAGTGTCTTGGCCGCGATTTCTTTGATCGCACCCGCGAGTTCGACTCCCGTTGGTCCGGCACCCACGATAACGAAGGTCAGCGCAGCTCGACGGGAAGCGTCGTCGGCTTCGTACTCTGCGCCCTCGAAGGCAAGGAGTAGCCGTCGCCGGATCTCCGTGGCATCCCAGAGAGTCTTGAGGCCGGGGGCGACGCTTGCCCATTCGTCGTTGCCGAAGTAGTCGTGGGTCACCCCGGCGGCGAGAACGAGGTAGTCGTAGGACGCTTTTCCGCCCTCGAGGATAAGCTTTTTGTCGTCGAGATCGACGCCGGTAGCCTCCGCGAGGACCACGTCGCAGTTCTTCTGGTGGCGGAGCGGAGTTCGAATCGGCGCGCTGATGTCGGCGGGAGACAATGCGGCGGTCGCGACCTGGTAGAGCAGCGGTTGAAAGACGTGGTGGTTCTGTCGATCGATCAGCGCGACCCGGACGGGCGACTTACGGAGCGCACGGGCCGCTGCCAGGCCGCCAAAGCCTCCGCCCACGATCAGGACCGTAGGTCGAGATTCCTTTTCGGACGTCATGCTCTCTAGACACCGTGTAGGTCTGGGAGGGGCCAGATGTCGAGCCTCGATCGCGTCTTTCGTGTCGATCGCCTCTCGGATGGAGTGTCGGAACGAAAGAAACGGAACGACCGCGTCCCCCCGTCAGACCCTGCCGATCACCGGGGAAGTACTCACCTCACGCGACCTAAGAGGCCTCGAGAGCTTCGGCGGCCCGTTTGCCGCGGTGACGCCGGTATCGCTGATCCTTAGATCTTTGCCGCCCGGACTCTGCTCCTTGTCCGGCGCAACGTATATGGGACCGGTCATGCGCGCGGGCCTGGAAGAGTGCCGCGAGCGCACCCGGAAGCTCGTGGACCGCCTATCGATCGCCGACGCGGTGCAGGCCGACGGGGGCATTCGCAGGGGCGAATACGATGGTCTCGAAGGTTTCGCTGGAGAGATCGGTGAGGATGGCACCGTCGACCGTGAGCGCTCGAAGGAAGGTTCTCCCGTCGAATTCGAGGGTGCTGACGACACCGGTGGACCTCCCGAGCTCCGGGACTGGCGTGGCCATGTCGGTGGAGCCAAGCTCCCACTCGAAGAAGGTCCACTGCGGCTCTTGAATCAAGCCGACGGTGGTGTCGACCGACGGGTCGATGGGGCGCGCATCCGTATCGAAGGCCTGCAGGAGACTCCGGTTCCCCGAGAGGAGAATCGGCCCTGTGGTGGGGCGCCCACCCGTCAGGGCGTTGAGGTCCGCGACGTAGCTCGGGTCGAAGTCGTCTTCCCCGGCGAGCACCCGCAGTGCACAAGGAGCCACCGCCCCGGAAAGCCCAAGCGCGTGATCGAGGGCCGGTTGGCTACCCGACCCGAAGTACAGGTCGCCATTCGCCGCCTGCGCCCGATTGAACGCATTGCCGCATCGTTCGTCGAGGGCGCCGAACACCACCTCGTCGGAGGGCGGGTTGATCCGCAGCCGAGCAAGCGTGGCGCCCGCGGTTGAAATGTTCGCCTCGTTGAAGAACTCTGCCGAAAACAGGAGATCGTTGCCTCGAGCCGTCGTCCGAACCCGATTGAGGGTGATACCTGGGCGCGGGGTTGCGTCGATCCCGGCGAGCGAGATCTCCTGAATCAACGTCATCGTCGCGGGCTCCCAAACCGCCAGCTGTAGTGATGCGATGTCCGCGAAGTAGCCGCGGTCTTCGAAGACGAAGTCGGGGCGGCCGAACCCCCCCGCTAGCGAAGAGATGCCAAAGGGCATCACGCTGACGGTCTCGCCCTCCACCAGTTCGCCGTCGGTGGTCAAGTCGAAGCGGGTGATGGTGGGCGTTTCGAAAGAGTGGACGAAGACGCTTTCCCCGAAGAATCCGCATGACATCGTCCCCCCGGTTTCGACGGCGCCGGCGGCGACTTCGATGGGCGCGTCTCCCTCGAGCTCTGCGTCGGAGATGAAGCGGATAAAGCTCGTGGCGCCCTCGGGACCGAACACCCAGCCGCACATGATCGCGCCCCGCGGAAATGAAGGCCCCGCGTCGGCGTCGCCGCTCGCGTCGACCGTGTCGCCCCCGTCACTCCCCGCAGCGTCCATCCTGCCATCGTTCATTCCTCCATCGAGGTTGACGTCGCCGTCCGCTGGAGGATCCGAGCTGTCATCGCCGCATCCGGCAAGGGCGAGGACGACCAACGGGGCTGCAGCGAACAAGAGATGTCGGGAAAAGGCGTGGAATGTCATGCCTCGGAGACCTGGTGAAAATGACATTCATGGTCAATATGTATTTGGCTGGCGGCACCCTCACCTGGGCGAACGGCGGGGCTCCCAAGCCTTGGAGGCTTACGCGTTTCGATGGCGGGCTACCCGCGACCGAAAAGACATCGCCTTCCGGCGGCTGACCGGCAGCTCTTCGGCGATGGTCCGGAGCCGAAGCCGCGCGCCCCCGCCCACGCGGGACTCGAGCGCTTCCACGTAGTCGAGATTCACGAGGAGAGACCGGTGGCAGCGTACGAAGTGGAGCGGGAGACGTTCTACCCACTCGCTCAGGCTCCGGAGCACCTGGTAGGTTTCGCCGCCGCTAAGACGAACCTCACTGTAGTTGTCCGCCGAGCGGATGAACACGATGTCCTTCGCGGCGCAGTAGCGAACCCGGCTTGCTTCCCGCAGCTCGATACGGTCGAATCCAGCAGGGGCTGTCGCGCGCTTGCGATGCGCCTCGAGAGCGCGTTCGAGGGCGCGGTCCACGGGTTCCCGGGCCGGTGGCTTGAGCACATAGTCGAGCGCTCGAATGTCGAAGGCCCGGAGGGCATGGTCCGCGGAGGCCGTCACCAGCACGATGTGCGCTCCGCTGCCGGCCCCATCGACGAGCTCGAAGCCGTTTCCGTCCTTCAACGTGACGTCGAGGAAAATGAGCTCGGGCGCGAGGCGTTCGATTGCGAGGGTGGCGGTTGCCAAGGAATCGGCTTCCCCGACAACCTCGACGTCGTCACGACGGGCGAGGAGATCCACCAACGCGGCGCGCGCCATGGGTTCGTCCTCCACCACCAGCGCTCGCAACTTCATGCCGTCCTCCAGGGATCTTGAGACTGGGGCGAGGGTTCCCGTGGCTCGAAGCGAATGCGCGCTATCACCCATTCGTCGTCCTGGAACAGTTCGAAGCGACCAGACTGTGGGTAGCGGATCTGCAGTCGTCGCCTCACCAGGGTGAGGCCGTTGCCTCCGACCGCTTCAGTGCTGGTTGCGCTCGTCGGCGAGAGTTGGCCGGTGTTCCGTACTTCGAGCTCCAGGCCATCCTCGCGACTGTCGACAGAGACGCGCACGCAGACCTCGCTCGCGGATGCGAAACCGTGCTTGATGGCGTTCTCCACGAGGGGCTGAAGCAACATGCTTGGAATCCTCACCTGACCCGGATGAAGCGGCGCCCGGACGGTCGCATCGAGGCGTTCGCCGTAGCGGGCGAGTTCGCATCGAAGATAGCGCTCGCAGAAGTCGAGCTCTTCGTGGAGCGCGGTCGTACCGTCCGGAGTGGAAGCTAGCGAGCGGCGAAGAAGCTCCGAGAGGTCGTGGAGGACCTGCTGTGCGCTCTCGGGGTCGCGCGGCACAAGTCCGCTGACGGAGCTGAGGGCGTTGAAGAGGAAGTGCGGCTGGATACGGGCCTGCAGTGCACTCAAGGAGGCTTTGTGAGCCAGGAGCTCGAGTTCGTGCATCTGGTCTCTCGCATGGCGAAGTTCGCGGCGGTGCACCACTGCGAGGAACACACCGCTCCAGCCGAGCATCAGAGTGGCGTAGTCGAGGGGCAACGCGAGGGGGAGATCTGGCCGGTAGTGGCGCGGGAGGTCGACGGCGCCGAGGCACACGTAGATGACGAGTGCACAGAACGACGCTGCCAGAATGGAGAGGACCGCGACGTGTGCCATGACGAGGGTGTTGCGGCGTCCTTGGCGGCGTTCCCACAGCCGGAGCAGACTGTAAGCGAGCGCCGTCGAGGCCGCGACCGAGCACACCACGCTTGCGGTCATGACTACGATTACCGATTCTCCCGGGAAACCCAGCGCGTAGGTGACGAGAGCCCGGTCGCCGAAGAAGGTCAGGGTTGCGAACGTCCAGCCGACGAGCTGTGTCGCCCAGAAGCGCGGGGCTACAAAAAGGTCTCGGGGCCGAAGCGGAGCGGTTCGCGCACGGACGGGGGACGGGGCCGCTGCGTCGAGCACAGCGACCGCAAGGGACTTGGGAGGACTCACCACTCCGGAAGGGACGGACATACCGGACTCTTGATCTCGCGATCGCCCGACGCAACGGGTGCCTCCCGGTGGACGTGAGCGCCCTCAACCGGTTTATCCGCGGTTCGGGGTTCGACGACCTGGGATCGGAATTCCGCGTACCGGGCGTGGGTTCGTCATTCCCGTGTGTAGAGAACGGTAGAGCTGCTTGCGCCCTCGGTTCGGCTCTTCGTATGGTGGAAGCACGAATGATGCGTGCCGCAGTTCAGGAACCCGCGCCTTCCGAGAGGGCACACCTGCTGATCGTCGAGGACGACGACGAACTGGCTGAACTCCTTTTGGAATTTCTCGGCCAGCACGGGTTCGAGCTGTCGCGGGTTGCCACGGGAAGCGCCGGGCGGGAGAAGATCCTCGAGCTTCAGCCCGATCTGGTCATCCTGGATCTGATGCTCCCAGAGGGAAGCGGCCTGGACATTTGCCGGCAGGTTCGTGCGACGTACTCGGGCGCGATCGTGATGCTTACCGCGAGTCAGAGCGACGCGGACCACGTGGCGGGACTCGAGCTTGGCGCCGACGACTTTGTGACGAAGCCGATCGAACCGCGGGTCCTACTCGCTCGGATTCGCACACAGCTTCGAAGGGTGGCGGGAGCTCGAGGTCCGGCCGAGGCGGTCGGGATCCTCGATGTCGGACCGATCCGAATCGATGTGGCATCGCGCGACGTGTCGGTTGCGGGGCAACCGGTGTCGCTCACCACGATGGAGTTCGACGTACTTCTGATGCTCGCGAACCATGCCGGCAGCGTGGTCGAGCGGGAGGACCTCTATCGGGAGGTGCTTCGCAGTCAGTACGACGGCATCGACCGAGGCATGGATGTGCACGTGAGCCGCATTCGCCGAAAGCTTCAGCGTTCTGGTTTCGATGCCGGTCGACTCAAATCCGTGCGCGGGGTCGGCTATCTTTTGGCGTATCGGTGAAGCGTTCGTTTCTCAAATTGGTCGTCAGCAGCGTGCTGACCTGCTGGGCGATTGGGTTTGTCATCATCTCCACGTACGGGCGGAGCCAGTCGTGGGCCGATGATCGAGCGAAAACCGACGGCGTGTTCCTCGCCTATGAGCTCCTCAACGAGCTGCCCGCACCCGAGCGCGCGCAACGCCTGCGTGAACTCCAACCGCATTTTCCGGTCGAGCTCTCGCTGATGCCGATCGATGACGTCGAACAACGGCTCGACCGTCCGCTGGAGCCGGGGGAGCAGGTTCCCCAGCGGCTCTCGGTGCGGGAGGAGTGGTATTTCTTGGCGTTTGACGACGGGGCGGGCGCGCTGGCTGCGGGGCCAGCACATTCGGCTGTTCCTCCCGGAATCATCCCGATCGGCGTCATCCTCGCGGTGGTCAGTCTCCCCCTGATTGCGGGGGTGATCGCGCTTCGTGTCCAGCGCCAGCTCAGCAAGGTGGAACGCGCGAGCAATGCGCTCGCCACGGGAGAACTCACCGCACGGGTAGACAATCCCGATGGCCCATCCCGGGAGCTTGCGGCGAGCTTCAACGCCATGGCCGACCGGGTCGAACGTCTCGTGCGCAGCCGCGACGAACTCGTGCAGGCGGTGTCCCACGAACTCGGCTCGCCCCTTTCGCGGCTCCGCTTTCAGATGGAGCTCCTCGAGAATCAGACGGGCGAAACCAGAGAGGCGCGGCTTCAGGCGATGGGCCGAGAGCTCGACGCACTCGAAGAACTGGTCGCGGAGCTCCTGGGGTATGTGCAGTCCGACGACGTCGACCTCGATCGCCGGGCCTTCGACCCGAACCAGGGGCTCCGCGACATCGCCGAGCTTGCGACCTTGGACGCCCAGGAGGAAAGTACGGTCGATGTCGCGGTGGAGCTGCCGAAGGAGGCTACGGTGATGGCCGACCCGCGGCTGTTTCACCGCGCGGTCGAGAACGTCCTCCGAAACGCCGTCCGACACGCCCAGCGTACCGTTCGGATCGAGCTGACCGAGGACGATGAGCACGTACGAGTCACGGTGCATGACGATGGTCCGGGCATCCCGAAAGAACTGCGAGACAAAGTCACGAACCCGTTCTTTCGGCTCGAGGGCGACCGAGGTCGAAAGACCGGAGGGGTCGGTCTTGGACTCGCGATCGTGAACCGAATCATGGAGCGGCATCAGGGGCGGCTCGCGATCGCCAGCTCGCCCCTCGGGGGAGCGATGGTGACCACCCTCTGGCCCCGGGTTGACTAGCCCGCATCGGTCACCAGTCGGCGTGTCTCGCGCCCGAAAGCCCCGCCCTCCCACGGCCTTCTCCCTCCATCCGTCCTCGCGGTACGTCGCGTACCGCTGCGGCGTCTTCCAGTCCGAGGTCCGCGGGAATCCACCACTTTCGAACGCGATCCATCACCTCTGGTGACCGATGCGGGCTAGCCCGGCTGCTCTACAGTTCGCTACGAAACGCTACCCATTTCTCGTTGTTTCACTGACCCACGACTGGTTGGTTAAGTTTGCGCTCGCTCGGGGCGCCCGATCACGTTCGAGGAGATCTGTCATGCGCCACCTTTGCGTTCTATTTGCGCTCACTCCGCTCGGTGCGCTCGGCTGTTCGGAAGATGGTTCCGGAACCTCCTCTGCGCTCACGTACCACGACGACACCAAAGCGATCATCGATGCTCGCTGCGCGACCTGTCACCGGGAGGGTGACATCGGCCCCTTTCCTCTCACCACGTTCGACGAAGTGAAGGCGTTTTCCGGTGCGGTGCAGGCCTCGATCGAGAACGGCACGATGCCGCCTTGGCAGCCTTCCGATGACTGCACCAGCTATCTCTACGATATCGACCTTACCGCCGAGGAGCGGGAAACCGTGCTCGCCTGGCTCGATGGGGGCGCGACGGAGGGCGAACCGACGATGGCGAACGAAGCCGGCGCCGACCCCGACATGTTCGTAGCTGACCTTTCGCTCCAGCTCCCCGAGCCGTACACCCCGGTCCGCGAGCCGGACGATTATCGATGCCAGCTCATTCCGTGGCCGGCGGACGAGACGCGATTCGTGACCGGGCTCCGGGTCACGCCGGACCAGCGTTCGATCGTCCATCACGTGATCGTATTCGTCGCAGGGCCGGACGAGGTCGATCAGTATCTGGCGTACGACGAAGCCGAAGAGGGACCCGGCTACACCTGTTACGGCGGGCCCCGCGCCAACACCGAAGGCGGTGCGTTCACCAATATCGATCCCGCGGCGATCTTCGCTGCCCTCGAGCGGATGGGCCTCACTGTCGCCGACCTTCAGTCGGGCAACGTGACGGACGCACAATTGGCAGAACTCGTTCAGGAGCTTGGCGGAGGAAGGACCACCGGCGGGTTTTCGGGCATCGGCTCCTGGGTTCCCGGAGTGCCGGCGGCGCCGTTCCCCGAAGGCACGGGCATTCGCGTCGAGCCCGGATCGATGCTTGTCGCACAGTTCCACTACAACACGCTCAGCTCGGCCCCGGTGGCCGACCAGTCGGTGATCGAGATCGCCACGGCGCCGAGCGTGGAGCGCGAAGCCACGATTCTCGCGGTGCTCGATATCGGCTGGATCACCAACGGTCTGATCGGAAACCCGATGACCATCCCCGCCGGAGAAGCCCGCGTCGAGCACGCGACGTCGATTGGCTTTGACTCCCTGTTTGTATCGGCCGCGCGAAACACCCTCGGCCTTGTCGGTGATGCGCCGTTGGTGATCCACAGTGCCAACCATCACATGCACGAACTCGGAACCACTCAGCGAACCGAGCTGATGCACGGGGACGGGCGCGAGAGCTGCGTCTTGGACATTCCCGACTGGGACTTTTCGTGGCAAGGAAGCTACACCCTTGCCAATCCGGTGGTGATGGCACCCGGCGATGAGCTTCGCATGGGCTGTACGTGGAACAATAGCGCTGCCAATCAGCCGATCATCGACGGATCCGCGCGCGAGCCGACCGACGTCGCGTGGGGGGAAGGCACCTCGGACGAAATGTGCCTCGGCGGCTACTACGTGACCGGACAATAGGCGGTGCGCGGGGTCCTCGCGTTCCTGCTTGGGGTCACCGGGTGTGCGGATACGGCAGCGGACCTTGAGGCCGAGCCGATTGCCGTGCTCGATCCGCTGGCGTTGTTGCCGATGGAGGCGGAACGCGATCCCCTCGCTCACCATCGGCCGGCGGTGGTCGATTGTCCTCGCGCCGCGTGGGGCCCCGAAGGTGGGGGCTTCGAAATCCAAACCGGAGCATGCAACTACGCGGCGTTCGACCAGCCGCTGCCGGTACGGGTCGAAGCCGGGGACGCCTTCGAGATTCTGATCTGGCACGACCTTCTCGACGCGGCGGAGCCTGCGACGGCCCACCTCGGCGTGTGGATCGGATCTCAAGAGCTGTGGGGGACCGCAGTCGACATTCCCGCTCCCTCCGGAACGTTCGAGGTGGTCGTGCCCGTTGACACGACCCCCCCGCCGGATGCGCGCCTCAGTCTCCATCTGCACAACCACGGCTTCAATAGCTGGCGCTTCGTGGCCATCAATCTGTACCCCCGCTGACCTTCAATGAGCGGGAGCTCGCGGGTCGTAGCACCCACCCGGTTTGGCGTGGGTCTTCGGCGGGTCTTGAGATAGGTTGCGGGGCCCATGGAGTCCTTGTCGGTCAAAGAGGCGCGTCGTCTCGCGCTGGCGCGCGCGGGGTTGCTCAAGCCAGATTGGAGCGGGTTTCCAAGCCCCCGCCGACGCGTCTCCAAGCAGAGCCGTGATGCCCATGACCTGGCGTACGCGATCGTCGAAGCCTTCGGCTATCTGCAGCTCGACACGATCTCCGTTTCGGGGGCTCGGTCACACGCGATTGTGCTCCTGTCTCGCCTCGAGAACTTCTCACGGCACACCGCAGAGGAGCTCTTGCGACCCGGCGCGTCGCTCTTCGAGTACTGGGGGCACGAGGCGAGCTGGATGCCGATGTCTTTGTACCCCGCGTTTGCATTTCGTCGACGCCGGTTCCGAGATCACCCGTGGTCCCGCGAGATCCTCTCCAACCACCCGAAGGTAAGGACCGACCTGCTTCGGCGAATCCGTGCCGACGGTCCACTGCGCTCTGTCGATATGGAAGGCGAGGGCGGCAAAGGCTGGTGGAACCACAAGGTGATGAAACGGGTGGCCAATGCGATGTGGTCGACCGGCGAACTGGCCATCCGAGAGCGTCGGAAGTTTCAGCGGACCTACGACCTTGCGGAGCGAGTGATTCCTCGTCGGACCCGGCAGGGAACGATGGAGACGCCCGCCGCGCTTCGTGAGCTTCTTCTTCGGGCGTTGGTCGGCCACGGCTGGGCTACGACAAGAACCCTCTCGGCGACCTGGCGGCTTCGGAACCTCCGACTCGAAATCCAGCACGCGCTTAGGGGGCTGGTCGACGCAGGCGAGATCGTTCCCTGCGAGCTTGTCTCCGCGGACGGGGAATCGCAGGCGGGTTGGGTCCGACCAGGCGACCTCGACCTCGCTGCACGGTTGCGTCGCGTGCGCCCTCGACGCGATCGTGGAGTGCTCCTCTCGCCATTTGACCCTGTGCTTTGGGATCGGAAGCGCGTGGCGGAACTCTTCGCGTTCGACCAAAAGCTCGAAGCGTTTACCCCGGCGTCGAAGCGTATCTACGGGTACTTTTGCATGCCCGTTCTTGCGGGCGAAGAGCTCGTCGCTCGTGTGGACCTCAAGGCGGAGCGAAAGCATGGTCAGCTCGCGGTGGTTCGCGTGATCTATGAAAGTGCTTCGCCGAGTTCCGACGAGAAGCGCGCGGTCATGGCCGCCCTGCGTCGGTATGCCGACGCACTTGAGCTGGCGTTACCGACGCGGTTTCGCGATTGAACCGCGACGCGAGGCAACGCCTCAGCCGAAGCTTGGATGACACCGCATTTGTCGAGATCCGCATCAAGTATCCCGTTCGGGGCACGGGGGTCTCCTTCGACGGGAGCGCTGCCACCCCTTTCGGTGCACACTCGTACGGATGTCCGTCGAAGCGTCCCATTCCTCTTCCATTCCGAGTCGAAGACCGGCGTTGCGAATGGCCCTGCTTCCGACTGTCACTATCGAGGAGGACCTGCCGTGACTGACCCCACCGCCGAGATCTGGACGACCATTCAGGCCTGTAACCAGGCCTGGACCCGCGGGTACCCCGAGGAAGTCGCGACGTTCTTTCACCCGGATGCCATCATGGTTTCTCCACAAGGGCAAACGCAGTGCCGTGACCGAGCGGCGATCGTGCGGAGCTTTGTTGAATACGCTGAGCATGCGACGACTCAGTCGTTTCGTGAGGTCGACCACGATGTGCAGGTCGTCCAAGACACGGCGGTGGTCCACTATGGCTTCGAGATCCGTTACGCGCTCGAGGGCAAGACCCACGAGCAGCGGGGGCGAGAGGTGCTCACCCTCGTCCGGCAGGATAGTCGTTGGGTGATCGTTTGGCGGATGCAGCTTCCTTTCTGATGTCATGCGCCTTCGCGTGGGAATCGAGCAAGGTGGTCACGGAGAACTGGCCACCGGGGAGCCCGACCGCGCCGTCGATGAGGTGCGAAAGAGGAAGACCGGCACCACCGACCAGACGATGAGCGCCGCGAAGTAGACCAGCTCTGGAAAGAGCCCCATCACGTTCCCGACGACCAAACCCCCGACCATGATCACGTGGGCGAGAACTCCCCAGAGAATACTCGCGGCAACCTGCCCGGGGGGGGCGAGGCCGTCGCGCAGCACCCGGCGGTAGACATATCCCCCGATCGGAAGAAACACCACGATCGAGGTCAGAAGACCTGGGTTGTATTCGAGGCCGG
This sequence comes from Myxococcota bacterium, assembly GCA_039187775.1. GTDB lineage: Bacteria > Myxococcota_A > Polyangia > Polyangiales > JBCCZL01 > JBCCZL01. Next base: position 11,595 of record JBCCZL010000128.1, read on the forward strand.
CCACTCCGAGCGCGATGTGGGCCACCGCGTTGACCACGATGATCGCGGCCATGGCGAGGGCGGGAAAGACGTGGTTCTCGCCGCGCCAAATGGCGAGAGCTCCCACGAGCCAGACGAGGGACGTATTGATCACGAAGATGCCGGCGGGGGTTAGCGGTTCCGACTCGGTACCGGTCACCTCCTGGAGGAGTTGGTTCACGCTTCCGTGAAACGCGTACTCGTTTCCGTAGAGGTCGATCCAATGCTCTTCGAACTGGTGGACGATATACGCGACAAGCATGAGCAGCGACAGGACGGTGAGATCTTTGGACCACGACGGCGCGTGGTCGGCTCGAAACGCCGCCGCCGTAAACAGCAGGAACGGGGCGAGGAACGTCCCGACCTTCATCCAGTGCGGATAGAGGAAGCCGTGTTGTCCCACCGGAATCCACAACACCGCGAAGACTGCGACCAGAAGGCCGAATGTCGCCCACGAGTGCCCAACCTGTCGCATCGGTGGGTCCATATCCGGGACTTTAGGCCGGCCGAAGGCTTTGCGGAAAGAGTGAGTCGATGCAATGTAGCATTGCGTCTTCGCAACGGTGAGAACGATGGATCTCAACCACCTTCGGACGTTTGAACAGGTTGCCGAAGCCGGCTCGCTGGCCGCCGCGGCCCGGTCCCTCGGCGTGCCCACGTCGACGGTGAGTCGACACCTCAGCCGACTCGAAGAGGAGTTGGGCGGAGACCTTCTTCATCGAGGACCGAGGACCGCGACTCTCACGGATCTTGGAGAAGCGGTTCTCGCTCGAAGTCGTCAGCCCCTTCGCGAGCTTTCACAGATTGCCTCGGAACTCCCGGAGCTCACGCCGCGAGGAACCATCCGAATCGCGGCTCCAAGCAACCTCGCTCTCTCGGTTTCGTTTGCGTCGATGCTCGTGTCATTCCGGCGAGCGTATCCCGCCGTCGACGTGGACCTCGACTTCTCGAAATGGCTGGACGATCCGGTCGAGAGCGGGGTCGACGTCGCGTTCCGTCCGTTCAGCACGGTGAGTGACGCGGCCCACCTTGTGGTGCGGCGACTCCCGTCTGTTTCGCTCCGGCTTTACGCGGCGACGGCATACCTTGCTCGCAGGGATCGACCCAAGCGCATCGAGGATCTCCGATCCCACGAAATGGTCGCGCCACGCTTTCGCGCGGGCCGGCCGTTGGTGCTCCAGCGGGGAAAACGTCTCGTCGAAGTCGAACCGCGGGTGGCATTTGTCGGCGACGATCTTTCATTCGTTCTCGCGATGGTCGACGCGGGTGCAGGCTACGCGGTGATTCCCGAAGCGGAAGCCAGAAGCCGCCTCGAAGCGGGAAGGCTCTTGCCTCTCCTCCCCGGATGGAAGCTCGCGCCGCTCGTCCCCGCGATGGTCTGGCACAAGCGGCGCTTCATGGCCCCCCGGCTCCGCGTGTTTATCGATTTCGTGGCCGCGGAGCTCGGGCGCGCAACCAAGAAGGCGCGGAGTTCACTGGGATGAAGCCACGAGCGGCGACACCGAAGTCTGGATCGTCGAAGCTTGGCGCTTGCCGAGCGCGTTCAGGGCGTGGGCAGGCGCCAGCTGAGCTCCGCGCGCAAAAGCCAGCTCCGGGGAAGCGATTGCCCCCCGTCGAGCGAGTCCGCGTGCCTGTTCATGCGTTCGTACCGTCGAAACACGGTGTGCCCTGCGTAGAGCCCGAGCCACAGCGTCTCGAACGTGCGCACCGCAGCGGTGAGACCCACCGAGCCGACGGAGTAGGCGATGTGGTCAAGACAGAGGCTCTCCTGGCTCTCGGTTTCGTCGACCACCGTCGCCGGATCGTCATTGCCTTGTGCTCGGCACGGCCAGCGCCCGGCGATCCGTTCGTCCCGAATTCCGTAGGAGTTCCCCTGTACCTCGCCCCGCATCCCGAGTTCGACCCGTTCACCGATATGAAACGTCGCGTTGACGAATGCCGGGAGAAACCCCTCGACCCGAAAATAGTCCGTAGGCTCCCAGTTCACGAAGAGGGCGGGGAGCGGCAGAAAGGATCCGAAGCTGTAGTTCGCGACGGCCCCGAAACCGAATACGATCCGCTCGTTGAACGCGTGCGTTGCCAGCGCGACCGCACTGAAGAGGAACATCCGGCCATCGAGCGACGTGAAATCGCCGGCAAAACTTGGAGCGAGTCGAATCGACAGCGCCCAGTCCTGCGGCAAGAGTTGGACGAAGAGCACGGGGACCCCGACCGCATGAAACGATCGAGGTGTGTTGATGCCCGTCGTGTCACCGCCGAACGCCACCGAATCGACGTGATACGCGAGTCCAGGGATCAGAAATGTGGACTCGCTCAGCGGGATGGGAACATTCAGGTTCACGTCGTACGAAGTGACCTGAACGTCTGCCATTGTTCCGTCGAGATCGGTCGGGGCGACGTATTGGGCCGACACCCGCGCGAGCTCTGGGAGCTGCGCCGCGGCCGGCGATGCACTCGTGGCCATCAGCGCGACCAGCGTGACGGTCGACGTGACGAGAGCAGGCACGGAATGAAGCTTGAAATCCCGCTTCGACTCTGTCAAACGAATGTTTGAAACGCACGTTTAGTTTTGATATGTCTTCGGAAACCAAAGAAAAGTTGACCAAAGCCGCTCTGGAGCAAATCGAAGAGGTGGGGCTCGCTCAGGTGACCGTCCGAGGCATTGCTGCGCGAGCGGAGGCCAACGTGGCCACCGTGAACTACCACTTCGGCAGCAAGGCGCGGCTCGTCGAAGTGGCGCTCACATCCTCGCTCGTCGAGCTGCGGACCGATCTCGATGCCATGACTCGGAGCTTCCCTCCGGATCCCCGCGCCCGACTGGTGGAGCTTTTCTGCTACTTGCTCGAAGGCTCGTTTCGTTATCCCAACGTAACGCGGGCCCACCTCCACGACATGTTCACCTCGCAAGAGAAGTCGGGGCCGGTGGCCGAGGCCTTCGCCGCCGCTCTGCCTCCCATCGCCACCGCCATCCACGGGGCGGTTCCCGGTCTGACTCCCGAGACCGCGATGCATCGTGCCGTCGCGTCGATGTCGGCGACGCTGCTTCCGGCATTCTTCCCCGGGCTGTTCGTGCCCGCGCGCAACTGGGACTCTGCCGAAGTTCGGGCGGACTACATCCACGAGGTGGTGGCCGCGGCACTGGGTGGCTAGCCGCGCGGATCTATCTCGTCTGTTGACTTCGCTTCTGCTCGAACGACCGGCTAAGCGACGGTTCTGCTTCCGTTTCGTTTGCCTCTCGCGCTCGCTCGATGGTCGGCTGGTGCTCCTTCCACCACTTCGCCGCTTGTTCCCGATCCCACTCGATTTCGAATCCGCTCGCCTGGAGGGATTCGGCAAACTCCCTGGCGGATGAAGGGCGAGCGTCGGGGTCCTTTTCGAGTCCCCGAAGAAGAAGCGTCTCGAGCGCCTCGGAGATTTCGACATAGTTCGACGGGGGCTCAGGGTCGGTGTGGAGGTGATGGCTGCACACTTCGACTACTGACTTTCCCGCAAACACATGCCGACCGGTCAACATGTAGTAGCCCACCGCGGCCAGCGAGTAGAGGTCGCTCCTGGCGTCGACTTCGTCAGGCGACCGGATCGCCTCCGGGGACATGTAGAGCGGCGTGCCAGCGACCACTGCTTCGGAGGTGATCTCCACATCGGATTCGGACGCGACGTCTTTGACCAATCCGAAGTCGAGAAGCTTCGCCACGTCGAATGCGCCACCGCGCTTGCACAGGAGGATATTCGCGGGCTTTACATCGCGGTGAATGAGCCCCACCGAATGCGCCTCTTCGAGGGCAGCGAGCACCTGGAGCAGCACCGCAGCCACCCGGGCTTCGGGCTGCGGCCCAGTGGTCTCGACGACTTCATGGAGCGACGCCCCTTCGAGAAGCTCCATCACGTAGTAGAACACGCCTTCGTCGGTTCGGCCGTAGTCGTAGATGATGATCGTGTTCGGGTGGGTGAGTCGCGTCGTGAGCTGCACCTCGCGCTCGAAGCGCCGCAGGTGATCTTCTCGGTGCGTATTCGTCAGGAGCTTGATCGCGCTTGGTCGCTGCATCATCGCGTGGGTTGCTTCGTACACCTCGCCCATTCCGCCGCCACCGATCCGGCGGCCAAGGGTGTATTGCCCGAGGCGCTTCGCCTCCGCGACCTCTCGACGGAGCCCGTAGAAAATCCGGGCGACCGCGAAGCTGACGATCGAAGTCAGCGTCCACCAAACCACCACATCCGTTGCCGGGCTGAGAATCATCGGTGTGTCGACGGGCGCCCCGAACCAAGTGCCCGGGAAGAGCCACGCCACGCCCAACGGGATCCCCATCGCCACGGTCAGCCCCAGGGTGTAGAGCGGGCGAGTTGGAACAAGCGCGGCTCGTAGCAACACGGGGTAGCTCATGCCCGCCAACACGGACACTACCATGTATTTGTCCGAGAATACGGCCATGGCGTGCAGGCCGGAATCCGTCTCGGTGAGCTTGGTGCCGTATTCGTCGAGCATCTGCGCCGCCAGAAATCGGCCCATCGCCGCGATCACGAATGCTGTGACGACAAACGACACGAGTTCTAGCGATCGTGTGGTGGCGGGCGACATCGCGAACTTCCGACAGAGCAGCCACATCAGCCCCATCACCGCGGTGACGGCACACATGAGAAGAAACCCCGGGTGGAGAAGCTGCTCCGCCGGATTGAGCACGACCTGGGTGCTCGCACCAAGTCCGAATACGACGAACATGATCTTTCCGACCTGCCCGATGCGGGAGCGCAAGAGCTCCGGGTCGTCGCGATAGGAGGGTTGCGGAGAGGCAGTCACGTGCGTTTCCCGGCGGATCGACGCGAGAACCGTACGCGCCCTCGGCGCCCGACGTCCACTCCGACCGGCGACGAGCGGCATCGGCCTTCTTCTCGAGGCCAAATCCTTCGGTTTCGACGGCGGAGGGCCCGGGAAACCGGTCCCGTACTGGGGTGCGACTTACCGCGTATAGGAGGCGATGACGGTGTATCTGTCGACGGCGTCTATGTAGTGGAGCCGCTTGGCGTCGACATACTCCTCGTCAGCGAAGAACGCGTCGCTCGAAGCCTCGTCGGCGAAGAAGATCGCAAAGACTCGGGTGACCGGATGATCCGGCTTCGTCGACCGGTGTCGGACACGACGAAGTCGTATCGGAACCCTCCTCCGTATCGAGAGAGGATCGGAGCGATCGCTTCTCGGTAGCGCTGATAACGATCGACGTCGGTCACATTCATGGCCACCAGCATTTCGTACGCGATGACCTGATCTTATCGTGAAGTTCGCGCACACGATGGTGACGGCCGGCCGTTTGTGGTGGCTGTCGGGGAGACGCGGGGGAGGAGGCTTTGCCAGCTAGGCGCCCGTCAGTGCGTCGCGTCGTTGGCTCAGGGCCTCGGCGAGGTGATCCATGAATGCCCGGACTCGGCTGTTGGTTCGGAGCTCGGGCAGCGTGAGCAGCCACAAACCGAGCTGAAAGAGGTCCTCGAGGGGCGCGATTCGTGTGAGCTGCGGCTCGGCGTCGGCAAGGAAACAAGGAAGGATCTGCGCGCCGATCCCAGAGCGAACGGCGTGAGTCATGAGGAGGGATCGGTCGCTCATTCGGAGGACGACCGTCGCATCGGGAGCGTTCTTCGCAAGCCACCCTTCGAACCACCGGCGATTCGGACCGCCGTCCCACCCGATCCATGGATACTCGCCCAGCGGAGCTCGTTTTCCGACGCGCGCGACGAGCTTACGGCTCGCGTACACCGCGAACTGCACCGTTCCGACCCTTCGGCCCATAAGGTGTTCGGGGGGCGCGTTTGAGAGCCGGAGTACGACGTCCGCTTCGCGGCGGGTGAGCGAAACGCGTTCCGTTGACGTCAGGAGCCGAAGGTCGATGTTTGGGTAGCGCTCGAGGAACGAGACGAAGATGTCCTCGAACCGGAAGAACAGACTGTCAACGGTGGATACCCGGAGGGTGCCGCGGAGTTGTGCGTCGCGCCCAAGCACTCTCCCCTCTGCCGACAGCACCTCACCCTCCATTCGCTCCGCCACCGCCACAAGGTCTTCTCCGGCTACGGTCGGCACGAGGCCATCGGGGGTGCGGTCGAAGAGAAGCGATCCCAGCTCGCCTTCGAGCGCACGCACGCGGCGCCCGACCGTGGTGTGAGCCACCCCCAGAGTAATGCCCGCCTTCTGCAGGGTTCCGTCGCGGGCCACGGCCAGCACGTACCGAAGATCGTCCCAATTCATGTGTGCATGATTGCACAGTCAGAGGTCGAATCAGGTCCTTTACTGAGTGAAGGCGCACAGGCAGATTGCCCCGCGTGGCGGCACCTGCCGCGAACGGAAGCTCCGAGCTTCAGGAGAAGACCTATGAAGATTGTTGTATTGGGAGCGAATGGCAGAACCGGTCGCCAGCTCCTGCGTTTTGCGTTGAAATCTGGCGCCAGCGTTACCGCGTTGGTCCGTTCCGTCGACCGGCTGACGGATATGCATCACGAGCGCCTTCGCGTCCGGGTGGGGAGTGCATGCGATGCGACCACGATCCGCGCGACCATCGAGGGTCACGACGTGGTGATTTCGGCGCTCGGGCCGCGCTGGCCTACCCAAGCCGCGACCTCGGTGTACCCCGAATCCGGCGCCGCGATCGTGGAGGCAATGGAGCGGAGCGGTGTCGACCGGCTCCTGGTCACATCCTCCGCACTCCTGTTTCCGGACGATAGCTTTTTCGTTCGGAGTCTACGCTGGCTCGTCCCGAATGTGGTGGATGGAGCGCGGCGCATGGAGGAGCAGATCCAAGCCTCGAACCTCAACTGGACCATTGTACGCACGAGCTTCCTTACCGATGGTTCGTCGACCGACTATCGGCTCGGCCGCGGTACACTCCCGGAGGGCGGTGGCGCGGTCTCCCGGGCCGCGGTCGCAAGCTTTCTTCTGGCGGAAGCCGAGAGAGCCGCGTTCGCACGTGAGATCGTGGGATTGTGCGGTCGGAAAGACGTCGCCGGTGTGAGTGTGGGTGACGCCCAGACGCGTTGGGGGCGCGAGTCGTGAACGCCACGAGGCCGCGTGCCCAACCGACGGTCTCTTCGCGCCTACCGGAGCGACGAAATACGCTTCCGATGTTTCGTGACGTCTGACGCCTTCTCGCCGTGCCATCCGATGGGAGCGAGCGCGCCGCGAGGGCGGCGCGCCCTTTCGCGTCAGCGCTCAGGGGGACGCCGCGACGAGTGCTCCGCTGGCCGGCGGGGTCGGCAGTTCGATCGTCATCTCATCGCTCACCGCCCACGTGTCCACGAAGCTCAATCGCAGCCAC
>JBCCZL010000129.1:0-18850 GCA_039187775.1 Myxococcota bacterium
GGCGGTGCAGGGGAGGCGGAAGGCGGTGCCGACGAGGGTGAAGGAGCCGCGGGATCCGCCTTCGAGGTCTCTTTGTTCACCTTTGCCACCCTTCGCCCCCTATCTGACGCAGAACGGGAGCAAAAGTTTCCCTGGGTGGCCGCATTTGCCGCGCATGCCTACTCAAGCGATTCATCCTACCCCAGACGGTCTGGCTTTCTTCCTTCTGACGAAACGGCGTGTTTGCGGTCACCGAGCGAGTCCTCGCTCGGCAAAAACGCTCGCCAGGGTCAGACCCTGGCGAGTGGCCGCCGTTGGGTGGGGAGTTATTCGACGACGAACGGCTGGCGGCCGATCACTTCGCCGTCGACGCGGACCACCGCTTCCCACGCGCCGGGGACCGTCACGTGGCTCGAACGCATCCAGGTTCGCCATCGAGGCACCTCGGCCGGGATTTCCAGGGCCACGTGGCCGGCAGTTCGTCCGCTCTCGTGCTCGAAGGTCACCATGAGCTCCTGGTCCTCTGCGCCCTCGTTGGCACAGTCGATGAACGCAAACAGCGGAGCCTGGACCGATGAAAAGCTGGTTCCGGGGTCCAACGGCTCGCGCCCCTCGATGCTCCGAGTCACTTCAAGACGGCGCAGCGTCAGTGCCTCGTGGGCCATCCGCACGCCTTCTTGGCTCGGCTCGGCAAGGTCCACCTCGACGTCGATCTCGGCCGGCCGAGCTGGGGCGCTCGGCAGAGTGGTCGCGAGTTCCACCCGATGTTCTTCTGGGAGCTCGAGCTCGAGGTTTGCTGCCGTGCGGGCCCGCTCGGACACTTCGGACGAAGCTTCATCGCTCGGGCCCGCCGGGCTTGAAGCATCTCCGCAGGCGGCAAGCGGGGCGAGGCCAAAAAGAGCAAGGACGATGAGAATCTGATTTGAACGCATGGGCTTTCTCCTGCCCTTGAACTGAGCAAGGCGCTTGCCACATCACGGAATCCCGAAATCTTTCGGGTTTTCAGGTCTGCGAGATCGCTTTCGTGTCTCCGTAGGAGCGATCTCGCGTACCTCTACCCACACCGCGAACGATCCGGAACAGGACCGCGCACATGATGAACGGCGACTACTCGCGAAGGAGAACGTCGCAGTAGTACTTCACGCGCTTGATCACTCGACCGTGAGGCCGCTCGTGAATGTTCTTTCGGAGGGCAAGGAACACGCGGCGCTGGAAGGTATAGCGATTCCGAGTCCGTTCGATCGGCTTTTGGCCTGCCCGCGTGAGCGGCTCGAAGAGAGTCGCGCGGGAATGACCCCACGCCTCGAGGTCTTCGTCCGCGAGTGAGCTCACCATGCGTTCGGCAAGCTCGAGCTTCTTCGGATCGGCATTGAGCTCGGCCGCCCACTTATCGACCGACGACTTGACCGGCCGCGAGTGTTGCTGAACCCCGATCGGATCCCCCGGTCCCTTTCGGTCGCCGGAAAATCGCTCGCCATAGTCGACCGCCTCCGGTTCGTTTGGGAGGCCGCAGTAGGCAAAAATCCGCTCGAGGGCGCGCGCGGGTTCGGTGACCAGGTCCTCGTAATCGACATGAAGCAGGGGCACCGGTCGCTCGCGGAGGAACTTGGCCATCGCCGGCACGTAGCGTTCCACGATCGGATTGAACTCGTGGGCGGTCTGCCACTGGCCCTCGAAGAAACTGTTCGCGTACGAGCTGAACACCGCGAGCGGATGCCGAGTGAGCACCACGTATTTCGCGCGAGGATAAAGGCGCGTCAGAAACGGCAGTACCAGGCCATACGCGGGGGTCTTATCCAAGAACCGTGACCGGTCGCTCGTGGCGAGCATTCGGCCGTAGAGCGTGTTGGCGTAGGCGCGGAGGGCGTCGAGATAGTCTTCCTCACCTTCGGGAAGGCCCTTCACAAAGAGCCGCATCGCTTCGGCGCTATTGATGTGGTCGTACTGAGCCCGGTCGACGTGCTGGAAATAGCCAAGGTACGCGAGCGGCGTAATCAGGTGCGGTTCGGGGTGCGTGAAGATATCCGAGTGGGACCCGAGCATGCGCTGCAGGAGAGTCGAACCCGCGCGCGGGGGCGAGATCACAAAAATCAGGTCTTCTTCGACCGAACGGTCGAGGGTGGGACGTGCCGTTTCTTTAGAGGTCGTTTCTTGAGGAGCCATTTGTTGAGGGGCCAGTTCTTTACGGCCCGTGGAGCGAAGGGAAACTTCGTGGGAGGTCGGGTTCGACGGGGACGTGAGCATGCCTAACTGGACCCTAGCTCCGTGCCAAGTCAAACTTTTGGGGACGCCATACTTTTGCGCCCCGCTTCGCCCACGGTCACCGAAGGGCGGAGCGCCCCCGCCTCGGCTGCGCGCCACGGCGGATCCCTTGCCTGGAGACAGTGAATGCGGCTCGAAACCATCAGCGATGCTCCCCCCGCCAGCGACGCGGTTGATCACGCCCGGCCGAAGGTCCCAGAGGAGCAGCTCACCCACCGACAGCTGCGGAGTGGGGACTTTTGGCGTCGGATTCCTGCGTTTGCGGACGTGAGCGAGGCCGAGTTTCTCGATCATCGGTGGCAAATGAAGAACACCATCACCAAGGTACCGAAGCTCCTCGAGAAGCTTCGCGACCTGGTGAGCGACGGCTTCATCCAGGATGCCGAAAGAGGATTTCGCATCGCTCCGATGGCGGTCCGGGTATCGCCCTATCTTTTGTCGCTCATCGACTGGGATGATCCGTACAACGACCCGCTTCGCCGCCAGTTCATTCCCGTCGAGTCGACACGGCTCCCCGACCACCCGAAGCTCACCCTTGATTCTCTGGCGGAGCAGGCGGATGCGCCGGTCCCCGGACTGACCCATCGTTATCCCGACAAGGCTCTCTTCCTCGCCCTCGACACCTGCCCCGTGTATTGCCGGTTCTGCACCCGCTCCTACGCGGTGGGACCGGACCAGGAAGCGGTCGAGAAAGTGAGCCTCAAGGCGAAGAACACGCGGTGGGATCGAATCTTCGAATACATCGCGAGCCGCGTGGAACTCGAAGACATCGTGATCAGCGGCGGCGATACCTGGAACCTCCGAGCGGATCAGATCGAAACGATCGGCGAAGCGCTGCTCGCGATTCCTCACGTTCGGCGCATGCGCTTTGCGAGCAAGGGCCCAGCGGTGATGCCGCAGAAGGTGTTGTCGGACGAAAAGTGGTTCACCGCCCTCGTCGATGTCGTGAAAAAAGGGCGCAAACTCCGAAAAGACGTGATGCTTCATACCCACTTCAATCATCCGAACGAGATCACGGAGATCACCGCTCGGGCGATGGGCCGGTTGTTCGAAGAGGGGGTGGTGATCCGCAATCAGTCGGTGCTTCAACGCGGCGTCAACGATTCGATTGAAACGATGACCGAGCTTGTTCGGCGCTGTGCCTGGATCAACTGCCACCCGTACTACGTCTACATTCACGATCTGGTGAAGGGGACCGAAGAGCTCCGGACGACCCTCCGCACCGCCGAGCGGATCGAAAAACATGTTCGGGGAAGCACCGCGGGATTCAATACCCCGACGTTTGTCGTCGATGCGCCCGGTGGCGGCGGCAAGCGAAGCGCTCACTCCTATGAGTATTACGACCATGAAACCGGCATCAGCGTATTCACCTCCCCTGCCGTCAAGCCAGGCGAGTACTTCCTCTATTTCGATCCGATCGACCGGCTCCCCGAAGCCGGACAGGCGCGCTGGGCCGACCGTTCCCAGCACGACGAGATGGTTGCCGAGGCCATTGAATCCGCGAAGGCCACCCCGTACGCCGAAGCAGACTAGAGAGCGCACCCACAACCTCGCCACGCCGCCAGCCGCGCCTCGACGCCGCTGGCGGCCCCGGCCTATGGCCTTCCTCCTCGAAGGTGCTTTGCATGTCCTTCGTCGAATCGCGACTTCGCTCTCTAGAGCTCAGCTCAAACTCCCGCCCGCTGCGCGGAGCCCGCGATCGACCCCCGTCCCTGGGCTTAAACGTACCCCGCATTTCCTCGCCTCAGAGGATCACAACGAACCCGGGCGTCGATTCCAAGACGTCGCTTCTCTAGCCCCGACGGATCGCTCGCTTCTTTGCGACGATGAGCTGGGACTCGCAGCCGTCCGCGAGCGGCTCGCCTTGAAAGCCGCCGTGGTGGGCTTCGATGCGAAAGCCGTTGTAGCTCACGAGGGCTTCGAGCTCTTTTGGAAAGCACTGACGATGGGATAGCGGCTGGACGAACACGTCATCCGGGTCGTTTTCGGCTTCGAACACCATCGTGACGAGCTGGACCTGCCGAGCCGGGTCGTATTCGAACAGTTCGCCGTAGCGATAGCGTCGGCCCTCGATGGTGACCGGCGATGACCGAAAGACTTTGGCCGGGTCCGCCGCGAGCTCCCGCGGGTCCGGCAAGAGGACGTCGAAGGCGAGGGTCCCGCGGGGCCGAAGACAGCGATGCACGCCGCGAAGGGTGAGCTCCCACTCCTTTCGCGTGTAGAGATGCATGAATGCGTTGAACGGCGCGATCACGAGGGAGAACGGGCCCTTCAGGCGAAGTTTTCGAAAGTCGCCTCGTCGAAACCGCACAAACTTCTCGAGTCCTTCCTGTTTCGTTTGCGCGCGGGCGCGAGCGAGCATCGGTTCCGAATCGTCGATGCCGAGGACCTCGATGCCGTGCTTGGCAATCGTCCGCGCGATTCGGCCGGTGCCAACGCCGAGTTCGAGCACCGGACCACCCACCGCCGCGGCCAGCGCTGCATAGTACGCAGCGTCGTGGCGTCGGTCCCCGTAAGCCTGGTCGTAGTAGGTCGGGTCGCGGTAGTGGCCCAAGCGGCCCGCTTCGATTGCCTGGTCGCTGAGCGCCATGTCGCGGCTAGAGGGGGCCACCGCCGAGGAACTCGGGGACCTCCGACAGGATCTCTCCGAGATGCATTTCGGCGACTCGGTGCCCGTCGTTGCCTTCGAGCACCACGAAGAGGACCTCACGCTCGTAAGGCTGCTGAAGAAACTCGCCTACCGCGCGGCCGCGCAGGGCGATCTTGCCGCCGGGGAGGTCAGTGGATTCCTCGATTTGGAGGCGGAGCCGACTCGCGGCCATCTGGTCCCACACCGCCTCCTTGACCGCTCGTTCCTCCGGGCCGAGGTTCTTGTCGTCCGCGCGTCGCCCCTGCACTTGGTCGGCAAGTTCTCCCGTGCTTAGGGCCAAGCAGACGTCGTGCTCGCGCTTGCGCCAGGCGTCGAGAAAGCTCTCGGCCGCGGTTTCCGGCAGCCGCCGGTCCGCTTCCACCCGAGGCTCCCACGCTTCGACATCGCGGAGCATCCCGCCGCCGAAGAGCGCGACGACCCCCACGGCGACCATCACCGCGGACAGCGCGACGACCAGTGGGGTCGGAATCCGCCCGGCGCTCTCGCTGCCCTCGCTCATGATTCGACTGTCGCAGGCCCTCGGACCGCGAGCAACCGATCGACCACCTCGGCAAAGCCTCGGCCACGGTCCTGTGCGGTGATCCACTTCGGCGGTCGCGGCAACGCGCGCTCGCGCACATTGGCGACGCCGATGCTCAGGTCGAAGCGGGCGAACGCGGCGGCATCGTTGCCGCTGTCACCGATAAAGATCCATCGGCCGAAGTCGAGCTCCACCCCGAGAGCGTCGCGAATCGCTTTCTCCGCGCCGACCGCTTTGTCCCAGCGGCCGGGGACCGCATGGGCGTGCACGCTCGACACCGGAGCCGCGCAGCCCTCGGCTTCGATGAGCGCGGCGAGCTTGGCGATGCGGTCTTTTGGCACCGACTCCTCTTCGGCCACGTCGAACGCGAGGTCGCAACGCCGAGCCCGGTCGTCGCGGCTCACCACGATGTCGGGCATTTCCCTGGCGACCCGGGCTTTGATGCGAGCCACAATCTGCCGATGCGCCTCCCGCTCCTCGGGGTCGGCAAAGTAGCCTTCCGTGACGCTCCCGTCGGGATTGCGCCGGACCCAGCCAGCGCCGTTTTCACCGACGGCAAGGCTCACTGGCCATTGGCGGGCGATCACGTCGACCCATCCGAGGGGCCGGCCAGTGATCGCGACGCCAACCAGCCCGGCGTCGGCGAGGCGCCAGAGCGCTCGGAACGCGGGGAGTTCGAGCCGACCCTCGCGAGTGAGGGTGTCGTCGATGTCGAACACCACCCCGGGGACGGCGCGGAGAACGTCGTCGTGGAGTTCGGAAAATGGCTTTGGGGCACCGCTCACGGGTCAGGTGACTCGAAGAAGGGCTGACTTCAGGTATCGACCTTCGGGAAACGAAGGTGGGACGGGGTGATCTCCGCCTTGCTGGCCCATGGAGAGGAGGACGATGTTCCGATTCGCGTCGCGCGCGGCAAGGCCGAGGGTGCGAAGAAAGTCGCCCGGTCGAACCGCGGCCGAGCACGAACAGGTCAACATCAAGCCCCCGCGCTCGACGAGACGAAGCGCCTGTGCGTTCAGTCGGCGATAGGCTTTTCGACCGGCTTCGAGGTGACGGCTGGTGGGCGCGAGCTTTGGCGGATCGACGATCGCGAGGTCGAAGCGCTCTTTCTTTCGGTGAAGATCGGGCAGGGACTTCTTGAGGTCCTCGCGACTAAACTGAACGCGGTCCGAGAGCCCCCGCTCTGCGGCCATCATCAGGCCTGCGGTGATCGCTTCGGCCGAGCTGTCGAGGGCGAGCACTTCGCGCGCTCCGCCCCGCGCCGCGGCGAAGCTGAAGCCACCGATGTAGCAGAACGCATCCAACACTCGGCGGTCTTGGGCGAGGCTTTCGACGGTGGCGCGGTTTTCTCGCTGGTCGAAGAAGAAACCGGTTTTCTGCGAGGAACGAAGGTTCACGGTAAAGCCGAGACCCCGCTCGAGGAACGTGAGCTTGTCAACGTCTTCGCCTCGCACCGTTTGGGTCTCGGCGGCAAACCCCTCGAGGCGCTGCATTCGTTCGGAGGCGATTTCGACCACCGATCGCGCACCCGTGACGCGCGCGACGTGACCGATGATCTCCGCTTCTCGGTGCTTCATTCCGACGGTGAGAAACTGAACCGCCGCCACGTCTCCATAGACGTCGACGACGAGGCCGGCGAGGCCGTCGCCTTCGGCGTGGATCAGTCGGTAGCCGGTGGTCTCTTCGGAGGGAAGTGAGAGAAGATCGCGCCGCCACGCATACGCCTCATCGATCCGCTGGCCGAGGGATGCGGCGTCGAGCGGGTCTTCGGGGTCGCGCGTCAGGATGCGAACCGGAATCGCGCTTTTGGGGGACCAATAACCTCGTCCGATGAACTTTCCGCGGGCGTCGACCACCGACACCACGTCTCCAGGCGCCGGAGCACCCTCGGTGTCTTCGATCGCTTGCGCGAACACCCACGGGTGACCGGCCCAGATCGGTTGCACATGCCCCGAGCGAAGCCGGATGGTCGTCATTTGCCGGGATCAGTACCATTTCCGGCGCGGTTGTGCGTCGCCGATCCTACCCGCTACCCAAAAAGCACCGTCATGGAAAAGGGCGCGGTGATGGAACGAGCTTGGCGACATTTCTGTGTCGAGAAGGGCATCGCCGTGACCGCACACCGAACGGTGCGAATCAGTGGCCGCTCATCCAAACATCCGACGACTCATGGGCCGACGATCCGCGGTGCGCCCAATGGGATGGGCTTGATGGACGGAAATGCGAGCCCATTTCACCGTGGTCTCCGAGGGCCATGGGCGCAAATGTAGAAAATTACTGAGGCTACACCGGCGCCCGAATGCTGGTCACCGGTTGTCTGTCGCGCGCTCGCGGTGGGAAATCGACGCAAACCCGTCGACGACCCCCCCCTTGGCCGTGCATACTGAAGTCACCAAACCTCTCGCGGGACACGCCTCGCGGGGTTGGAGGAATCGATGCCGAACCTGGGAATGGGCGAACTTCTGATCATCTTGGTGATCGTCCTTCTGATCTTTGGGGCGAGCCGACTCCCCCAGATCGGAGAAGCGCTCGGCAAGTCGGTCAAAGGGCTCAAGCGCGGCCTCGCGACCGATGATGACATCGACGTCACGCCGAAGGATAAGCAGGTGCCGGACAAGTCCTCGGCCGAAACGGTGCCTGCAGCTGCGGACGTTGCTGAGGCGGAGATCGTCAAAGAGAAGTCCTGACCCGATTCGTAGATCGCTTCCCCGCCCAAGCGTAGCTCGTCGCGGAGATCGAAGAGCGAACTACTGCAGAGATGTACGACAAGCTGCACGGAGCTCCGACGCAAGCTCTTCCGAAGACGCGACGAGCCGCCGGTCCGAGGCGGTGAGCTGCGGTGCGAGGGGCAGGGAAACATCGAGGGGCGTGTTCGGATTGAGTGCGAGCGCGCGCCGGACCCGGTAACGAACGATCCACTTGGTGTGGCGAAACACGACCCGGACCGTGGCTTCCTCCAGGGGACGCCGGGCACACATTCGAACGATGTCGTCCTCGGTGACCGTGGGATTGCCAAGAAGAATGGCTATCACGTCGGGATGAGGATCGCGCAGCGCTCGCGCGATGAGGTCGCGGTCGTTCCGACGGGCGAGGGCTTTGCGTTCCCCGAGGGTCAGTGGGCGGCCCCCCCGTTCGGGGGTCTTGCGGACCGGGGCGTTCTCAGGATCGGGTCGTTGAAGAAGCTGAAGGACCTCCGCCTGTCCCCGATTGGCCGCGGCCTGCCGGACCTGCGCACGAATATCCGGAAGGTCGGACAGCGCTACGGTGAGGGCGAGAAAGAGCTCGGGGTGGGGGCGGCTTCGAAGCGAGGCTCTCCCCGAGGCGAGGGCCAGAAGTTCTACAACCTCTTCGGGGGAGAGCCTCCGAAGTTCGTGTTGAACGTATCGAACCCGCAGTTCCGGGTCCCGTAGCGCAGCTAGCCGGTCTCCGAGCGTGTGTCGGTTGGCGGGTGAGGAGGCCACAGTGCATCATACCGCAGAGCTGCTCCTTGACGCGCTGCGTAAGGAAGAGCTATCCCGCCTGAGCAGGCCGCGTTGGTGCAATCTTCCGAACATCCCCCTGGGACCGATCCCGCCACCCGGACGGACACCGAAGAGGCCTCCCGGAAGTCGTCGAGGCCCAGCGACGTGGGGGACTCTCCGTCGGGGCCCGCTTCCAAACGCTCCTCGTCCGAGACCTCCTCGTCCGAGACCTCTGCTGAAAGCTCGAAGAACTCGGACTCGGTGGACCCGGCCGAGGAACGCGAACCCCGACTCATCAAGCGGTACGCGAATCGCAAGCTCTACGACACCCAGGAAAGCCGTTACGTCACGCTCCAGCAGATCGCCGACTTTGTCCGAGACGGGCAGGAAGTGCGAATCCTCGACAACCGGACCAAAGACGACCTGACCGACGTGACGTTGGCTCAGATCATTTACGAAGAGCAGAAGGCGGTGGACGGCCCTCAGAAGCGGTCCATCCGCACCCTTCGCACCCTCATCCAGCGGGGCGAACGTTGGTTTTCGGCGCTTCGGGAAGGACCGGTGGTCGGCCGGTTCGTGCGGGCCGACGAAGGCGAGGAAGAGGCACCCGCGGAGCCGCCCGCACCCGCCGACGAGCCGGAAAAGCCCGAGAAGCGGTCGATGGTCGAACAGTCCCAAAAGGCCTGGGACGAGCTTCAGCGGATGGCCGACGATCGGATTCGTGGGGTCGTGAATCGGGCGGTCCAGGGAGCTCAAGCGCTCCAGGCGGAAGTGACGCGGCTCCAGGCCCGAATCGAGGAACTCGAGGCCAAACTTCGAAAAAAAGACAAGTCGGACTCGTAGTCGCCGCTAACAGGTTGGAAAATTTGAGCTATCTTGGAGCCTAGGCCCGACCGAGGATCGCCACTATGGTGAAATAGCCGTCCTTACCTGGGTGTTTCCTCCGCATCATGTCGCGCTCCTCCGATCCGAATGTCCCCTCGTCCCGCTGGGCCAAAACCTCTGCCGCCACCGAACGCGCAGCGTTTGAACAAGAGGCCCTGGAGCATCTCGATGCGCTCTATGCCGCGGCGCTCCGGTTGACCCGCGCGCCCAGCGACGCGGAAGACCTCGTGCAGGACACCTTCGTGAAGGCGTACCGGTTCTACGACCGGTTCGAGGCGGGCACCAATCTCAAGGCGTGGCTCCTACGAATCCAGACCAACACCTTCATCAACCGCTACCGGCGCCGGGTTCGAGAGCGCGATGTGCTCGACGGAGCGCACGCCGCGCCGGTGGGCGAAGGAGTGATGAGCCGCGCGGCGATGCGTGGCTTGAGCCAGCCGCTGTCCACCGCCGAACGGCCGATCATTGCGCGAGAGATCCAGCGGGCCCTGGACGAGCTCCCCGAAGACTACCGGATGATGATCCTACTGGCAGACGTCGAGGAGCTTTCGTACAAAGAGATCGCCGACATCGTCTCCTGCCCCATCGGTACAGTCATGTCTCGACTTCACCGCGCGCGAAAGATGCTTCAGCGACACCTCATCCATCAGGCCATCGAGCTCGGTATCGTCGCAGACCCGGCTCCTGCGGGTGAAGCAAACGCGCCGGTGTCGCTCGAGTCCTATCGCCTTCGCAAGACGGAGTCCCGGGGATGAACTGTGGGTTGGTGCGGCGCTACGTCGACGCATACGTCGACGGTGAAATGGATCCGTCGACACAGATCGAGATCGAAGCGCATCTCGACGGGTGTGCCGCCTGCCAGGAAGAAGTAGCGTTCGTCCGCGCGGTAAAGGCGCAGGTCCGGGAAGAAGTTCGGTCGATCAGCGCGCCACTTTCGCTTCGCGCGCGGATTGGCGTCGCTCTCGACGAGGTCGATGCAGAGGCAAGGATCGAGGCAGGCCCGGTCACGGCGGACGGGGCGAACACGTCCGGGGGTTCAGTGCCGGCGGTTCCCGCTGAGCCGATCCCCGCTGAGCCGATCCCCGCTGAGCCGATCCCCGCTGGGTCGACACCGCTTGTGGTAACGCGAGGAGAGGTGCCTCCGGCGCCCGCGGAGCGACCCGGCCTCGTTCGGTTCCTTCCGATTCGACCGCGCTACGCCGTACCTCTGGTCGCCGCGGTGGGGCTCTTGATGGTCGCGAGCTACACCATGGCGCCCGAGTCGAGCGTCGTCGGTGCTTCCGTGTCGGCCCCGGCACTCGAAGACGTGGTGCGGGTGCATTCAAGCGAGCTACCCGCGGACGTTCCCGGCGAGAAGCCTCAGGATGTGGTGTCCTTCTTTCGCAATCGAGTGCAGTTCCCGGTGCGGCCGGCCGAATTCGAGCGGCGAGAGGCCCGATTGGTTGGAGCGCGGCTATCGAATGTGCGAGAGCATCGAGCGGCGGCGCTTTATTACGACGTTGACGGCCAGCGGATGACGGTGGTGGTGTTCCGGGGCGAACCGGAACTCAGCCAGGGACAGCGAGCCCGGCTCCTCGGCCAAGAGCTTCAGTACCATCAGGTGAACGGCTATATCGTTCCGGTACGGCAGCGGGATGGGGTGACCTACGCGTTCACTGGGGATCTCGACCGGCAGGCGCTCCTTCGCCTCGCCGCGAGCGCCCGGGTTCGGTAACGAGCATAGGTGGCCTCGTCCATAGGTGGCCTCGTCCATAAGTGGCCTCGTCCATAAGTGGCCTCGTCCATAAGTGGCCCTCCTACATAGGTGGAAAATGCAAGGAAGTCGCCAGCTTCCCGCTGCGACTTCGTTGACGCCTCGCGCCCACACTCTTATCCTGGGGCTCCCCCGAGCAGATGAGCGCGGAACAAAGGAGCTTGCATGGCTGAGCGGATTCTCGTGTTCGAGAGCGACGCCGATTTTGCTACCGAAGTTCAGAACCGGTTTTCCTCCCTTGGGGCCGCCGTCGAGGTGGTCACGGACGGGAACGCCGGCTTGGAGCGGGCTGCTCAGGCACGGCCGGACCTGATTCTGCTGTCGATCGAGCTTCCCAGCATGAACGGGTTTTTGGTCTGCAAAAAGATCAAGAAGTCGGCGGACCTCAAAACGATCCCGCTGGTGATTCTCTCGAGCGACGCCAACGCCGAGGAGATCTTCGAGCAGCACAAGAAGCTCCGCACCCGAGCGGAGGACTACATCCGAAAGCCCGTCGCCTTCGAAGACCTGTTGAACAGGGTTCAGGCCCTGATTCCCATCGGCGCCAATGGGGGAGGGGCGAGCGTACCCCCGCCGTCGATCGCCGTGGACGACCACACCGATGTAAAGAAGGTAGGCGCGGTCGATGACGAAGTGGATGCCTTCGCCGAGAACGCCTTCGACAGCATCATGCTCGGCGAAGAGGAAGACGTCGAGGCGACGACCGTCGGCCAGCTCCCACCGGAGCTGTCGGCGGTGGCCCAGGCGAGCGCGCCGGCTCCCTCGGCGCCCGAGCCGGAGATCCTCGACGAGGATGAGCTTGAGGAGATCTCGATGGACGATGCCATCGAGGAAGCAGAAGGCGCCGATGTCGAAGTTGCCGAGGTCGAGGTTGCCGATGTCGAAGTGTCCCTCTCGGAGCCGCCGGTGATCGAGGAGGAGGTCTCGCAGGTTCATCCCAGTTCGTCGGCGGAAGATGCGGTGCTTCGGTCGGACCTCGAGGTCGCCCGGCGAAAGATCGACGACCTCGAAGCCTCGCTCACCGAAGCGAAGAGCCTCGCCGCAGACGTCGAAATGCTCAAGAAACAGCTGGCGGATGCGAAGAAAGCGGCCGAGAGCAAGTCGAGTGGCGGCGGCGTGTCGAGTCGAGAGTTCCTGGATCTCAAGGAACGGCTCCACAGCAAGGATCGCGAGCTTCTGGACCTTCGCGAGCAAGTGGGGGCGCGGGACAAGCAACTCCTCGAAACGAACGAAAAGTCCCTCAAGCTCGAGCGTCAGAAGGCGGACCTCGACGACAAGATCCTGGGCCTCGAGCGCGCGGCGGCCGAAACGACTGAGCAGCTGGAAGCGCTGAACCGAGACAAGGAAGGAAGCCAGAAGCGAGAGGAAGACCTCAAGGCACGGCTCAAACGGACCGAAGACAAGTCTCGAAAGCTGGAAGAAGAGCTCGACGGTCTCAAGGGCGCACACAGCGAAGAAATGCAGCACGTTCAGGCCCAGCATGCGTCGATGCTCGAGGCTGCCGAAGCGACGTATTCGGAGCGGGTCGCCAAGGCGGCCGCCGCACATGCGTCGGCGCTCGAGGTTGCGAAGAAGGAAGCGGAAGACGCCGCGGAGGCGCGAGAAGCGGAGCACGCCACCAAGGTTCAGGCGCTGGAAGACAAGCACGCCGGGCAGGTGTCCCGCCTCAAGGGAGAGCACGAGACCGCACTCAACGAAGCGACCGCGACGCACGAACAAACGCGGAGCGAGCTCGAGGCGAGCCATGCCGCCAAGGTTGCCGAGACGGAGCAGCAGCATGCGTCGGCGCTCGCCGCCAAGGTCGCGGAACTCGAAAGCGACCGAGACGGTCGGCTGAGCGCGCTTCGAACCGAGCTCGAAGAGGAAAGCGCCAAGGCCTCGGCCACCGCGGCGACTGCCCGGGAAGAAGCCCTCACGCAGCTCCGAACGGAACTCGAGGCGGAAAAAGACACGGAGCTCTCCGGGCTTCGGGAAAAGCACTCGAAGGAGCTTGCGGTGCTGGGCCGGAAGCTGACCGAGACCGAGACGACCCTCGAGGCCGCCCAGAGCAAAGCCGAGGGCCTCGAAGCGGACAAGACGACGCTCGAGGAAGAGCTCGCGAGCGAGCGCGCTCGGCTCCAGGGTGAACTGTCGACGGTTCAGGAAGAGCGCGATGGCCTCAAGACGAATCTCGACACCCGGACCAGCGAGCGGGATGCGCTTCAGGGTGAACGGGATCAGCTCGCTTCGGACCTCGACTCGAGGACCAACGAACGCGATGGGCTCTCGGGCGAGCGGGACCGACTTCAAGGAGACCTCGATATGCGTACCGGTCAACGTGATGGACTCCAGACCAAGCTCGACGACGCGGTAGAACAGATCGGCGACCTGGAAGCCAAGAACGGCGAGCTTGAGGCGACCCGTCGAGCCATCGAAGCGGCGAACAAGGAACTCGAGGCCCGACTCACGTCGGCTCGGGCGAAGATTGCCGCCGATGAAGCACTCCTCGAGCGTGCGCGGCGCGCTGTGGCCATTGGCCTTGGCCTCTTGGAAGACCAGTCTCAGAACACACTCACCGATCAGCCGAGTGAGTGACCGTAAGCTTCATGTCTGACCATCATCCCTTATCCATGCTTTCCCGGAGCCACGTGGCCCACGACCATGCGGTCATCACTCCCGGGGTTCACCAGAAACGACCGCTTCCCGGCTGGACCAAGAGCAGCGCGGTCGCGCTCATCGGGCCGCCGATGGGGTCTGAGTTCGCCGAGTACTTGGTGTCGATGGAGCCGGAAGGCGAGGGCGGAGCGCCTCAGGACGATGTCGAGCGGACCCTCTTTGTGACCGGGGGGGCCATCGAGGTCGCGTGGGGGGAGGAGACGCGAATCGTCGAGGCCGGAGGCTACATCTATCTTCCGGCGGGTCTCGAACATGCGATCACCGCGCGGGACCAGACGAACCTGCTGCTGATCGAAAAGCCCTACCTCGATGGACCGGAGGGCGATGAGCCAGCGGTGGTGGTGGGAGTTGAGGGCGGCGTCGAAGCCGAGGCGTTCGGAGATGGAGGCACGATTCGCTCGTTGCTGCCGCTCGATCCCGCGTTCGACCTCAACCTCAGCCTATGCGAGCTGGAACCGGGCGCGTCCCCGCAGCAGATGGAGTCGCGTCTTTCGGAGAAGGGAATCACCTTCCTCGATGGTCGGGTGATCGCCCGGGTGGGGACCGAATGGTATCCCCTGTCGACCGGCGACACCCTTTGGATCGCCCCGTTCATTCCGCACTGGTTTTGTGCGATCGGTCGACGGCCGGCTCGTTTCTTGGTCTTCACCGATGAGAACCGAGACCCCCTCGCGGGTGAGGAATAGCGGCCCGCTGTCCCGAAGATCTCGTTCGCTCTGGATGACCCCGCAACACTAAGCGGCCCCGCAACGTTTTGCGGCCGCGCAGAACATGCGACTCCTCAGAAGATGATCGCGTTGCAGGGAAAGCTTGCTTCGAGGGTTGCGCGCCCGGCCTGAAGCTCGGTGCAAGCGTCGCCGAGGATTTCGATTCGACGTTCGCTCGATGCCTGCCAACCGTTCGGATCGTCGCAGGGAAGGACCCGACCATTGAGGATCACCTCGCCAGTGCAGGCCTGGGCGGTGTCGATGGTGCCCTCCAGCACAACCTCGCAGGACAGGACTCCGCCAACGATGTCGGTAAGTGCCGTTCGAAGGCCGTTGTCATCGCCGGCGACAAAGAAGTCCGCGTCGGGATCCGCAGGCCCTCGTCCCAATCCGGCGTTGGCCATGTCCTGAAGATGGCGCTCGCTGACCACGCCTTCGCCCACCGAGATGATAAACGTTCGGATGCCACTGTTAAATGCGCGCTCGGTGGCAGCGATCGCTTCGTCCTGACCCCGCTGCGGATTCGGCTCTTCGCAGCGGTCGGGCTCGCCATCGGTCGCGAGAATGAAAATCACCGGGTCGGGGCCGCGATCCGGGCGATTGAGGATCGAGTCGAGCACCGCGTCGATGGCGTCGCCCGTCGGGGTCTCGTCGATCGGGTCGGCGGGTCCGTAGACCGCGTTGATGGGAGCAAAGTTGTCGAGGGCAAAGGGCACGTCGGTGATGAGCGGGCATTCGCCTTGGACTTGGTCATTGTCGCCTGCCCGGGCCGAGTAGAGGGCCAAGCCGAACCGAACCTGGTCCTGAAGCGACGGAATCAGTCCGTTGGGCTCGTCGAGGAGCGAGTCTCGGAGCGCGTTCCACCGGTTCGAGCCACCAAAGCCGGCGGTCATGCTGCCGGATTGGTCGACGATCAGAATCACCGTCGGAGTGACGGGGTTGGCGTCGAGCATCACGTTGGCGCACAGGCCATCGTTCTGGCCGTCGCCGCCGCCCTCCGGTCGATCGATGCAGCGGCCATCACTTCGGCAAAACTGGCCGCTCAAGCAGGTCGAAGCTCCGCCTGGCGCACAGTCGGCGGTGCAGGTGCCATCCGGTCCGCAGTAGAAACCGCTTGCGCACGGCATCTGCTCATCGCACTCCTGGTCGCAGGTCCGGGGCCGCGGCTCCCGGTCGCACAGGCTTCCTTGGTTTCCCGTGGTTGCCGAGCATTCACACCCGGCGAGGGGAAGCGCCAGGACCACCGTTAGAGTCCACCACCGCATTCCTAGATTGTGCCCTGTGAGCGCGATCACGGCAATGGGAGGGCACCAATGCGGATCACAAACCCGATCACCGCGAGGCCAAGAAGGACCACCAACAATACGCCTGCCACTGCGAAGAAAAGACCGCGGCGCAGGGTGCGCTTGTCCTGTGGCGGTTGGGTAAACTCTTCCCAGGTGGCGGGCTGTGGCTGCGGCTCGGAGTGAGGTTCTGTAGGGTGCTGTAAGTCCCCCGGATGGGGGCGAAGATCTGATCGGCGTTGCGGCGCGGTCCGGGTCGGGACCGCCGATGGGGGACGCTCCGCTGCAAACGACACCTCGGTGTCGGGGGCTGTCTCCTCGGAGAGCGCGGCGGATGACTCAGTGTCCGAAGTGTCGACCCCGATGGAGAGCGTAGCGCCGGTTCCACTCTGAGAGAGGCGGGGCGGAGCGGCGGCCTCTCCGAGGGAGGCGACCTGACGTCCGAGAATGCGTCGAGCGGTGGGTGGCGGTGCCACCTCGAGGAGGGCGTCGACGAACGCGCTCGCGGTCGGAAAGCGGTGTGCGGGGTTCGGCTCGATGCAGCGTTCGATCGCGGCGACAAGCGCGGGAGGGGCGGAAGGAGAAAGCGATGCAAGGTGGGGACGCCGGCCGCTTCGAATATTCTCCAAGGTGTCGATCTCGTTCTCACCGTCGAACGGGCGTCGGCCCGCCACCGCTTCAAAGAGTGTGACGCCGAGGCCGAACAGATCGCTCCGCGCATCGCAGTGCCCGTTCAGGGCGTACTCCGGCGCCATATACGGAATCTTGCCTTTGATGACGCCGCTCTCGGTCGATTGAGTCGTCGTCACGGCTTTCGCGATGCCAAAGTCGGCGAGCTTCACCTCTCCCGCGTCGCTCAGGAGCACATTCGACGGGGAGATATCGCGGTGGACCACACCTCGCACCGAGCCATCGGGGTTGGCCTCATGGGCAAAGTCGAGGGCCGCCCCGAGCTCGAAGGCGATGAACGAGACCAGGCCGGTGGTGAGCCCAGTGCCGCGTTGCCAGAGCGAGCGAAGAAAGCGTCGAAGGTCGACGCCCTCGACGAGTTCGAGGGCCATGAAGTGCGTCGAATCGTGGACTCCGAAGTCGACCACCTGGACGACATTGGCGTGACGAAGGCGGGCGGCGATGCGAGCCTCGGCGAGGAACATGCGAACGAATGACGCGTCTCGAGAGAGCGCGGGAAGAATGCGCTTCAGGCATACGGTCTGCTCGACACCATGGGCACTACGTCGGCGCGCGAGAAAAGTCTCGGCCATCCCTCCCGCCCCGAGGCGGTGAATAAGCTCGTAGGGGCCGAAGCGCTCGGTGCCCGGTGGCTGGCTACCGCGTTGGTCGCTGACCATTGGCGTCCTGCATAGTAGAACACCGCGATGAGCAAGCGCCGGCGTTTTTCAGGTTCTGAAGCTTCCTTCGCCACCCGAGCGATCCACGGCGGGAGCGCCGAGGAGAGCCTTCATCTCGAAACGTCGTTCGAGTTTGCCTCGGCCGAGGACGCGCGTTGTCGGTTCAGCGACCCCTACGGCGCCGATATCTACACCCGCTGGGGCAATCCAACGGTGCGCGCACTTGAAGGGCGGGTCGCGGCTCTCGAAGGCGCGGAGGACTGCGTGGCCCTCGCGAGCGGAATGGGTGCGGTCACCGGCGCGCTCCTCGGCGAACTCGAAGCTGGACAGCGGGTGCTCTTTCCCCGTGGACTGTATGCCGAAACCCGACGGGCGGCAGAGGCGTTCCTGCGCCGCATCGGAGTGGAGGTCGACTATGTCGACAACGCCACGTTCGCGGATCCGGCGGAGCTTCGAGCGGCGCTCAAAGACGACACCGCGCTCGTCTGGATCGAGAGCATTGCCAATCCGACGCTTCGGGTTCCGGATATCGCGGGGTGTCGCGATGCGATCGGCAACCGGTGCCTTGTCGTGGACAGCACGTTCGCGACCCCGTTTCATGTCCGGCCACTGGCGCACGGCGCGGACCTGGTGGTTCATGCGGCAACCAAGGCGATCGGAGGTCACGGGGATGCGGTCGGAGGGCTCGTAGCGGGGTCGAAAGCACGGGTGGGACATGTCCGTGCGCTCATGGCGCGAACCGCGGGTGCATGCTTGAGTCCGTTTAACGCGTGGCTCATCGAGCGCGGGGTTCGAACGCTTTCTCTTCGTGCCGCCGCGATGGCGGACACCGCCCAGTTTCTCGCGGAGCGGCTTGCGACGGACGACCGGATCGCGGAGGTGCACTACCCAGGGCTTGCCGCGCACCCGGAACACGACATCGCGGCTCGCCAGTTCGACCGCGGTTTTGGCGGCCTTGTGGCATTTGAAGTTCGGGGAGGCCTCGTCGCGGGAGAGCGGCTTTATGACGGGGTCGAGCTGATCACGCGGGCGGTGAGCCTCGGCGACAGCAAGACTCTGCTCACCCATCCCGCCACTACAACCCATGCCTCGCTGAGCGCGGCCGAGCGAGAGGCTGGGGGGATCAGCGATGGACTCCTTCGAATGAGCGTGGGCCTCGAGGACCGCATGGACCTCTGGGCGGACCTCGACCAGGCGCTTTGTCCCGACTAGAGCGGCGATCGGTTTGAATCCTACGGAAACACGGCGCCTTTCACCGTTTGCGCGGCTTACCTCCTCACTTCTCGCTCGAAGTGCCTCAAGCACTCCTCGCTCCGAGGCTGTGGGGGCACTCGCGCATACGGCGA
>JBCCZL010000130.1:0-18788 GCA_039187775.1 Myxococcota bacterium
GACGGATCGCGCTCCGGTCAATTCGTAACTCCGCGTGCGGAACCACGGACAGCTGAAACGATTCGTTTTCGACGATGTCCTCGGTAAAGAAGACCGCCCGAAGCTGGGCTCCGGCCCCGAATCCTTCGGGCGCCCACTCCGCGCCCGCGGCTGCCTGGACCACGAACAGCGTCTCCTCATCGGAGTCCCCAGTGTAAAAGAGGATCGCGGCCCCCGCGTCGAAGAGAAGGTCGAACTGCGGAAGAAGGGGATGGCGGAGCTCTCCATCGAGAACCACCGAGAGGCGCTCTTCGGCCCAGAGCCAGAAGTCCCACCCGCCATTCGCTCCGATGGCCGAAAAGAGCGTCGCATTGGAGCCGAGCGAACCCACCGATGCGACCGGAGCGGTCAGGCCCACTGCGATGCGAAGGTTCGGATCGTCGGATGAGTTCCGCCAGCCTGCCTCGATCATTGGATCGCCGAACACGAAACCAAACTCGCCGTCTTCGGCGGTGCCCATCACCTGTCGCACCTCACCGTGGGGAAATGCAGCGAAGCCGATCACCGCACCGACGTCGATCGTGCTCGTCACGTCGTAGCGGACGCGAAGGAGCGGAGCGAACTGAAACCCGTCCGTGCTGTAGACCTGCGTTTCGAAAGTTCCAAAGAACAGCGCGGTCTCTATAGCGAGTCGAAAGGTGCCGCCGCCGTCCAAGCTCCCGAGGAATCCACCATCGCCACTTTCTCCGTCGTCGTCCGTTTCATCTTCCGTCTCGTCGTCGTCTTCGATCCCGACTCCCGCCTCGATCCCGTCAACCGGGCCATCCGAGCCTTCCTCCAGCGAGTTCCCAGACTCCGAAGAAGCGTCGTCTTCCGCGTCGTACTCCGCTTCGGCGGCATCCCAATCGTCCGTGCCCTGAGCGTGGGCCTCGCCAGAAAGACCAAACGCGAACAACCCACCCACGAAGACCAACCAGCGGACGCCAAGCCTCATTCTGGCGCCAACGTGCGCGCCACGAAGGACTCGAAGGACCGAAGGACCGGCGATGGGATTTCATGGGCCCCGCGAAACGGCTCGAAGGTATGTTCCCAGCCCGCCTCCACCAGGTGATCTCGAAGGCGCTCTGCCAGCTCGAAGGAGAGCAGCGGATCGGACCGGCCATGGCTCTGCAATACCGGCAGTCCCGATCGGCTCGCCATGCGAGGCACCCATTCGTCCTTGGCGAGGAGGGTCCCCGACCAGATCACTACGCCGGCAAGCTTCCGATCGAAGTGAAGCGCATGGTCCAGCGCCATCATCGAGCCTTGGCTGAACCCTCCGAGGATGAGTCCCTCCGGCGGTGGCTTCAGCGCATCGACCAGCCCATCCAAGCACTCCGCGAGCTGACCCCGCGCTTCGGGAAGCCCATCGGGAACGCGATCGCTCATGTCCCGCGTCTCACCCCGCATCATCGCCCGTTCGAGGGCCGCGGTGTCGATCATGAACCACGCGCGCGAATCGAATCCGCCCATCTCCGCCAATACGAGGGGTGCTTCCGGAAACGCAAAGCGTGTTTCGCGCGGCACATCGAGGACGCGCCAGAGCGGCACGAGATCGGTCCCCGGTGCGCCGAACCCGTGGAGCAGCACGACAAGCGGTCCCTCGCCCCCGCCTTCCCGGTCCGAGCCGCCGGTGATTCTGACCCGAAGGGAGCCAAAGGTCTCCGTCCTCACATCTCCTCCAGATTGACCCAGTTCGCGCTCCCGTCGGCGCCCCATTCCTTTTTCCAGATCGGCACCGTCTCCTTGATCCGATCGATGACCAGTCGACACGCGTGAAACGCTTCGGCTCGGTGCGGCGCACTCGCCGCGACCACCACCGCAAGGTCGCCGATCGCGAGCTCGCCCACACGATGCGTCGCGGCGATGCGAACACCCGGCACTTCGCCGATCACCCCGTCGATGACCGCCTTCATCTCGCTCAATGCCAACGTGGGATGCGCTTCGTAGTCGAGCCGGGCGACCGCTTGGCCATCGGCATGGTCCCGAACCACCCCGGTGAAGATGCAGATGCCGCCGGCTCCGGGGTGACTTACCTTTTGAACGCATTCGTCGATCGAAAGAGGCGTGTTTCGCACTTCGGCAAACAGCGCATCGCTTCCTCCCGCGACGGGAGGCAACACGTCGACTTCCGGAAGCTCGCCGGGAATCGGCGCGTCGCTTCGCGCAAGCTCGCCGTTGACCGCGATTCGCATCCGCGGTGCGTGCGGCGCAAACGCCGGGTGGCGTTCGATGATCGCCGCGAGGACGTCGGTTCCCCGAATCGCTCCAGCCAGCTCGAAGACCTCCTGGTCCACATTGCAGAGCTCTCGTGCCGCTGCAAAATATCGAACCTTAACCTGGACGCGCTGCATAGAGGCAAGTGTGCCACGGCGCGTAGTTCATGGACTACCTTGACCGCGATCCACCAGCAGCTTAGCGTCAGAAGGTCGCGAGTGATTCCTCCAGCACTCTTCCATCGTGGCTAAGAAACCCGGCAAGCGATCTTCTTCGAGCTCGAGCGCTCAGCTCCCGCTTCTTTTTCGTGCGGGAGAAGACCTCGATGAGTCCGTCCGACGTCTACTTCAGAACCGATTGAAGAACCTCACCAACGAACCGGTGCAGCTGGTGGTGACGAACAACCGCCACACGATGATCAGTTCACGGCGCCGAGCTGGCGTACTCAATGTTCGCCTCCACCATATGTTTCTCGAGGCCGATGACGCGACCGTCCGTGCGCTCGGACGGTATCTCACGTCGACCGATCGGAAGGCCGCGGCTCATCTCGATACGTTTATCGCTTCAAACACGCACCGCATCCGAAAGGACGCGGGACGCCGGCCACGCTTGCGAACCCGTGGCGAGAACCACGACCTTGCGGAGATCTTTGACGAGCTCAACGCCGAGTGGTTCGGAGGCAAGATCGATGTGCTCGTCACCTGGGGACGTCGACCGCCCCGCCGGCGACGGCGTTCGATTCGTCTCGGCACCTATGTCCTCGCTGAAGGCTTGATCCGCATTCACCCGGTCCTCGATCAACCGTGGGTTCCACGGTTTTTCGTGGCCTATGTGCTGTTCCACGAAATGCTTCACCACGTGGTACCCGCCCCCCTCGAGAACGGTCGACAGCAGTTTCATAGCGCAGAGTTTCGCGAGCTCGAACGCTCCTACCCGGACTATCGAAGAGCGATCGCCTGGGAACAGGCGAACCTGCGGCGACTCTTGTCGAGCTAGAGAGCGGCGAGCATCCGTTTTCGGTCCTTGGTCAGCCCGCTTTGGACCAGGGTTCAAGGATCGTTTGGAGCACCTGAAGCTGTTCTGGAGACGCCATCGCTTCACCCTCCTGCGTGGCGTCTCGAAGTCGACCGGGAAGATCCCCGATGCCCTTTGAACCCACGCGCAGCACCGACTGAAGCCGCCTCGTCAGATTCTCCCGAGGCAGCGGATAGCCGGGCAGCCCGAGCACCTCGTAGTGGCCCTTGGCGATCGCCACATGAGTGAGCGCGGGGGAGTGCTCCACCGCCTTCCCGAGTTCGATGCAGGCGAGCAGTGCCGTCGCAATTTCTGAAGGCGTTCCCATCAGAGACCGGGCAACCGTCTCCAGCGCACTAAACCTTCGCGGCGTCAGCACCCACCACCGGACGCTCTCTTCTTCCCGGGCGGCGAAGATGCACCGACCAGCGACAAAGTCGCTCCGGCTTCCTTCGGTGGCGAGGGCGACCACCGCGGCTCGCGCCTCGGTTTCCTGACCGGTCCATGCCCGCCCCGTGTGGAGCCATCCTTTGTAGGAGCGCCACTCCGCGAAATCGGATGGCACCCAGGGGACGAGCTCCGGCGATGCCTCCGGCTTCGACATGAGAAACGCCGCATACGTCTCCCGGGCATCTTTCGCCGGCCACGCTGCACCAGGAAGCACTTGGTCCCGAGACGGGGGTCGCGCCCACGGCGCCGGGGGAGCGGAGTGCGCAGGGGAGCCTGTGCCGAGACCGGTCCCGATGAGTCCGCTCAGCGCCCGCCGAAGAAGCGTCAGTATCGCCGGGTCGTCAGGTTCCTCTGTGCCCATACGCGCTCGGTCCAGTTGCCCCACGCCCGAGAGAGCTTGGCCACACCCAACTCGGAGGCCCACCATCGCCTCCGAGCACCACTGCAAGGCGCCAAGCTTAGACGGCAGCCTCGATCGCCTGAACCGCCATCCGGCTCTTCGTGAGAGCCATCCCGATGTTCACCTTCGCCCGACAGACGAACACCGCCGCTTGGGTCGGATACTTCTTCGAACGGATAAACGAATGGAGCAGGTTTTCGCTGAAGACAAGAATCTCGTTGAAGTAGTGGCGGCCGTCTTCGTCTTGGCCCCGAGACTTTCGAAAGAGCATCTCGATCGACGAAACGCTCTGGCCCTGAAACAGATCGGCGGTGGCAGCGGCAACCAGATCGAGGACTTCCTGAGGATGAGAATCGACAGTCTTTACACCAAGGAGCATTCCGGTGGTCATATCGACATAACCAACCGCGACGCACTCCGGGACATCGGTCTGGGCTTTTCCAAGGGCAGAATCCAAGGACATTTCACACTCTCCATGCTTAGTGGTTGTCAGGCGACGTTGTTCTTTCGGTTCAACTGATGAACGAACTTCTCTTGCAGGGTGGTCTGGATCATCTGACTTCGGAGCCCGCGGACGCGCTCGATGGCGTCCGTCGCGTCGACTCCCGTCCATGCGAGGTAGGCAGCGAGCACAGTTCCCGTTCGGCCGAGGCCAGCGAGGCAGTGCACGGCGACGACTTCGCCCGCGGCAAGACGACCACTCAGTTCTTCCGCGAACCCTCGAAACGCATCCACCGGCGGACAGTCCATGTCCTGGATCGGAAAGTGCTGGAGCGTGATGCCCCGCGCACTGAGCTCTCCGAGGGGAACCAAGACCTCTTCTTCGAGGCACACCAGCCGCGTGACCCCCAAACCACGCAAGCCATCGAGATCGGTGGCCAAATCCTGCACTACCCCAGGCCGGGGCAGGCCGGCCAGCGACCCTTCGATCAGCCAGCAGAAGAATCGGGGCGGCACTGGTGTGGGCACCGGAGGCGGCGGCTGGCTCGGGATAAGGTGCGGCCCACTGGTGTCGAGGAAGCGGCGTCCTAACTCGGTGGAGGGGCCGGCCATGAACTCCTCGGTGGATGCGATCTCTGCGGTTCGACCGCCCGCGATCAGGATCAGAGTTCCGCCAAGCTGCCGCGCCCGCTGCCGATGATGGGTCACCACGAGGACGCTGGTTGTCGAAGACAAGTGACGCAGGAGCTCGATCACTTCCACGCTCGCCTCGTCATCGAGGCCACTCATCGGCTCATCGACCAGCACCGCCGGAGGGTTGGCGAGGCACGCGCGCGCGATCCCCAAGAGGCGCTGATCCTTCGGAGACAGTCCGATGGTCAGCTCGTCGAGCGAAGAGGAGAGGCGATTCAGCCCAAGCTCCGACAGGTACGACTCGATGCGCTGACGTTGCCCAGGCTTCGAAAGCGAGTCGCGGTCGGGGAGAACCGCGCAAAGGCTCTCGAGGACCGACCCGTACGAAAGGTGATGATGCTGACGTACGAGCACGGGGAGTTCGAAGCTCAGCCCGGGCAACGTCACCCGGTCTTCGGGCAGGGCGGGAGCGCCATCGATCTCGTAGCGGCCCCATCGCCGAAAGCTCGGTTGGGCATCGTTGAGACCGGCCAACGTCCGAAGGAGCGCTGATTTTCCGCAGCCCGCCGCGCCCATCAGGATGCAGAGGCCAGGGCGGGTGAGATGCATCGAGAGATCCGCGGCGACCGCCTGTTCACCAAACGCAAACCCAAAACGCTCGAGGACGAGGCCGTCGGAACTTGGAGCGGTCTCGCTCATTCCTTGTCGAGCTCCGCAAGCTTGGCGAGGGCCCGCTTCAAAGCCTCCGCCGAAGGGTTGGACTCTTCGAAGATTCGGTCGATCTCGGGATCGATCCCGCGAACACGCTCAAAAGACTTGAGCGTTCGTCGGGTCAGGCGCTTTTCCTGCTGAACGCGTCGGTGGAGCTCGCTCACGCTCGGCCGATCAAAGCGCGAAGTGTCGGGAAGTGTGGTGACACGATCGAGAACCGCCACCGCGGCGCAGGAGTCGCCCCAGAGCCGCCGGCCGGTGGCCATCGTCTGCTGCTCTCGGTGGAGGAGCCAACGAAGAATGCGCGCCTGGAGGTCCACGAGGAGCGCCAGCGTGTCATCGTCGACATAACGCCGGCACGCTTCCTCGCCTCGGATCGTGGCGAGGACGGTACCGAAGCGACGGAGTCGTTGCCGGTACTCGCCGGTGGTCACGGGCTCCTCCCGGGAGGCTTCGAACCGAAGCTTCGCGAAGCGGGCCCGGACCCGGCTTACTTCGAGCGCCTCGGTCGAATCGAGCGAATCGATACTCCCGCCGAGGCGCTGCGAGATCGCCGCCAGCGCCGAGTCGGCTTCGGCCTCCACAAATGTACCGATCGGACCTGCATCAATCCCGCGAAGGCGTTCCGAAGCAAGCTGGGCGATGGCAGAGATATCGGCGTCCTCGTGATTCGCAAGCTGTTCAAGAAGCGCCGCACATCGGACCAACCAGGGACGGGAGATTCCGTACGCGGTGCCACGGGGTCGAGCCCGCCGCAGGTCGGCGACGGAATGAAGGAGCTGTGTCCGATCGAGAGACATCCTCGCTCGCCCCCCTACTCATGTAGAGTTTTTGTCTAGATACAGTCAAGAAAAACCCGCAAGATTCATGGAAAGTTTTTGGGTTGGCGCAATCCGCCGTCCTGTTGTCCTGGACAACAGGTTCAAAACGGCGACGGGAACTGAAACCGAAGGTGGAGATTCAGCCGCGGACGATCACCCAGGTCACCGACTCCCCGGGCTCGAACACCATCGAAATGTCGACCCGGCGACGACCGTGAGGGAAGTCGAATACGAACTCGAAGCGTGCATTGAGCGAACGCTGCTCGACCCCTTCGAGGAAGCGCCCGTAGAACGCCCGGACTCGCGTGCAGGGGGCCACGTCAAAGAAGAAGCTCTTTCCCAACACATCCTCACGACGCCGTCGGGCGAGCTGTTCTTCATAAGCGTTGTAGGAGAGGATTCGCCCGGCGCAGTCGAGCCGAATCACTCCGAATGGCTGATCGTCCAGCTCGTCGACGCGGAGGTCTTTGACGGAGATTCCGAGAAGCTCGATGTGCGGTTCGTCCACGCTCATTCGGCTTCGCGAAGAAACGCCCGCTGTTCCTCCGTTTGAACCAGCTGGGAGTGAAGGGTCCGAAGGAGGGTCATGGCTTGAGGATAACGGTAGCCCTGGGCCATCAGACAGAGTCCCAGCATGGTGCCGGTCCGGCCGAGTCCCGCCTTGCAGTGGAAAACCACGCCACCGTGACGCTCGATTCGATCGACGACTTCTTGAGCGAGCGCGATCGCCGCGTCGCGGTCCGGGGGGCAGTGCATGTCCGGAATCGGAAAGTGACGATAAGCGATGCCTTCCGCTTCCAACGTACCACGATCCTCGAGCGGAGATTCCTCGAGCCCGACCACCAGCGTGACTCCCGTCTTCACGAGTCCCGCCGCGACCTCCGCCGTGGAGCGCATCCGCCCGGGTCGCGCCATGCCTCCGATCCGACCCCAGTCGATCCAACGCATCCATGGAAGCTCGATGGGGACGGCGACCTCGGTCCAAGAGAGCACTGACCTCGGCATCTCGACTCGAACGGCCGGCGCCAGGACGACCAAGTGCTCGTCCGCCTGCTTCGCGACCGTGGTGGTCGCGTCTTCGTCGACCCGAAGCTCGGTGACAAACATCGCGGGGGCTTCTCGCAACCAGCCCACCGCGACCCGAGTTCGAAAGCACTCCATTGCCGCGAGACTCGCCAGCGAGCGGTGGACCAGCGGGGTCAGTGCGAACTTCTCGAGCGCGGTCCGAAAGAGCCGCTCGCCGCGACCGTCCAGAAGCAAGCGTGGCGGAATCGCTCTCCGAAGTTCATCTTCGACGGTGGCGACATGGTCGTATGGCTCATCCGACACCAGCGCTGCGGCCGGACACACCCGATAGTCGAGGGCGCCGTAGCGGGCGGAGCCCCACCACATGAGTTCGGGCAAATCAAAGCGCCCGAGGAGGCGAGCAAGCGTGGTGGACTGTCGTTGAGTTAGCCCTTCGATGGCCACGAGTCCCTTCGAAGGAAACGCGATGCTCGAAGTGGAGAGGATCGCTTCTTCGCCCCGCCGGCAACCGAACTCGCGGAGGCAGAGCGCATTTGTCATCGACCGAGCTTAGCAACTCCGCCCGGTTTGGGCCTTTTCGTACAGCGCCGTTCGGGGACAGAACCTGCCGTTCATGGCGACCGCCGCCAGGCGACACCGCGGGATCCGCCACCCTGACGAATTGTCGTTTGCGCCACCCAAATATTGGCGGAGCGTGCCAAACGGTTGGCGAATCGCCGCGGTTTCCGCCAGCTGCGTCGATGCGTCGCGCGTAACTATCGGGGATCTCTCTTGGCACGTGATCTGCCTCACTTCCAAGCCGATGTCCGCTGCAAATCGTGCCCTGTCGGTTCCCTCGAACGCTAGCGCTCCCTCAAGTGCTCCAACGAATGAGGACACGCCGACGGGAATACGGCGTCGAACAT
This sequence comes from Myxococcota bacterium, assembly GCA_039187775.1. Lineage (GTDB taxonomy): Bacteria > Myxococcota_A > Polyangia > Polyangiales > JBCCZL01 > JBCCZL01. The sequence continues at coordinate 8,637 of JBCCZL010000130.1, forward strand.
CCGCGGTTCGCCTTCGGGCCACCTCCGATCCAGTGAAGGTCTCGCTCAGCGCGGTGGTCCAGCTGCTCGAGTTTGTCGAAAACCTGGGGGACCGAAGCACCGGCGTCCTCTCCGTGGAGGGACCAGAGTCTGGGCGCCTCCTGATCGAACGAGGACGAATCTGCTGGGCGGTCAGCGGCTGCATGCAGCGAAGATTGGCCCAGCTCCTGTGTGAGCATGCCGACCTCACGCCGGCGAAGCTCGACACCATCGTGAACCGGTGCCGCGCTTCCCGCGCACCCTTTGGCGAGTACCTCGTAAACTCGGGCCTGATCAGCGAAGAAGCGTTTCGCGAGGTCCTGCTCAAGCACACCACCGAAGCCCTCGGTCGGCTCGGCTCGGGCGAGCCGTCTTCGTTCGTTCCCCATCGGCATGAGCGCTATGACGCGCGGTTCACCTACGCGCCGGGCGAGCTCCTTGCGTCGGTGGGAGCGGCCATCATGCCGGAGGCCCACAAGCTCGGGCGGATGGAGCTCGAGCAAACGCTCGACGTGGATGGTCGAGGCGCGGCGTTCGCCGAAGGCGCCGGCCGACCGGTGCCGGTCGCGATCCGTGGGCCCGTCTCGGCGGTTGGGGAGGTCAACCAGCTGGGGAGCTGGGCCACTCGGATGGCGCGCGCCGCCCTTCAGGCCGATGCGGCCGCCGATCTGATCTGGGCGACCACCGCCAAGGGCACGACCGCCTTCGTGTGGCGCCGGCACGGCCTCGTGTGCGTCGGCACCGCCTCGGATGCCCGCGCCTTTGCACGCGCGATGGTGCGCCTCCGGCAAGCCAGCTGATCGCTAGCCCGGGCTAGGGAATCCGATGCACCACCCGCGTGGTCTCGCCCGGCCGAACGGTGACCCGTACCGGATGTCCTGGTGGCTGCCCTCCGTAACGGAGCTGAAGCCGGTGCGTCCCCACGGGCAACTGGACCCGGCGGGGTGTTTGACCGAGCGGCCGGCCCGAGCCGTCGATGATCGTCGCCCATCCGCCGGGCGTCAGGATGAACACCGACCCGCTCGTGGCTTGTGCCATCGGTGCCTCGGTCATGTCCGCCATCGTGGCCGCCGCTACCCGCCGGTCCATCGATGCTCGATTATCCATATTTCGGCGGTCATCCCGCCGCGAATCTCGGTCACGCCGGTCCTGGCGGTCGGGCTCATCCTCCGGCTCGGTCATGGTCGCTTCGGCGACCATCGGCGTTGAAGGATCGGGAGGGTCCGCCATGGGCGTGACGACTTCCATCGTCGCTGGCTCAGGCGTTGGATCGGCCGGCACGTTGGCGATCGTTCCGTTCGTGGCCACCCGATCGGTGATCGGATCGTTGCCCTGCGACATCAGAAACGCCACGACGATGACCGTCGCCAGGATAGCGAGGAGCGAAATGGTCCCGAGGATGGCGTAGACCACCCCCTTGCCTCGATCCTCCTCTTTCTTGGCTTCGGTCGGAGCGAAGCTTGGGGTGGGGGTCGGCGACGGAGTGAGGCTTGGATGGGCCCCCGGCGTGGGCGTGTAGGACGGCACGGGGGCCGGCGACGAAGGCGCGGACATCACTCCAGCGATCGCCGGCACCGACTCGAGCTGGGAGTTGCTCTGTTCGAGCTCGGCCTCGGTCACGATCATTGTCCGGTCGAAATCGCCGCGCTGGGCCGCCGCCACCATCTCGTTGGTTTCGTTTCGGCCGTCGGGGAAGAGCGTATCCATCCAATCCGCGAGATCGGCCATGCCCGCCGGCTGACCGGTCCGACCGGCGAACCGTACGAGGTCCCGCCCAAACTCGCGCGCAGACTCGTAGCGATCGTCGGGATCTCGCGCGAGCGCCTTGAGGACGATCGTGTCGAGCGCCTTCGGAACATAGCTCGCAACCGTCGAGGGCGGCACGATGGGCTCGTTGAGCATCGCGGTCAGCGTTTCGACGGTGGTTTCGCGGCGAAAGAGTCGCCTAAGGGTAAGGAGCTCCCAGAGGACCACCCCGAGGGCGAACACATCGGCGCGCCGGTCGATCGCGCTGCCTCGGGATTGCTCCGGGGCCATGTATGAGAACTTCCCCTTCACCTGACCGGCAGACGTCTGGTGGACACGGTCCGAGGCACTCGCGATGCCAAAGTCCACGACTTTGACGTTCCCCTCGTAGGTGACGAAGAGATTTTGTGGCGAGATATCCCGGTGGACCACATTCAGGTACTCGCCGTCCCGACCCTTGAGTTCGTGGGCGGCGTGCAGGCCCTCGCACGCGTCGGCCACCACTTTGACCGCCAGCATCGGGTAGCGAAGGGTCTTGAACAGCTCCTCTCGCTTGCGGGTCGCCTTCATGATCTTCGCCAGCGCCTCCCCGAGGAGGTACTCCATCGCGATGTAGTACGTGCCATCGGCCTGCCCAAAGTCGAAGACTTGGCAGCAGTTGGAGTGATGGATCCGCGACGCGATTCGAGCTTCGTCGAGGAACATATTGACGAAGTCTTCCTGCTCGGCGAGGTGCGGATGGATGCGCTTGACCGCGAACACCTTTTCGAAGCCCCCGGGGCCCTTGGCCGTCGCGAGGAATACGGTCGCCATGCCGCCTGAGGCGATCTGAGACACCAGTGTGTAGCGACCCAAGGTCTCGACAGGCGACGTCGGAAGAGCGCTCGCTCTCACTGGCCCTGCACCATCGGCCCGCTCAGGGACGTGTTGTCGTTGCCACCGGCGAGAAGCACGATGAGCAATGCTGCGCCCGCCACCGCAAGGACGGAGCCGCCCACAATGAACGGCCAGGCGGGGACACCGTCGCTCGGTGGCTCGACCGGCTCTCCGTTGCCGTTCGCGGGGCCGCCGCCAAGGAGGACTCCAACTTCGGAGACATTCGGGTGCGTGGACGAACCGGACGAGGCCACCACCGCCCCTCCCGGGCCCACCGCCTCCACGTAGTACTCGATGGTCTCATCGGAGCTCGTGGCAAACTCCAGCGCCGAGTTCTGGCGACGCGTCCAGGCGTTGCCCGGCTTACGAACTCCGAGCCGGACGGTGCGCACCATGCCGGTGACGTCGTTTTGCACGATTCCCTGAAGCCGAATCCCACCCGCATGGGTCTCCACCTGGAGCTCGACCTTGACTCGGTCGGTGACCCGGGCGGCCTGGGTCCGAAAGCGCTCGACGACCGCCGGCGGCACTTGGTTGCCGAAGGAATAGTCCGGCTCGAGGGTCGCGAGACGAAACATGTCGATGTCGACGTCGTCCCCGTTCTCGAGGACGTGGTGCAGGAGCGCCCGACTCACGTAGAGATCGACGAGATCGTCCCGCGACAGATCGTCCGCATCTTCCGCCCGGGTGTAGGCGGCCAGCGCACCCTCAAAGTCTGCCTCGGAGAAAAGACGCTGGGCTTCATCGATGAGCGGATGCGCGAATGCGGTCGCCGGTACCACCATACCAGCGAGTACGACGCACCCTACCCCCAGGGATCTTTGCGCTCGAGTCGATAAACCCACGATTCCCACTGGAGTATGCCAGATAGGTGACGGTCTGCGCCATGGGACGTCCCATCGGAAGCCTTCTCAGGGCCTAATCGAAGCCGCTTGGGCTATCTCACATGAAACACACGGCGAACATGAAGCAGGAGCAGCTGATCCCCGTGCCGCCGGGCCCACACGTGCAGAGTTCGGTTCCGGAGCCGGAACATCCGGGATTGAAGCGGAGGAATGACGCCCCCTGACAGACGGGTCCTCCGGTGCACCCGGTGCAGGTGACTTCACCCTGGCAGCCAGGCACCGCCGTCCATCCACCCCAGGTGCCGGCGCCACCGCAGGTGCGCCGCTCGAGGGTGAATCCGCCGCACGTGCCGCAGGAACCGGTCTCCCGGGTCTCGATGTCCCCTGGATCGCACTGGGTCCGAGTGATCGAGACCTGGTATCCCGCCGATCCGCAGGTGGTTGGCGCAGAAGTCCGGGTCACCCGGAACCGAACCGTGGTGGGCCAGGGTGTGAGGTGTGGGCCCGACCATTGAGTGGCGCCGGCGGGTGAGACGTTGTCCGTAAACGTCCAGTGGGTATCCACCCCCGTCGCGGACCCTCCGTCCCCACACGGGAGGGCGCCACCGGCGCAGCTCGCCCGAACTTCCAGCCGGTAGTTGGAGGCTCCGGCTCCGGTCAGCTCGATCGATGCACTGCCTCCGGGCCGCGAGCCCGGCGGGAACGACACCTGGTACCAGTCATCGGTGAAGAGCCAGTTCTCATTGATCACGCGCGAGCCACCGATGTTGACGCTTCCCAGGTTCTGCGCGACCCCGCAGCTCGCGGTCAGCGCCGCGTCGCCGCACTCACATCCATCGGGATAGGTGACGTTGTTGAGATCAAAGAACAGCGGATTGCAGTTGTTCACCTGACAGTTGCCGCTCTGGCAGATGTAGTTCGACACGTTGGGCGCCGCGGGACACGCGGTGGTGATCGTGCCGTCTGGGGCAAAGCCGTTGGCCGGACACGCCACGCCGCCGCCGGTGCAGTTCTCCGCCACGTCGCATCCGTTGGCCGCGGGACGACACACTGTGGTAGGCGGCTGGAATCCGTTGTTCGGACAGTTTGGACCGGTGCCGTTGCACTGCTCGGCCACATCACAGACCCCGGCGGACGCCCGGCAGATATTTCCACTGAGGAAGCCGTCGCCGGGGCAGTTGGCCGCGGTGCCGCTGCACGTCTCCGCCTGGTCGCAGACCCCCACCGCCGGACGACAGGTCGTACCTCCGGGGAGGAAGCTGTTTCCTGGGCAAGCCGCCGCCGAACCGGTGCAGAACTCCGCCTGATCGCAGACTCCCGCCGACGCCCGACACTGGGTCGAGGAGGGCTGGAAACTGTTTCCGGGACAGGCGGCCGCCGAACCGGTGCAGAACTCGGCCACATCGCAGACGTCTGCCGAGGCACGACACTGGGTGGCCGACGACTGGAAGCTGTCGCCCGGACAGCTCGCGCCGGTTCCCGTGCATTGCTCCGCCACGTCGCAGGGGCCCGCGACGGCACGGCAGGTGGTCGTTGCCGGCTGGAATCCGTCTGCGGGACAGCTCTTCAAGGCTCCGTCGCAGGACTCGGCCACATCGCAGACGCCCGCCGAAGCGCGGCATTGGGTGCCCGCGGACGCGACCCCATCGGCGGGACACCCGGTGCTGCTTCCCGTGCATTGCTCCGCCACGTCGCACACCCCGGTGGCCGCTCGGCACTCGGTCCCCGCAGAGGCAAACCCGTCGGCGGGGCACGCGGCCTGGCCGCCGGGGCACACTTCCGCTGCATCGCACACGTCGACCGCGGCCCGACACACCCCGCCGCTCGAGAAGCCGTCGGCGGGGCACGATGGCCCAGCCCCGGTGCAAGCCTCGGCGATGTCGCATGGCCCGGCGGAGGCGCGGCACTGCGTTCCCGGCGCTACGAAACCATCGGCCGGACACGCCGGACCGATACCCGTGCACTGCTCGGCCACATCGCAGACGTCTGCGACCGCTCGGCACTCGGTCCCCGCCGCGATAAAGCCGTCAGCCGGACAGGCGACCGAAGTGCCATCGCAGACCTCGGCCACATCGCAGACCCCGGACGCCGCCCGGCACGTGGTTCCCGCCGGCTCGCGCATGTCGCCAGGACAGAGCGGGCTCGCTCCGTCGCAGAACTCGGCGGTGTCACACAGTCCGGCCGGCGCTCGACATTGAGTGGTCACCGGCTCGAGCTGATCCGCGGGACACACTGGATTCGTGCCATCGCAGAACTCCGCCTGGTCACAGATACCCGCCGACGCGCGACACTCGAAGGTCGACGGTCGGACCCCGACGGCCGTGCAGACGGGCATTCCCGTATCGCAGCGAATCTCGCCGATCTCACAAGCGTTGCCGGTGTTGCAGGCGGTTCCAGCGAAGCAGCCGACGATGCACATCCCCATGCCGTCGCAGCTTCCGCCCGGACACATGCTGTTGGCCGGCGCAGGTGAATCGACGGGGCACATATTGGTCGAGCCATCGCAGGTTTCCGCCTGGTCGCAGGGCGCCATCTGGGCTCGGCACACGGTGGTCGGCGGCTCGACCGCATCGGCCGGGCAATTCGGATTGACCCCATCGCACGCCTCGATGGCATCGCACACGTCCACCGATGGCCGACAGGTGGTTCCCACGCCGACAAGAGTATCGCCCGGGCACGCCGGCCCGACGCCGGTGCAGCTCTCGGCCACATCGCAAACTCCGGCGCTCGCCCGACACTCGGTGCCCGCCATCACGAAACCATCGGCGGGACAGGCGGGACCCGCCCCGGTGCACACCTCGGCCACATCGCAAATGCCGCTCACCGCTCGGCACTCAAAGCCCATCGCCTGGAAGCCGTCCGGCGGACACGCGGTCGCGGTGCCATCACAGACTTCGGCCACATCGCAGATGTCGGCCTGGGCGCGGCACTCGGTGCCCGCCGAGGCGGCCACGTCGGCCGGACAGACCATCGACGCGCCATCGCAGACTTCCGCCGCGTCGCAAAGGTCCGCTGATGCGCGACACACCGTGCCCGCGGCGGCTGGACCGACCGGCGTACATACCGGCGCACCGGTATCGCACCGGATTTCTCCAGCCTCACAAGGGTTTCCGGTGTTGCAGGTCGTGCCCGCGATGCATCCGATGACGCACATGCCGCCGGTATCGCAGCTCCCTCCGGGGCAGGGCGTATTCGGCAGTTCGTTGATGTCGGCGGGACAAGTGATCGCCGCGCCATCGCACAACTCGTCGGCGTCGCAGGCCATCACGCCGGGTCGACACACCGTTCCCGCCGGCGAAGCGACATCCGGCGGGCAGGCCACCGCGGTTCCGTCGCAGGTTTCGGCGAAGTCGCAAAGGTCGACACCCGCTCGGCAGACGGTGCCCGCCGCGACCCGCCCGTCCAGCGGACAGGTGCCCGCCACGCCGTCGCAGAACTCTTCGCTGTCGCAAACATCGACCGCGCCGCGGCAGGAGGTTCCATTCGGCACCACCACATCGGCGGGACAAGCGGCTGCCACGCCGTCGCAGACTTCGGCCACATCACAGACCCCGGCGGCGGGGCGGCACGAGGTTCCGTTCGGCTCCACGACATCGGGCGGACAGATGAAGTCGACGCCATCGCACACGTCGGGCACGTCGCAAGGCCCAACCGAGGGCCGGCACACCGAACCTGCCCCAAGCGGCGCGTCGGCCGGACAGGTCAGGGCGGTTCCGTCGCAAACTTCCTCCGCATCGCAGAGCGACGCGGCCGCGCGGCACACCGTGCCCGACGTCTTTGGCCCCACCGGCACACAGACCGGGGCCCCGCTCGAGCACTCGGTGGTGCCGTCTTCACAGGCGTTGCCCGTGTCGCAGGGCGCGCCCTGGACACAGTCGATGCAGTTGCCGCTCCCGTCGCAGCCCCCGGGCATCATCGTCGGCAAGGTGCAGGGCGTGCCAAGCGGCGCGAAGGCATCCGCAGGGCAAACTCCACCGACCCCACCCGGGCACTGCTCCGCGGTGTCGCACACATCCACCGCCGCTCGGCAGAGGGTGCCTCCGGGCGCGAAGTCGTCGCCGGGACACGCGGGGTTCAAGCCGTCGCACGCTTCGACCAGGTCACAGGCGTCGACCCCGGCACGGCAGATCGTCCCGGCGGGAGAGACCACATCGATCGGACAGTCGCCGCTCGCGCCGGTGCACTGTTCTTCTGCGTCGCACCCGGCAACGGCGGCTCGGCAGGTCGAGCCCATCGGCTGGAAGCCGTCCGCGGGGCACATCCCGGAGATTCCGTCGCACGTCTCGGCGGCGTCGCAGGCCCCATTCACCGCACGGCATTCCGTCCCGGCGGTCACCAGCGCATCCGCCGGACACATCGCGTCCATCCCCGTGCATGCCTCTGGCATATCGCACAAACCGACCGACGCGCGGCACTCCGTACCGCCGGCGACAAATGTGTCCGCAGGACAGGCGAGGCTCGTCCCGTCACAAACTTCGGCCACGTCGCAGGCTCCCGCCATCATCCGGCACGCAGTTCCCGCCGCGGCCGGGGTTCCCGCACCGGTGCAGACCGGTGCTCCCGTGGAGCAGTCGGTGGTTCCGGCTTCGCAGCTCCCTGGAAGGGTGCATGGCGCGCCGGTCACACAATCGGGAACGCAGATGCCAGCCCCGTCGCACATTCCCCCCGGGCAGACCGCTCCCATCGGGGCGAACCCGTCGGCGGGGCAGGCCGCTCCGCTGCCATCGCAGCGCTCGAGGGGGTCACACACTCCGGTGCTCGTGCGGCAGACCGCGCCGGGGGCTGCCGGCACTCCGGTCCCCGCGCACACGGGGTCACCCGTTGCGCAGCTGATCTGCCCCGCCTCGCACGTGAGGGTCGTGCACGCATCACCCTCGAGACACACCGTGCAACCGCCCATCCCGTCGCAGGCGAGCCCCGGAGCACAGCGCGTATTGGGGGGAAGCGCGCCCGACTCGACACACTGACCGGGATCGCCGCCGGAGCAGTCCAGGGTTCCGGTGCTGCATGGATCACCGGTGCTGCACGCGGCGCCTTCCACGCACTCCGAACAGGTGCCCGCCGCCGAGCAGTTTCCGCCGGCGCCACAGGGTGTCCCTTCGGGAACGTTGTCCTCGGGAACGCACACCGGCATGCCTGCATTGCACCGAACTCGCCCTGAAGTGCAGGGATTGCCGGTGCTGCAGGCGGCGTTCTCGATGCACTCGTCACATCCAGTGGCACTGCAGGCAAGGCCGACCGCGCAGGGCGTGCCCATGGGCACCTCCACCTCGCCGACACAAACGGGCATCGGGCCCGAGCAATCCCAGGTTCCCTGGGTGCACGGATTGCCGGTGCTGCACGCGGCGCCGTCGATGCACTCGCTGCAGCCCACGTCGGTGCAGGCGCCCGCCAGCCCGCACGGCGTGCCCGGCGGAACCACATCGGTTTCGAAACAGAATGGGACCCCGTCGTTGCAAACGATGCTGCCCTGAGTGCACGGATCGCCGGTGCTACATGCGATTCCTTCCGTGCACACCGTGCACTGCCCTGCACCGTCGCAGCCGAGGCCCTCGCCGCACGCCGTACCGTAGGGAAAGTTGTCGATGATGGTGCAGCTCGCGACGCCGGCCGCATCGCACTCGGTGATGCCCTGACTGCACTGGTTGTCGGTGGTGCAGGTCGAGCCTTGCATGCAGGGAGGAGTGCAGGCGTCTCCGTCGCACACCCCGGCATCGGCGTAGGTCTCCGCCAGGCAGAAGATGCTGCTCCCGCCGCCGGGCGGGCAGCTCCCAGTTTGGCAACCGGACATCATGACCATCAACAGCCATGCGGCACCCGCCACCCCCGCCGCGCGACTTGCGTGCGCCTGCCGTGAGAGACTAGGGCTCATCGACCGACAGAGGGGCCAGAGGGACCACAGGATGGAGGAGAGCAAGGAGGGACACAGCGGAGGCAGCCACCGCGGGAATCACGAGCGAACTCCACGCCACCGAGAGGAACCCAATCTCGTATCCCGCCGGGCCAGGATAACGGTTTTCGCCGGAAGACCCCAGTCCTCCGCGAGGTATTGTCGAGATCGGTAGGGCGCTGTGGTTGGAGGGACCCGAGGGCGTCCGACAGACCTCCGCTCGTGGATTCGACTTCGCGACTCTTTGCAAGTGATGCTTCGAGGCGGCGAGGAATGGTGGGGCCAGGTTCAGCGGCGGGGACGATGCTGTTCGGCGGCGCGGGCCTGCGGGTTCGCTCACGATAGTTGGCCCGGTCAGGACAAAACGCGGTAAGTTCAACAGGATGAACCGGCTGGCTTTCCCGAGCCTTTTCCTCCTCCTCGGAGCCTGCGGCGGCGAACGCGAGGCTTCCTCGGAAGTGGAGTCGGCCGAGGCTCCCGAGGAAAGTGCCGCATTGGGAGAGGCACCCGGCGAGATCGGGGAGGCTTCGGGGTCGGAGCCCGAGATTGTGATCGACCCCGTGCCAACCGCCGCGCAATCGGTAGACGAGATCCATGGGCTCCAGCTCACTCTGAACCCCAACGGTACGATTCAGCTCTCGGGGCTGGATCGCTGGGGAACTCGACTGGACGCAAACTACGCCTCGATGGAGTACTTCGAAAACGCGCTCGAGGTCCTCGAGCGCAGCGTTACCGACGAGCAGTTCGCAGGACTCGAGGCGTGGGCGGCGGCCCATC
>JBCCZL010000131.1:0-18779 GCA_039187775.1 Myxococcota bacterium
TCCGCCTCTGCTCCTATTTCCGCCTCTGCCTCTGCTCCCTCTGCGGCACTACTCCCGGGCACCGGCGCGCTCGGGTCGCTGGTGGCGTATCAGCGCGGGTTGGCGGAGGCGCACCGGGCGTTTGTGGAGCAGCAAGCGCTGGTGCATCGGCAGTTTTTTGAGACCGTGGTTCAGGCGCCTCTCCCGTTGGCGGCATCCGCCCTCGCGATCCCTTCGGCCAATGGAGTTCGGACCGAGGCCGTCGCGCCGAACGGTCCGTTGGAGCCAGTCGCAGGGAACGGACACCCATGGCCCGGAGTTGCCGGGAACAATCAGGCATCGCCTCCCCTCAGGACATCGGGGGAGCACGGCGTGTTTGCGCTGGCAGCGAGTCCATTGCCGGAGCCCATGCCTCCTGCAACGTCGGGTTCGGTTTCGGGTTCGCTCCCGGGGGCGTTTCGTCCGCGTGGGCTCTCCTTCTCTCGCGCCGACCTCGAGGTCCATGCGGGGGGCGAGATCAGCGCGATCTTTGGCGAGCTCTTTGCCCAGCAAGATCGCTTTCCCGTGCAGGTCCGGATGCCCGAACCGCCGCTCCTTCTCGCGGACCGGTGCACCGGGCTCGAGGCCGACGCGGGGTCGATGAAGAAGGGCGTCTGCTGGACCGAAACCGATGTGCGATCGGATAGCTGGTACCTCCACGACGGTCGGATGCCGGCGGGCATCATGATCGAGTCGGGGCAGGCGGACCTGCTCCTGATCAGCTACCTCGGCGCCGATTTTCTTAACCGCGGTGAGCGCGCGTACCGGCTCCTCGGCTGCGAGATGACGTGGCTCGGCGACCTGCCGAAGGTGGGAGAGACGCTCGCCTACGAGATTCACGTCGACGGCCACGCGGCGCAGGGCGACGTGCGCCTCTTCTTTTTTCACTACGACTGCCACATTCGTCGGGCCGACGGCACGACTCGGCCGGCACTTCGGGTGCGTGGCGGTCAGGCGGGGTTCTTCACAAAGGACGAGCTCGCGGAGTCGGCGGGCATTCTTTGGCGGCCGGAGACCCAGGAGATTCGGGCCGACGCCCGGGTCGATCCTCCGCAGCTCCCCACGGGTCACACATTTGATCGCGATGCGCTTGAAGCGTTCGCCGCGGGCGAGCCCTGGCGGTGTTTCGGTTCCGGCTTCGACCGTACCAAGACGCACACCCGGACTCCGCGCATTCAGGAAGGCCGCATGCTGTTCCTGGATCGGGTTGGCGAGTTTGATCCGAAGGGAGGGCCCTGGGGTCGCGGCTACCTTCGTGCGGAGTCGGACATTCGCGCCGACGAATGGTTCTTCGACGGGCACTTCAAAAACGACCCGTGCATGCCGGGAACCCTCATGCTCGAGGGCTGCGTTCAGGCGATGGCGTTCTATCTCTCGGCGCTCGGCTTCACCGTCGATAAAGACGGTTGGCGCTTTCAGCCCATCGTCGACGAGCAGTACTCGCTTCGCTGCCGCGGCCAGGTTACGAGAGAGAGCCAGCTCCTGACCTACGAGATCTTTGTCGAGGAGGTGCACGACGGTCCCGAGCCGCGGCTCTACGCCGATCTTCTTTGCACCGTCGATGGGCTCGGCGCGTTTCACGCACGACGCTTTGGCCTCGAGCTCGTTCCGAGCTGGCCGCTCGAGAGCCTCCCCGAGCATGGTCGGAGAGCCGACGATCCCCGGGCCGCGACCGCGTCCTACAAAGGCTCCGCGCCGTTTCGCTTCGACTATCCGTCGCTCCTCGCGTGTGCGTGGGGCAAGCCGTCGACCGCGTTCGGCCCCATGTACAAGCGCTTTGACGGCGTCCGCCGAACGCCGCGGCTCCCCGGCCCGCCGTACCACTTCGTTAGCCGGGTGACGAAGGTCGATGGGGCGATGGGCGGGCTTGAAAAGGCGCGAACGTTCGAGTTCGAATACGACATTCCCGAAGACGCTTGGTACTTCGAAGAGAACGGCGCTCCGGTGATGCCGTTTTCGGTGCTGCTCGAGGCCGCGCTGCAACCCTGCGGATGGACCGCCAGCTATGTCGGAAGCACCCTGACCAGCGACTCCGACTTTCTCTTTCGAAACCTCGACGGCAAGGGAGCCATCAAGGCGGAGGTATTTTCGAAAAGCGGAACCCTCCGAACCGTGGTGACCATCCGCAATATCTCTGCCTCGAGCGGCATGATCATCGAATCGTTCGACGTTCGATGCTTTCTCGGCGACGTCGAAGTCTACGAGCTCGACACGGTGTTTGGGTTCTTTCCGCCCGCGGCCTTTGAAGACCAGACCGGGCTACCGATCGGCGACGAAGACCGGGCGCTCTTCGATGCACCGACCCACCGAACGATCGACCTCGCGGAGGATGCGCCGCCGGGGCTCGCCCGACCGTTTCTTCGGATGATCGACCGGGTCACCCACCTCGATCTCGATGCGGGAACGATTCGTGCGGAAAAGGACGTCGACGCGGGCGAGTGGTTCTTCAAGGCGCATTTTTACCAGGACCCGGTGCAACCGGGTTCGCTCGGCATGGAGGCGATGCTTCAGCTTCTTCAGGTGTACATGCTCGAAGCGGGGCTCGATGCCGACGTGCCCGACGGGCGGTTCGAGGCCATCGCTGTCGATCGGCCGCACGTCTGGAAGTACCGGGGCCAGGTGGTTCCAGAGAATCACGTGATCACCACGACGATGAAGGTCGCGGAAACCGGCCGCGACGCGCGCGGCGTCTACGCAATCGCCGACGCGTCCCTTTGGGTGGACGGCAAACGGATCTACGAAGCCCGAGGCCTCGGCATGCGGATCGTCGAAGGCAGGCCGACCGAAGGCCTTGATTCCGAGAAGGAGTTCTCCGCCATCGAGGCCGAAGGGATCGAGGTCACGGAAGAGGTGCTCGACCCAGAGACCGATCGCTGGCTGCTCGATCATCGTCCCACGCACACGCTCCCTGCGCTTCCGATGATGAGCATGGTCGATCGGATGGTGGCAGCGGTTGGCCGAGCGACCGGTGCTTCGGTCCCGGGGCTCCAAGACCTCCAGGTGCATCGCTGGGTGGTGGTCGACGGCCCCACGCGGCTTCGGACCGAGGTCGAAGTGACGGAGGGGAAGACCGAAGTGCGGCTCCTGGTGTGGCGCCGCGCGAAGACCGAGTCCTTATCCCGGTTTGAACTCGCGGCGAGCGCGACGGTGGGATCGCCCGAGCCCCTCGGCGCGTTTCCCGACGTCGTCGGCCATACGCCCCCTTCCTCTGACGTCGATCCCTACGGCGACGACCGCCTCTTTCACGGGCCAGCGTTTCAGCTGCTCACTGGGTTGACGATGGGAGCGCACGGGTCTCTGTCTCGGATCGATGCCGGAAAGGGCGCCGTTCCGTATGGCGCGATTCATCAGAGTCTCTTCGACGCGGCCACGCATGGAATCCCTCACGACTCGCTGAACCGATGGGATTCAAGCGCCGACGCCGACACCGTGGGCTATCCCCGACGCCTCGACGTTCGCTTCCTCGCGCCCACCCCGCGAACCGGCCCGGTCGAGGGTGCGGTCGCGTTCGCCGGCTTCGACGATGCGGAGCGGCGGTTTCCTCAGTTTCGGATCTGGCTTCGGGCCAATGGCGACGTGTTTGCCGAGCTCCGGCTGACCGAGATCCTCATGCCCAAGGGACCGATCGGCCGAGCGCCGGCGAAGGACCGGCGTCGATTTCTTCAGGGCGAGCCCGCGCCGGTGAGCCTTTCGTCGCGGTCGAACGAAGCCACCATCCTCGAGACTCGCGATATCGGACTCTCCAACTGGCTGCCCGGCACCCTCGAGCGAGCCTACGGTCTCACCGGGCCGGCGAAAGATCAGGCCGAGGCGATCGCGGTGAAGGACCACGTCGCGTGGAAAACCGGAGTCCACCCCCGGCAGGTCGAAGCCATCTCTGTCGAAGGGGAGGCTGCAGCCGTACTTCAGCGTTCTCCGCTCACTCGGCTGCCGCTTGCGGTGCGCGCCGACCATGCACGGGTGCGGGTTTCGAGTGCGGGTTCACCGGAGCTCGACATGTCGTCGGTCAAAGACTACTGGCGCGCGCACTTCAACATCGGTCCCTGGCCGGTCGAAGACATCTACTACGCGCTCATCGAGCGCTTCGTTGGCGGGTTTCATCTCGAGGACCCGGCGGCGATGGTGCCGCTTCGCGATCGCAGCGTTCTTTACCTCGCGAACCATCAGGTGGGCGTCGAGTCGCTGATCTTCAGCATCGTGGCCTCGGCGCTGATGGGACTTCCGACCCTCACCGTCGCCAAGATCGAGCACCTTCATAGCTGGCTCGGGACGCTCATTCGGCACTGCTTTACCTGGCCCGGAGTCAGCGATCCGGGAGTGATCACCTATTTTGACCGCAACGACCCAAGTTCCCTTCCCCGCATTGCCAAGGAGCTGGCAGACCACGTCGGCACGCAGAGCATGATGGTCCACATCGAAGGAACGCGTTCGCTCCAGTGCCGGCGCCCCGTCGAGAAGATGAGCGGGATCTTCTGCGACCTCGCGATCGCGTCGAAGATCCCGATCGTGCCGGTGCGCATCAGCGGCGGTCTGCCCGTCGAACCGCTGGAAGTGCGTCGCGAGTTTCCCGTGGGCATGGGCCGGCAAGACTATTGGCTGGGCGCGCCGATTCTTCCGGAGGAGCTCGAAGCGTTGCCCTACAAAGCCCGGAAGGCGCGGGTGATCGACGGGATCAACCGACTCGGTCCAATGGTGAGCGAAGAAGTCCCGGCTCCCGCGGACCCCCCGTTCGAAGCACGGGTCAAGGCGCACCAGGTCCGCAGCGGAGTGCCGATTGGATTTGCCGGCCTCGCCGTCGCGCTCAGGGAGCGGGCCGAGCAACAACCGCTCAGCCCGGCGGCGCAGCGTCTCTTGGCGGACGAGTTCGAGGCGTCGGCGGACGCGGAGAGCCGCTGGCTCGCCCGCATGCACGCGCTGCTCGGTCTGGCCTAGAGCTCATCTGCTCATCTCAAAACCCGCCCAGCGCGGATTCGGCGGGGCGTTGATTTGCTTGGCTCGCGAAACCTGCGCGACTGCGACACGTTGCGGACTTTCGCTATGGGTCGTTGCTATTCTGAGCCCGCATGGCGACGCGACAGGTGGCTTTTGTCCGAAACATTATGGTCGGGCGCGAAGGGCTGACGCGCGCAGTGCTTCTGCGAATCGTGGCTGAGCACGGCGGTGAGGATCCGGTGTCTCACCTCACGACGGGCAATCTTGCGTTTCGCTATCCAAGTCGCGAGCTTCCCACGTTCCGTCGCGCGGTGGAGGACGAGATCGAGGCGATCCTTGGTCGGCGTGAGGAGCTCTACATCCGGTCGGTGGCCAAGCTCAAGCGAATGATCGACTCGGATCCATTTGCCGACGCACCGTTCGACAACATCCAGGAGCGCTGCGTGTCGTTCGCTCGAAAGAAGTTTCCGGCAGTCCGACTTCCTGTGTTTTCAAGGCGAAAGGACCATGCGGTGTTCCGCTTTGAGGGAATGCAGGCCTACAGCGTCACTCGCCTTGTCGATGGCCGCACTTCCGGCCCCGGCGGAACGGTGGAACGTCTCCTCCACGGTCGGGTCACCACGCGAAGCTGGAACACCGTCACGAAGATCGTCCGCAAAGAACTCGCCTGAGTCTGAGCGAGGAGTTGATGGCACTTCGACGAGAAGCTAAGCCGCCACGCATAAAGGCCCGGTGTTTCCGTAGGAACTTGCCGGTTCGGTGGTTAGCTAGGGGGTGTTGGCGTCGCCCCAGCCCACTTCGAGACCCGTGGCGTCGACTCCGGCACCGGTGAGCACCGTTACCGGCGCGTAATGAAACGGGGTGGCGCCGAAGTTGATGCGCGAGTCGAAGGGGCCGAGGGTCGTCGGATTTCCGTAGAGCATCGGATAGATAGGAACCGTCACGTCGTCGAGCACCATCGTGTGGGACAGCACCGGAGTGCCACCGGTCTGGGTGATGACGTAGACGATCGGATGTCGGCCTCGGTAGTCGACGGCAAAGCCGACAAAGTTCGTGCCTCCGGGGTCGTAGTCTTCCTCGTAGATGATGTTTCGCCAGATGCTCACCCCCTGGTTGACCGAGCAGCTCGGCGGCACATCGGGCGCCGCATAGGGGTTGAGATTGCCGTTTTGGATCACCAAACCGCCCCCGCGGTTCCCTGGTGCGACGAGCCGTTGCATCTCGAAGTACTGGAACTCGCCCATCATGCCTTGGTTGGCGCGAATGCCGTACTTGTCACCGGCGGTGAAGTAGGCGCTCAGTCCGTCGGTGGAAAGCACAATCCCGGCGCCGCTCATCGCGTCGGGGACGAGGCGCACTGGATCGAACTGCGGGAGCGTTCCCGTGACCGACACATCGATCACCACCTGGGTGGTTTCTCCGCCGCTATCGGTCACCGACGCACGAAGCGGGTGGATGCCGAGCGCGTTGGGGGTGAGGGTGAAGCTTCCGCCCGCCCCGGTGGTCCGGTCTCCGTAGGGCGTGGCGAGGTTTTCCCAAAAGATGTTGTCAGTGACCGTTCCGTCTTCGGGGTCGAAGGCGGTGGCGGTGACGGTGACGGAGGCTCCCAGCGCAATGCTCGTAGGAGCGCTCGGCATGATGACCGGCGGCGCGTTGGCCGGCAGGGCTCGGGTTTGGCCCCAGCCGAGCGTCAGCGCCGAGCCCGCGAGCGAAGCCGCGTTCAGGAGCGCCACCGGGTCGTAATGAAACGGGAAGTTCGTGGTGTCGTTCCCCGGGTTCATGAACGCCTGCGGACCCACCGCCCGGCGCCGGCCCGCAATGAGGATGTAGAGGGGCGTAGTGACCGTCATCGTCACCGTTGCGTGCACCCGTTCTTCGATCGCAAAGGTGGTCGGATTTTCGGCCCGAATCAGCACGTGAACGATCGGGTTGACGCCTCGGTAGTCGACGACGATCCCGTAATACTCGTTCTCCGTCCGGGGAAAGCTATCGATGAACGAACCGTTGTAGAAGATCGATCCGCCGGTCTCGACAGCCACGCTTTCCGCATTGGTTCCGGCGATCGTCCCGAGCGGATGCGCGGCGGTCGCGACACCAACACTGATCTCACCGAACAGCGGAGTGGTTCGCTGGCCCTCGAAGTAGAACATGCCGGAGCCGGGCATGACCGCGGTATCGGAGCGGACGCTGGCGTAAAAGCCGGTGACGACCTCCATCCCCGTGCGATCCGCGGTGAGCTCCATCTCGGGGGACGGCGATCGGTCGGTGGTGCTGAGCAGGACCGGAGTAAAGGTCGACGGGTTGACCATGACCGACCGGGTGCTCGTATCGGTGAGCCCGTTCCCGTCGGTGACCCGCTGAGTGACCATGAACATGCCGGAGCTCAGGTAGCTGTGCACCGTGTCGGTTTCGAAGCCCGCGCCATCCCCAAAGTTGTACTCGGTGCTCACGATTGGCGTATCGCCCGCGCTCGCGGAAGAGGTCGCGGAAACCGAGTGGACGACCGCACCGCTCGACGGGGTGACGGTGAAATCGGACGTCGGCCCGACGATGCACACCGACGCAATGCAGAACGTGCTGAGGCAGTCGCTTGCTCCGCCGCAGCTCGAGCCTCCGGGGCAGCCTGCACAGGCGCCTCCGCAGTCGACGTCGCTCTCGGTGCCGTTCTGGACGAGGTCGTCGCAGGCGGGCATGGCGCAGCTACCGCCCGAGCAGACCCCGCTCTGACAGTCGGCGGGAACCGCGCAACCGTCACCGTCCGGACACGCAGGGCACGAACCACCGCAGTCGGCGTCGGTCTCGTCGCCGTTTTGCGTCGAGTCGGTGCAGGTGGGTACCGCACAGCTACCGCCCGAGCACACGCTGCTTTGGCAGTCGGCCGGGGTCCCACACATCGACCCGTCCGGACACGCAGGGCACGAACCGCCGCAGTCGGCGTCGGTCTCGGTGCCGTTTTGCGTTGCGTCGGCGCAGGTAGGGACCGCACAGCTACCGCCCGAGCACACGCTGCTTTGGCAGTCGACGGGGGCGGCGCACATCAGCCCGTCGGCGCAGGCGGGGCAGGACCCGCCGCAGTCGGCGTCGGTCTCCGTGCCGTTCTGCACCAGGTCGCCGCAGCTCGGAGCCGCGCAGACCCCACCCATTCCCAAGACGGTGCACACGCCGCTCACGCAGTCAGCGGGCAGCATGCACATCGAGCCATCGGTGCACGGGTTGCAAGAACCGCCACAGTCGGTGTCGGTTTCGTCGCCGTTCTGGACGAGGTCGTCGCAAGCGGGGATCGCGCAGCTTCCGCCCGAGCACACGCTGCTCTGGCAATCCGCCGGCAGGTTGCACATCCGGCCATCGCCGCAGCCCGGACAGGCGCCGCCACAGTCGATGTCGGTCTCATCGCCGTTCAGCGCGCCGTCGGTGCAGTTGGCTGGCGAACACACATTGGCCAAGCACACCGTCGAAACGCAGTCCGGACCCATCGTGCACATCGCGCCGTCGTCGCAGGGGTCACAGCTGCCGCCGCAGTCGGTGTCGGTCTCGTCGCCGTTGAGCACCATGTCGGTGCAGCTCGGAGCCGCACAGGCCGTCGCGGTGCAGACCTCCGACAGGCAATCCGAGCCCATCGTGCAGGCAAGCCCGTCGCCGCAGGGACCGCAGGTGCCTCCGCCGCAGTCAGCGTCGGTTTCGTCGCCGTTCCGCACGAGATCGTCACAGGTCGGGGCAATGCAGACGCCCCCGGTGCAGACCCCAGAAGTGCAGCTCGTGGCGTCGATGCACATCAAGCCGTCGGCGCACGTTGGGCACGAGCCGCCGCAGTCGGTATCGGACTCATCGCCGTTCTGCACGCCATCGACGCAGGTTGCAGCCTGGCAGACCCCTTCGGTACAGATCCCGAGCTCGCAGTCGGAGTTGATGGCGCACTGAAGGCCAGTCGCGCAGGCGGGGCACGAGCCGCCGCAGTCGACATCGGTTTCGTCGCTGTTTTGTACGGTGTCGGTGCAGCTCGGTGCGGCGCACACGCCGCCGCTGCAACTCATCGACGTGCAGTCGTCGGCGACGCTGCATCCTTGGCCGTCGACGCAGGCGCCGCACATGCCGCCGCAGTCGATGTCGGTCTCATCGCCGTTTTGCAGCCCATCCTGACAGCGGGCTGCAACGCAGATGTCGGCATCGGGCTGGCAGCTGCAATCGGTAGGCGCGCACTCCTCTGCCGAGTCTGAACACCCCGCAAAGGTCAGCAGGCTCACCAACACTACCACCCTCGGTCCGGGGGAAAGCAAGCACCTCACCCCAAGAGAATAGCCCATCGTTCCCATAGCTCGACCCCTGTCCGCACTTTGGTTGCGGACGGCCCCTGAGGCCGTTCAAAACCATCCTTGTTCCACAGATACGCGCCGAGGGATCACGAGCTTCCGGAGCAGAGTTTGGGCCACGGATTTTGGGCTCAGGCTGGCGAATCGCCCATTGGCCACCGTTGTTGCGCGAGCCACGCATTTGTCGCGACCGATTCCGCGCGATTTTGCGGGCGATCCAGGGAGCCGGTAGGCTCCGCCCATGCGGCTTCCGTTGCCGGTGTTGGGGTCAGTTCTCCTCTTGTTGGCAGGCTGTGAAGAGCCCGACCCCCGCTTCGCGTCCCCGGAGGCGACGCTCGACACGATGATGGATGCGTACGGAGTGCTTGGGTTTACCCAAGACGAAATCCAGGAGCGGATGCGAGTGGGGGGTCGGTTCCAGCTTCGAGACGAAGCCAGCTACCGCGCCTGCTTTGCCGAGTTTGGCGGGCCCCAGGATGAAGGGCTTGCGGGCTTTGTCTTTGGGACAGTCGCAGCTGGCAAAGACCAGATGCGAATCGATCTTCAGGACGATCGGGCGCACGTGTTTCCGAACCCCGACCGCATCGACCGAAGCGTGGTGCTCGTACGCCAGAACGGCGAATGGAAGATCTCACTCGAAGAGAGCGTGCCCGCCGATGTGCGCCATCGCCTTCGGCAGGACTATCTCCGCATGTCGCAGCGCAATCGACGGGCCGGGGCCCTCGAATAGTGCATCTGACTGCACGTAAACACGACCCATCGAGTCTACTTCCACTGCGACAAACAACCGCATGCAAGGACGCCGATGGCCTGCTTTATTACTGGGGCCCATGGGTGTGCTTGCGCGGTTCGTACGCACGGGGGCGACGTGCGACGTTTCTCCCTGTCCGGTATGGGCTCCGGTCTTCTTGGATCGCGCTCCGACATCGGCCGATCTCACCGTTCACGTCATTCGTACCGACCGCTGGCGAGGAATATGAAGCATCTCTACTTCCGTCGGGCCCTGGTCCTCGGCGCGGCAGTGATCGCCGTCATCGGGGGTATCAGCTGGGCCCTCGGCTCCGTCTCCCCCAACCACGCGGATGCACGGCCTCCCGGCGCCAGCGCGTTCTGTGATGTGTATGCCGATGCTCCGGTCTGCACGTCTGGATCGGTGGAGTGCGCGCTTTGCCACACAACCCCGCCTGGCCGCAACGCGTATGGCGACCAGATTCAGATGTTCCTCGCGCCGGACCTTCCACGCCCACTCGACGACGCGCAGTTTGAGGCCGCGCTCCCGAGTGCCCTCGCGATGGTGGCCGACCTCGATGCGGATGGGGACGGAGCGACCAACGCGCAGGAGCTGACCGCCGGAACGATCCCATCGGATGCCGACAGTGTTCCCTCGGACCTCGACTGCGAAAGCATCGACCCGGGGGATGGCCGGCTTCGGTACGACGTGTGCGGTTACGACGAGCGCTACGTCTACCGCAAGCTGATGCTCGACACCTGCGGCCGTTCGCCCACCCCGAACGAAATGGAGGAGCTTGCGGCAGCGGACGACAGCGCGGTCTTTCTCGGTGACGCCCTCGATGGCTGTTTGGCATCGGAGTACTGGCAGGGCCGCGACGGTGTCCTTTGGAACATGGCCAATAAGAAGATTGGCCCCATCGCCGCGATCAAGGCTGGCGAAGGTGCGGGGGATATTCCCCTCGCCGACTACTTCGACGATTACAACCTGTTCGTCTGGACCCAAAGCGGCGGCCGCGACGCACGCGAGCTTCTCACCGCCCGGTATCTGGTGGACCGGGAAGACGGGGAGCAGACGGTGTTTATGCGAGCCGAGCGAGGGCTGGCCGGCGACATTGGTCAGCGCGGCGTCGACGTGGCGCAGCTCGTCGATTCGGACAAGCGGGCGGGCATGTTGACGACGCGCTGGTTCCTCATGGCCAACACGATGTTTACCGCGATTCCCCGCACCACCGCGGCGCAGGCGTACCGGTCTTACCTCGGCTACGACCTATCGCTCCTGGAGGGCCTTCAGCCGGTGGCGGGGGAACCCGTCGACTATGACAATCGGGGGGTGCAGGCGGCGGAGTGCGCGGTGTGTCACTCGACCCTCGACCCGCTGACGTATCCGTTCTCGCGCTACGAAGGCATCGGCGGCGGCGAGTCTCCGTTCCCCGCGACTTACGCGCCGAACCGCCTCGAAGGGTTCACTCGAGTCGAGGGAGAACAGGTGACCGCGACGCCCGAGCGTGGGGTCCTCTTCGGGCAAGAGGTCCAGAATGTTCAGGAATGGGCGGAGGTCGCGGCCAATAGCGATGCGTTCGCTCAGGCGCTGGTCGGGGATTACTGGGAGCTTTTCCTCGGCGAGCCGCCCCGGCCGGATGAAGAGGCTGAGTTTCAGGCGCTTTGGCAAGCGCTCAAGAACGAACACAACCATAGCGTCAACGCGATGCTGCACGACTTGATTCGGACGGAGGCTTACGGTGTTCCTTGATGTCTCACGAATCGGTGGGATGACCCTCGCGCTGCTGGCGGTGGTCGGCTGCGGGGAGGACGATGTGGCTCCTCCGGGGGCGGCGCCGGAATCCGAACTCGTGGTGCCATCCGCCAAGCCTCGGGTGCGGGCCAAGCACGGTGAACGCTACGCGACCGACCTCGCCGCCTCCCTCGAGCTTTCCCGGAGCGACGTATGCAACGAACTGGGGCGATACGATTGTGTCAGCGACGCCCACCGGATTGTGGTTGGCGGGGTCGAGCCATACCGGCTTGGCATTGATGAACCCCTTCCCATCGCTCCGATCACTGCGCCGATCGCCTACGATCGAATCGCGCTCAGCGCCTGCGGCGAGCGGGCGGACCGAGACTTTGCCGATCCGGGGACGGCGGCACTGTTTGGCGACGTGATCCCCGAAGCGAGCGTCGAGAGTCTTCGTGCTACAGGGACCAAACTCTACGAGCAGGTGCTTGGCCGGGGCCCCGACCCCACCGAACTCGAGGCGATCGTGAGTTTCTACGATGAAGTCGCCGCCGAGACCGAGGCGGCCGAGGCTCCGAAGGAGTGGGCGGTGCTTGCCTGCTTTGCCGTCGCCACGACCCAGGAAGCGTTGTTTTACTGATGGCCGGAGAATCCTCGATGTCCCGCAAGAACCGACCCCGTGTCTCCCGCCGTCGCCTCCTCCAGGGGGCGGGCGTGGTGGCTGCCGGAACGGCGGCCCCGGCGATCATTCTCAACCGCGGCGACGCCCAGGACCAGACCGCGGATCCGAAGTTCCTGATCGTGCTCACCGGATCGGGCGGCGCATCGATCATCGACAGCCTCCTCGCGATCCGGTTTAGCGAGACGCAGAATCGCAGCACCCTCAACTGCTTTGCCGACGGTGAGGTGAGCGACATCGCCGACTCTCCGTTTCGCGCGGTCGACCTCGAGCGCCGCCGCATTGGCGCGATTCCGATTCCGATGGTGGCCCGCCAGTCGGACTTTGTTCGCGATAACAAAGAGGACATCATGGTGGCCACCTGGACGCGCACCAGCGTGAACCATTCGATTGGCCAGCGTCGAGCGGTCACCGGAAACGAGGCCTGGAACGGGCGGACGCTCCAGGAGCTTGTCGCTTTACGGAACGGCGGCGACTACGCGATCCCCAACGTGCACTTGAGCACGGGGAGCGGCTACACCTCGCGAGGCAATGATCCGGGCGTCCCGTCGTGGGCGTTTGGCGAGACGGTTGCGGATCCGGGGCTTTGGCCGTTGTCCCTCGACGGCGCCCGCGGTCTCGGTCGGGCCATTCAGCCGAGCCTTCTCCAGAAAGCACGGGCACTTCGGAACGATCAGCTCGACCCGATGTCTCGTTTTGGCCGGGTCTTTGGTGAAGCGCCCCGCCTCAAGCACTGGCGGAGCATTCGTGGTGGGCCGCAGGCGGCGCTCGAAGAGCAGGCCCTGATCGACAAGCTCATCTTCTTCCCGGATTCCGAACGCTACCCGCTGAGTGAGTATGGGCTTCAGGAGTCGCCGAGCGCGGCCGCGGTGCGGGAGGCGTTTCCTCGGCTCGAGCAGGACCCGATGGAGGCGCAGGCGGCGCTCGCGTTCCTGCTGATCAAGTTCGGGGTGTCGAGCACGGTGACCCTCGGACCCAACTTCGATGTGGGCCTGAAGGAGGGTGTGGACATCAGCAGCGTCTACGGTGGAGGAGGCGTTGCCGGCAGCTTTCAGCCCGGCGACATGTTCAATACGCCCATCGGTTTCGACTTCAGTCACCAGGGCCACCGCGCGACCCAGGCGCTGATGTGGGATCGCGTCTTTCGCGCGGCGAGCGGCCTCATTCGGCTTCTCAAGAATGAGGAATACGCCGACGGGGAAAGCTTCTGGGATCGGTCGATGATCTACGTCGCTTCCGACTTTGGACGGACCAAGACGCGTCCGTCGGGCGCCAACGAATGGGGAACCGGCCACGACCTCAACAACGGCGTGGTCATCATCTCGCCGATGGCTCAAGGCAATACGGTTCTTGGCGGGGTGGATCGCGACACTGGTCTCACCTACGGATTCGACCCGGCGACCGGTGAGCCTGATCTGGGCCGAACGATGGATGAACCTCAGATCTTCGCCGGGATCCTTCAAGCGCTCGGGGTCGATACGTCCGAAGCGGGTCTTCCCGACATGCCGGCGATGCGGCGGAGCTAGAGCTCTACTTTCAAGGAGGGCTTCGTCCTTCCCTAATCCGGCGCGAGCCTCCGTCAGCTCATCCAGGTTTGGTCAGGCTGGAGCGCCCACTTGCTGGTGATCTTCTTCATCTGGCTGAAGAGCTCGAGTCCCCCGGCCCCGGTGATGTCGCCGCTCCCGAAGCGCGAGTCCTTCGCGCCACCAAAGGAGAATGGTTCGCGGGGGACGGGCACGCCGATGTTGATGCCGACCATCGCTGCCTGCGACCGTTCGGCGACGTAGCGAGCGGTCGCTCCGCGCGTGGTGAATACCGAGCAGGCGTTGCCGTAGGGCGTCTGCTCCTGAAGGGCGAGCGCGTCGTCCAGGGTGGGCACCCGAACGATGGTGAGAATGGGTCCAAAGAGCTCTCGGTTCGCGCAATCCATCTTCATGGATGCGTGATCGAGGACGCTCGGAGCAAGCCAGTAGCCTCCGTCGTACCCCTCTGGAGGCGACACCTTGCGGCCGTCGAGGCGAAGCTTTGCGCCCTGCTCTACCGCCTGCCCGATGTCGGAGTGGAGTCGTTCAAACGCGGCTTTTTCGATGATCGCGCCCATGTCTCGACCGAGCTCGATGGTTCCCGCGTGGGCCACGATCTTGTCGATGAGGTCATCGCAGTCTCCAACCGCCAGCATGAGGCTTGCCGCCATGCAGCGCTGTCCGGCGCAGCCTACATACGACCGGACCACTCCGTCGATGGTCACTTCCGGGTCCGCATCGGGAACGACGATGAGGTGGTTCTTCGCGCCGCCGAGGCAGAGCGCGCGCTTTCCGTTCGCGGTGGCCCGGGCGTAGACGGTTTTTGCGATCGCGGTCGAGCCCACAAACCCGACCGACGCGATATCCGGATGATCGCAGATCGCTTCCACCGACGCGCGACCGCCATGCACGATCGAGAACACGCCGGGTGGATAGCCGGCTTCGAGCATCAGCTTTCCACTGAGGTCGGCGGTGAGCGGGACCTTCTCCGACGGCTTCAGGATGAACGCGTTGCCGAGGGTGACCGCAGTGGGGTAGAGCCACATCGGAACCATCGCGGGGAAGTTGAACGGCGTGATGCCCGCGACCACGCCGAGCGGCTCGCGCCGATACTCGCAGGTCACGCCGCGGCTCACTTCGAGGTGTCCGCCCTGATCCATGTTCTGAATCGAAAGCGCGTACTCGATCACTTCGATGCCTTTCATGACGCCGGCATGCGCTTCGGCGACCGTCTTACCGCATTCGGAGGCGGCGAGGTGCGACAGCTCGTCGGCGTGCTTCAGGACCAGCTCGCGAAAGCGAAACAACGTCTGCGTCCGCTCTTTGAGCGGAACGAGGCGCCATTCCGCTGCCGCGGTCTTGGCGGCGCTCGCCGCCGCGTCGACATCGGCGGTCGTCGACATCGGCACGGTTCCGATGCTTGCCCCAGTGTAGGGACTCACGACATCGATGCGGGCATCCCCGGAGGCATCGCGCCACTCCCCCCCGATCAGGTTTTTGCAAGCAACGGACGACGGCAGATTGACAAGCGACATGATGTTCTTCCCACAAGGATGAGTGAACCGCACCGGGCTCGAGCGAAGCCACCGGTTTTCCACGAAAAGGCGCCCTCGTCCAGTCGTCGGGCGTACATCACCGTTCCATGTGCAGAGTCAAAGATGCGTCTGCTCGGCGATGCTCGAGGGTTGCGGGTTGGCGCGCCCCGCAAAGCCACCGCACGTGGACAGGCGTGATTTGACGTCTCCTCATGATTCGCATCGACGTCGGCTTTCGAGGTGAGGTGTTGCCTCACGATGACGCCCACCTGAAACGCCAACCGACATGATTCCTTCCGGACATCGTGCCTCTCACCCCTCAACGTGCATTGATCCCGCTGAAACGAACGGGACATCCCGCGCCGAGATACTCGGCTTCCTTAGGGATTCCGCACTCTCGTGCTCGCAGGCCATGTCGTACCTGTCTTACAATCTCTGACCTGTCGGATAACCGCTGGAAACAACTCATGTTCCTGGGGTGTGGCGTCCCCGCCTGTCGAATCCGGACCTCATCTCGTCTTCCATGAATTCGAAAGAACGCTGCTGGCATGCGGCGTGCTCAACCGTTGCGCGATGCGGATTCATGATCGCGTGGGTGTGATCGTCGCGAGCGTTGTGGTCGGTGACCGAGTTCACTTTACGGCGACGGGGAGCGACCTTCGAAGTCTCTCCGAGGACGGAGACGGTTGTTCCGGGACGTGTCGCGGGGGAGTCTGCGGATGAGTGCACCGGACTTCATCGCCCGGCACTTCCGAGTTCTCTTGGGCACCATGCTGCTGGGGACACTCGTGCTGACGACGGGGGGCTGCGCTCAGGGCGACGGCGGGGTCACTTCGGCGAGGCTCGATGGAGGAAACGGGGGCGACGCAAGTCGCGGCTGCGGAACCCCGGGAGGACCGTGTTGCGAAGGTTGGTGCGAAGGCTCGATGGCGTGCGACGAGACCAACACCTGCGGTACGCGCGCGGCCCCGGCATGCGGGACCAACGGCAACGCGTGCTGTGACGGGGCGACCCCTTGCGAGGCGGGGCTCGAGTGTTTGGTCGGCGGGTGTGCTCCCGCGGAAGTGGCGTCCTCGAGCTGCGGTGCCGAGGGACAGACCTGCTGCACCGGAGACAATCCGTGCATCGGTGGTCTGAGCTGCGACTCCAATGGGCAGTGTGCCCCGCCGAAGTGTGGATTTGGTGGCCAGCCGTGTTGCAATGGCACCCTCTGTTCGGGGGAGCTCATTTGCGAAGCGGGCATGTGCACGAACACGAGAACCGAAACCTGCCTCGCGGTGGGTGGCGATTGCAGCACAGGGGCCAGCTGCTGTAGCGGACTCGCCTGCGTCGCCGGGCGCTGCGACGCATCCATGATGCCGCCAGAGCAGCCTCCACCCATGCCGGGCGACCCGTGCACGAGCGCGACCAGTTGCTTCGACTGTACGGCGCGCGCAGAGTGCGGCTTCTGCGACGGTCGCTGCGTGGAAAGCGACGTGTTCGGTCCGCTCAATGGCTCGCTTTGCGAAACCTCCGGCTACGCATACTTTGATTTTGAGTGTTTTCTCCTGTAGCGAGATCTCAGGTCCACAGCGGCGGCGGCCCGAGCGCTACGGGTCCAACTCCGGCCGATTGCCTCAGTGAGGATGAGAGAGCCAGCGCTCGGCCTCGTCGAAGCGATGGAAGGCCTGAAGTCGCAGGGTTCCTCCGACCGCGCTCAGGTTGGCGCTCAGTCGAAGCATTTCTGATTCGACGAGAATCGCCGATCGTTTGAGCACCCGTCCGCCCTCGAGCCAATCCCAGATCATCGTTCGCACCTCGGCGGGATGAGGCTTCGCCGGTCGGCTATCCCACAGAATCTGGTCGACCGAGTGGTCGAGCAGGAGACTCTCCAGCTGGCGAAACCAGGACCGAGCGATCTCTCCGGTTTCGACTCGCCCGGAGTAGCGAACCAGAAGGTAGCGGGGACGGGGAAGCACCTGATAGACGAGCGGCGGAAGCTTCCTTGCGGCCACTCCTCGGACTAGCTCTTCGACCGGATCAGGGCTCACCACCGCACCAAGCTCAAGGCCATCCCAAAGGGATCAACGTCGCCAGCGCACGGACCTGAAGCGGGTCGTGCTCTATCGGGCGCCAGACCGGTAAAGCGCCGGCTCCCGCTAGCGAGGGCCGCATGGCGACCGATCGACCTCAAGATTGCGTGAGAGGAAAACATCCACAAAATGCGCTGGTTCGCCTGAAACGTTGCCGAGCATCTACATGTCCGCGACCGCCCCTACGAACGGCCCGTTGGAAGGGGTCCAGCGGCGAGCGGAAACGGAGTCTTGGCTTCCTCGATACCAAGGCTTTCGGTCTTGAGACCTAATCAAGTTCTTCAGGATCGATGCCGAGCTCTCGCAGTTTCTGCGCGAGGCGCTCTGCGCGGGAAGCCTCTCTCTCCGCACGGGAAGCCTCTTTCTCTGCGCGCCTGGTCTCCGTCTCGGCGCGCTGGACCGCGTCGTCCACCATCCCCGAGAGGCGATCGATGAGTTCGCGGGCGTCGGGAAGGGCCCCCGAGCCGGCAAAGAAGCGCAGTCTCCCGTTTTCGATCGCGAGGTCCAGCTCAAGCACACTCGACTCCCATCGCCCGTTCTGGGGAACGATAGGCTCGTACCCAGTCTGTCCCGCTTTCAATCGATGGCCGCGGAGCCGGCCGCGCGTCGGTTCGAACATGAAGTATTCAGGAATCCCCAGCCGGCCGTAGCGCTCTACATTGAGCTCGGCGTCTTTTTTGGCGTCTCCAGAGACGTGCACTTCGAGCACTAAGTCTAGGCCGCGCTTTTCCTGACTGACGACCCAGTTGGGGCGCTCGTAGACCTCGACGTCGAGCACGGCAAGGAGGTCCGGAGCAAACATCGGTTCGTCGGGGTAGTAGACCGGTAGTTCCGACGACAGGTACACCTTTCGCCGAATCCGACGGAAGTACTCGTCCAGGGCTTCGAGCGCCTGCGTCTTGGGTCGACGGTGCCCGTCGCCCTCCGGCGGCAGAAAACCGGGCATGTCCGATGGCAAGCGGCTCAACACATCGCGCTGCTGATGTTCCGTCATCGCGTCCCACACCGCTTGGCTTGGGGCGCGGGGATCGGCGGGGTCCACTTCGTATCGTGCGGTCGCCATCCCTCAAAGTCTGCACACCGGTTCGAACCAGTGCAATTCAGTCAACGCCCTAGTACCCCCGCCCCGAAGTTCGTTCCGGGTTGTTGCCGGCCCTCGGGTCCGATCTCGGCAGCCCGGACCGCGATGCTCTCCTCGAATGGCCTTTGGGCCGTCCTTCGTCGCCAGGCCCACCAACCTCGAACCCGA
>JBCCZL010000132.1:0-18728 GCA_039187775.1 Myxococcota bacterium
CGGGGATGTCGACCAAGCGACCAAACTCGCGCGCCGGGCGTCGCGAATGGCCCGGACCGAGGGCATTCTCGAACGGGAGTACTTCGCCAACGTGACGTTGGCTCGAGTTCGGCGTTACTCGTTTCATCCGTTCCTCTCCGCCCTGATCATCTCGGCTCTCCGTCAAGTCGTTGCACCTCGATGGCGAGGCCTTGTGGAATGGGAGGCCTTTTTTTCGGGCCTCGAGCCGCAGCTCGATGAAATTGTGGCCGGGGCACCAGTCGGACGTGCGCTCCGGGCGCTGCCCGCGATCCTGTCCGCCGGGCAGGCCGGCGACCGGGCTCCCTTCGATCGCGCGGTCGCGGAAGCTCGGGAGGCCCTCGGGGGTTGGATGCTGGGACTCCGCGATCTCGAGCTTCTCCTCGACTGCCTCGACCCTCGCCGGATTCCCGGTCTTGGAGCGGCGTGGTGCTCGGGAGCGGTCGCCCGTCCGCCGTTTCGGCTTCGTGCCACGGAGGACGCCGCGTGGACTCTGGTGGTGCCCGGCCGAGGCGCACGCCGAATCCACGACGCCGGTGTGCGACTCCTCGACGGCGACTACACCGTGTTGGATCCGTCGCTCTGGAACAAACGGCGGCGGGTGAGCCAGCTGGTGACCACGGTGGCCCTCGCAGGCGACCGAGGCATCGCCGACGAAGAAGTGTTCGAGCAGATCTGGGGATTCCCTTTCGTGCCGATCAAGCATCAGGCGGTGCTTCGACAAGTCGTGTTTCGCGCGAGGCAAACGCTGAAGGGCGCGGCAGAGCTCGACCGGGTGGACGGTCGATTGCGCATCGTGCCGGAACGAGTCTTTGCGGTGGTGGAGCCCGCGGCGGGCCCGGACCTTCGGGAGCGTGTGCTCATGGCGTTGGCCGAACGCGATGCGTCGGCGGAAGAGACGGCCCAGCGCCTCAAGGTGTCCAAGCGCGCAGTGCAGATGGTGCTCCGCGAACTGGTCGACGAGGGAGCCTGCGAGTCCATGAAGGAGGGCCGGGCGGTGCGCTATGGGGTTGAGGACACCACGTTTCAGGCGCCGACCCTCGACCGACTCACCGCTGACCAGCTCCCCGGAGTCGATTGAGTCTTGCGACCGGACGTTCGGTTTGGGCATCTCCGAATGCCCGAGGCCGGAGTCGCGGGTTGCCCTGCCGCCTCTCACATCGCACCTTCCGTGTCGTTCGAAGGCGCGGCTTGGCACCACCTCGTCCGAACCTGGGACAGACTTCTTGGCGGCATCGCGGACGATCAGGGGCGATAGTTCATGCCGATCGTCCGTCCTGCCGCTTCCGCACCGGCGGACGTCAGATGCCCAAGCCCGTCTCGGTAGTCCGCGCAGGTGCGAACCTCGGGACTAAACCCCGCCACTACATCCCCGCCGACCACCCGGGCGATCGCCGCGTCGATGTGGGCGTGCTGCCACGAGGCTCGAACGAGGCCGCAGCCTTGCATGCACCCTTGGTGCATCGGCCCACCAACCACCGGCTGGAGAACGATCTGTCGAACCGACGGGAGCTTGGCGCGGATCTGAGCGATCGTTGCCTGAATAGCAGTTGCCCACGCCATCTCATCGTCCCCGTAGGGGCCGCTCACCGAGAGGAGCACTCGATCCGGGGCCCCGCTCGCGGTGGCGCATGGCGAAATCACCGACCGGGTCCATCCGACGTACCCGGAGTTTTGCCACTGATCGACTCCTGCGCCCCCATTCCACAGAAGCTGCCATCGATCGTCATCTACGACCGACTCGAAGGCTCCGCCAGTCGTAAACCACCCACCACGGGACTCGCCAACCTGGCTGTAACCGATCACCTGAGTACAGGTGAAGCTGCCCCCGGGAGGCATGGCGTCTGGAGGATCCGCATCCGGCAATGAGCCATCCGGCACCGAGACATCCGGGGCCGAGCCATCCGGCAGGGGGACGGTGCTATCCGGACGAGTCACGGTACTGTCGGGACGCGAGACCACCGTGCTGTCCGGGCGAGAGGTGACCGATCCGTCCATCGACGGCGACGCGTCCGTGTCGCCACCGCCGGTTCCGTTGGAGCATCCGGCGACGAAGAGACACAAAAGGGCAACCATCGCACGCATTTACCACCTCCGGCACAGCCAGGCCGCGCCGGAAAAGCCTAACCTCTAGCGCACACCACCCGCGTTATATCTCTTGCACGAATCGCCACCGCCCCGCGATGACACGCGGAAAGGGATGGCTCGCTGCGGCAAGACGAGGACGGCGCGGGGACGGCTGCCCGGTCGAGGTTAGGCCAGGGACGGAAAATGGCCTCGAACTTCAGGAGGTACGTGCGCATCCACCCGACTTGCACCTCCGACAGGACCCGGTCACGTTGCGTCGAATGCCGCGCTCGCTCCGGTCGCTCGTCCTTCTCTATCTGCTCGGCGCCTGCGGGGGCACCGAGACGCCAAGCTCGACTTCTGCCCCCGCAACCGGTGCGGCGCCCCCAAACGGAGCCCTGAACGCCGAGCTCTTCAGCGAGCCCCAGGAGTACCGGGCGCAGCCTCCTTCAGCCGAGCTGGGGCACCGCTTTTTTGCCGAGTGGGGCGTCGGCGATCCGTACGGGGCCGGAATCCCCTACCCCATCTATCGCGCGTGGATGGCCGAGATGCCGGAGGTCTTCGGGGCGAGCTTCGGCGAGCTCGCCGATCGCTACGGCTTCGTGCGCGACCCCGAGAACCCTGACGGACTCCCGGTCGGCTTCCACCTCACCCGCGACCCGAACACCGACGTCGACTTCGTGATGAGCAACTGTCAGACCTGCCACGCGGGTCGGGTCCGCACCGCGGACGGCGAGCGTGTCATCGAGGGACTCGGCAACCGACAGGTCCGCATCCACGCCTATGCCTACGCCTTCGCACAGCTAGCGGCGCACGAGCGCTTTACCTATGCCGATGTCGCGTCCGCCGCAGCCCGCGAGGCGCGCCGACACAACCTCGCCTGGCCGCCGCAGTTCCGCGGCGCGCTGGTTCGGGGGACGGTGGACGCGGTGCGTGCGCGCTTCGAACCCCACGAGGCGGAGCTCGCCCGTCTCGCAGAGGGCCTCCCAGGCCGCGTGGCGACGATCGAGGGCTTCAGCCTCGCCATGGAGCACGCGTACGGCGCCGAGCTGCCTCTCCCCGAGGTACCGGGGTGGACCCGCATTCCCGACATCGTCGTAGCGCGCCACCGCGAGACCGGCTCATTCGATGGCGTGAGCGTTGGCGCTCCGGCGGCGCTCGCCGTGGGTGCCGACTTGGCGGTCGGCGTGCGGCCGCGCTGGTTCGAGGAGCATCCCCACATTGCCACAAGCATGTTCCTCTACATGCGCACATTCGAACGCGAGCTGCCCTTTCCAGGGCCTATTAACGAAGCGCTCGCGAGCACCGGATACGACGCCTTCGAGCAGCGCTGCGCCGGATGCCACGGCCACTACGCGCGGCCCGGCGAGAGCCCACGCGTGAGCTACCGCGAGCGTATCGTATCCGCCGAGGTAGTCGGCACCGACCGTGCTCGCCTCGACGCCGTCACCGACGCCTTCGTCGAGGCCTCGAACGCGGTCGACATGACGCGCGGGCTGATCCACACGCGCCGCACGAACGGCTGGGTGCCGCGCCCGCTGATCCAGGTGTGGGCGCGAGGACACTACGGCCACGCGGGCCAGTGGCCGGACCTCGCCACGATCGCCACGCCGCCCGAGGAACGCCCGGTACGATTCATCGTCGCCCCCGGCGCGCCGATGAACCTCGAACGCGTGGGGCAAGCATGGCGGCCCGCCGACGATACGCCTCCGGGCAACGACGAGTACCTCTACGACGGCGCGCGCCCGGGCCACGGCGTGCAGGGCCACGCGTTCCTCTCGCGTGCGCCCGAGAACGAACGACGCGCGATCCTGGAGTACCTCAAGACGCTCTAAACGAAGGCTCGGGGCGCGCAGGGCGTTTTACCGTTCGAGCGCCCAGCGCCCGTTATCGAGCCTTCCACCGAACGCAGACCAAGACCCCAGTTCGCGGAAGGTCGTGCCGTCCGGGAGCCCAGCGGCGCTTCATCGCGCCTTCCCTAATTTCGGCAACTTACACAGCGTGGTGAGGCAATTAGTTACCTCGTCCCCAAAAGTTGTGACTACCGGATGTCGTCCTTTCGACTGGAGGCAGCTCCGCGGTTTGCACCGTGATACTCCCCTCCTCGTCAAGGGTGAGCTCGAGGTTGGAACCGACGACCGTCCAACCCTCTGAAATTGGATTTCTTTTCTTCTTTTTGGAGAGCTGCGGTTCCGCGAGTATCGATGGCACCTAGGTCAATGGCTTCCTAGGCAAGAATATCGGTGGCCACGCGCCCCGCTTCCGCTGGATCGTCTCCGCCACGAGGCTTCGCACCGGCGTCGGCGACATGCCCCTACGAAACGCCTTCACCTCACACAAGCTTTGTCACCGAGAACACCGCGGGGCTTCAATTCTGGCTTTTTGGAGCCGTACAGAACCCCTATGACGCTCGCCTGCCACAAGACGTTGCTGATCGTCGATGACAGCCTGACCGCGCGCCTCCTTGCGCAAGGCATCGTCAAAAAGCTCAAACCCGACTGGACGATCATTTCCGCCAAAGACGGCCCCGACGCGCTGCGTCAACTCCAGCAAGAGCCAACCGAGCTGTCGGGCATGCTTCTCGACATCAACATGCCTCACATGGATGGTTTCGAACTCGCCTCCAAGCTACGAGAAGCCCATCCCCGCGTGCCGATCGTCATGCTCAGCGCCAATGTGCAGCGGAGCAACCGGGAGCGCGCCGATAGCGCCGGCTATGGCTTCATTCCGAAGCCGGTGAGCCCCGAAAAGGTCGGCTCGTTTCTCGAGACCCTCGCCTAAGGCCAATGCGCGAGCTCTCCGATACTCAGGTCGAGGCGCTCACCGAGATCATCAATGTGGGAATTGGTGTGGCCGCGTCGGCGCTCAGCGACATGGCTGGAGACGAAGTTCTTCTCTCTACCCCTCACGTGGATTTCCTCCCCCCGGAGGAGGTGATCCGATTCGTCGACAAGGACATTGGAACGAAGATCTCTGCAGTGAAGCAGAACTTCGCCGGCCCTTTCGACGGTGATGTGTTGCTGCTGTTTCCCGAACGCCAAAGCCTCGAGCTGGTCCGGGCGCTCCTGCGAGACACGGTGCCCCTCGAAGCGATGACCGAGATGGAACAGGAGGCGATGTGCGAGGTCGGCAATGTGCTCCTCAACGCCACCGTGAGCGCGCTTGCGGACGCCCTCGACACGGAGATCGAGACCGGACTTCCCGAGGCTCTCCTTTGCCAGGGTGAAGAACTGGTCCCCGCCGGCGACGCCGCAAAAGACTGGGTCATGTTTCTTCGAGTGGACTTCTCCTTGGCGAAGACCGCAGTGCGCGGATACGTCGCGTTCCTGATGGGTCTCGGCTCGATTCGAGAGCTTGGTGCCCGACTCGAAGACTATCTCACACGCATCTACGCGGCGATCGGCTAGAGGCATCGGAGCACCGCCACGATGAACGTCGCCAACGAACTCCTGGCCGCGGCCTTCCACTACTCCGACCTTGGGCTCATTCTGGTCGACGAAGCGACCGCCATTGTCGACTGGAATCATTGGGTGACCCGGGGATCGGGAATCCGGCTGGAGGACGCGCGCGGACAATCGCTGGCGAGCCTCTTTCCGAACCTTCGCGAAGGACGAGTCCAACGGGGCGTCGAGGCGGCACTTCAACGCGGCCGAAGCACGATCCTGTCCCGGTCGCTCGGCGGTTCGCCGTTTCCATTTCGAGGGACCTCGGCCGACCACCAGCGCTTCGATCGCATTCAACATACCGTCACGATTCGTCCGGTCTGGACCGGCACGGGCAACCGCTACTGCCTGATCCAGATCAAAGATGTCACGACCGCCTGCGTTCGAGAGAAGATCCTCCGTGAACAGGCGAGTCGCAATGAGCAGCTCGCTGCCGAGAACGGCTCCCGGGCGGAAGAACTGTCCGCCCTGAACGATCGGTTGGCCACCTCCAACGCCGATCTCTATTCCTTTGCGCACGCGGCGGCGCACGATCTTCAAACGCCGATTCGCCATATCCGAGCGATGCTCGAACTCGTCGAGGAATCCGATGGGGAGCGGCTGAGCGAAGAGAGCCAAACGTGGATGTCTCACATGGTTCGGTCCACCGAGCGCATGCAGAGCCTCCTCCGAAGTCTCCTCCACTACGCCGAGGTCAATACCAAGGAGCAGCCGATGCGACCGGTTGGCCTTGCATCGGTCGCCCGCGAAGTCGCCGACGCGCTGCTCACCCGGCCGGGTTTTGAAGAGTGCGCCGTTCAGATCGGGGATCTGCCGATCATCCGCGCCGACGAATCACAGATGTATCAGCTCCTTCAGAACCTGGTCGGCAACGGCCTCAAGTTTCGACGAAACGACGTCGATCCATGGGTGCGAGTCTCCGGCGATACGGAGGGCGCGACGTTCGTCCTCAGAGTTGAGGACAACGGCACCGGGTTCGATCCGCGCTACGCGGAGGAGATCTTTAAGCCGTTCCGTCGTCTCGTCAGCAGCCAGGAGTTCGAGGGTCACGGCCTCGGCATGGCCACCGTGCAGAAGATCGTCGCGCGCCATCGTGGGACGATCACCGCGAGCAGCAAGCCCGGAACGGGGTCGATCTTTGAAGTTCGACTCCCCGACGCCGTGGACGCGGAAGCGTACGTCGAGCCGCTCGCCGCCGCGAGTTAGGCAACCCCGTAGGCCCAGAGGTCGCGGGCAAGCTAGTCCACCATGATCGACGCCTGATTCGGCGTGGGGAGTCCCGCCACGCGGCCGATCGTCGGGTCGACGGGGCCAACGACTTCGCGCCGAAGCGCCGCCACCGCGCCCCGATGCGCCGCCGCGATCTCCGCGCGCTCGCCCTCGGATAGCTGAGGAAGAATCCACTGGTGGATCTCCCACGAGAGCTCCGCGTGGCGAGTCTCGTCTTCCGCAACCATCGCCATGGCACGTCGAATCTCGGGGTCCACCGCTCGAAGGGCCTGCACATGTCCGGTGAGCGCCCCGTAGGTCTCTCGGACGCAGCCCTCGCACGCGTTGTCGAGCGCGATCTCAAAGAGGCTGCGAAGCGGGCGCGCTTCGACTTCGGGGGCATTCGGGATCCCCCCAAGACGACGGGCCAGGTCGCCCATGACTTCGGCATGGCGGACCTCATCCTGAGCGGCCCGGTGAGCGCCTTGGACGATGCGCTCGGGCGCGCCATGCGCTTCGAGCTCGCGAATCAGGATGTCGAAGGCACCCGTCGGGTTGGGCCGAGGTGTGCCAGCCCCCGGCCCCCGACCCCTTATTGGCACTCGGTCGTGGCGCCAGCGACTCGCTGCGTCAGCTCCCGAACAAAGCTTCGATAGCTCTCGGCGCAGATCGAGCCGACCGCCGTCGGCGAACCTTGGGCCTGAAAACTCCGCGCGGTCTCCACCATGCGTCTTGGCGGAAACGCCAACCCGCGAGGCGTCTGGCAAGAAGAGGCAAGGCGCGTGGGATTTGTCATGTCCACGACTTCTTGCATCATGGGGTCGGCAAGGATCTCCGTGTAGGTGGCTCCGCGCGCAACGAGTTCCTCGGGCACACCCGCAAGCAGACCAAATACGACCTTTCCTGGGCTCGGCCGGAGCGAGGAGAGGCCGCTGACGTAGCGACGGATCGGATAGAGCTCATCCGGATGATTGAAGCAGCGGAGATTCAGCTCGGGGCCGAACTGGACGGCCGATTGATCGAAAAGCTCGAGGTTCCCCGTCGAGCAATCCTCCTCGTCGGTCACCACGACCACCGCGAGGGTCGAGCCCGGGCGCAGGAACCCCGCGTTCGAGCCATCGCCCCGACCGGAACCGCTAGCAAACGAAATCCCGCTCGTCGAAGGCGTCAGCGCTTTGAGCGCCGCCTCGAGCTGCTGTTCGAAGCCGCAGCCCATCGTTCCTTGCCTCGCCAGACAGGCGGCGTCGGTAGCAAACGCACCGCTGTCACCCCCCCGAAACGACAGCACCGATGGGTAAGACGCCATGCAAGAGGGATTGACGTCTCCGGCGGTACGAAGCTCGGCGTCATCGCCGACCTCTTCACACGTCATCGGGGGCCGGGGTCCGGCTCCAAGGTCGGCCGTCACGAACCCGACGTTCAGGTCGACAATCGGGGGGAAATCCGCGAGTCCATCGCCCTCCGCATCGCCGGTGGTGAGCGCCCGAAAAAGCTCGGGAAACTCTCGAACCAGCGCCTCTTGTTCCTCGAGCATCGAGCCGGAGTTGTCGATCACAAAGAGCAGGTCCACCGGAGTGGCCCGCGGCTCACAGCACGACTCCTCTACGCATACCTGCGTGCCAGGGCACTGATTGCCACACATCCCACAGTTCGCCTCGTCAAAGCCAATGTCGGCGCACCCTCCCCCGCATTGGCGTTCGGCCGGACAGCTGCAGCTTCCCGCGATGCAAAGCTCGTTCAGTCCGCAGCCGAGGGGCGCCCCTTCGTCGACCTCGCCATCGCAGTCCTGATCGGTGCCATCGCAGATTTCGTCGCTCGGCACGCAGTTCAGATCGACGTCGGGGCGTGCATCGAGCGCCCCGTCGAAGGACGCGTCGGGTGACGCATCTCGTACTCCAGTACGCTCTCGGTCTTCAGGACAGGCGGCCAACACCACGCAGCAACAACAAAGCAATATGCGCATCGATCATCTCCAAGCAAAAGCCGCATTCGCGGGAGCCCAAGGCGAGCTCGGCCAGGGTTTAAGCAAAGAAGGTGCCGGGCTAAGCGCTTGGGAGTCCGTCGCGTCCTCGGTGCACGCTCCGCCCACCCAGGCGGAGCTGTGCCAAAGCGTGCGACCGGAGATCACTCGATGAGTCGACCGAGTTCGTCCGCGGCCCGGGCCACCGTCGAATCCTCTGGCCAGTATCGTCGCGTCTCTTCAAGCCGCTCCGAGGCTTCGTCGATCCGACCCTGCGCGACCAGCAGATCGATGAGGGTGATCGCCGCCGCGCGGTGCCGGGGGTCGAGCCGAAGCGCCTCGCGGAGCTCTGCTTCCGCCCGCGGAGCCTCTCCCGA
The DNA here is from genome assembly GCA_039187775.1 of Myxococcota bacterium. Classification (GTDB taxonomy): domain Bacteria; phylum Myxococcota_A; class Polyangia; order Polyangiales; family JBCCZL01; genus JBCCZL01. The sequence goes on from JBCCZL010000132.1 coordinate 9,075, forward strand.
CCGATACGTCAGCGCCCAACCGAGGCCCGCCCGGCTCGCCGAAACCGCCCCATCCTGAGCGACCGCGCGCTCGAGCTCCGCGATCCCCGCGTCCGGCGCACCGGGCCGTTCGACGACCAGCGCGCGCCCCAAGTTGATTCGCGAGAGAAGATGGTCGGGGTCGGTGGCAAGCGCTGCGCGGTACGCGTCGATCGCCGCTCCCAAGTTCCCGCTCCGCTCCTCCGCCAAGCCCAAGTGAAAGTGAAGGGTCGTGCGCGTTGGTCCGTGTGTCACTCCGGCTCGGAGCACCTGCGCGGCGTCGCTCGGCTGGCCCAGCTCGAGGAATCCCACTGCTGCCTCGACGGTCCGAGCAGGATCTTCCGTGTAGCGCTCGGCGAGAGCCCAATAGTAGGCAGGACCCTCCGCCCGGGCCGCCACGAACATCGGAAGCTTGAGACACTCGGGACAGTGCCGGACTGCGCGGTCGAGCTCGCCGGCGAGCAGCGCTCGTTGCGCATCCCACCGCGCAGGAAGACCGGCGGGAAGCTCGCCCTCGATCAGCTCCACCGGGGGCTCGAACGCCTCGAGCAACCGCACCGGCACCATGGGCGAAGCCCGGGTGTGTTCCGTAACGAACTGGGTGAGGGGTCGATCGTCCACATTGATCGGAGTGCCGCGAGACCAGCGACGCAGCGTGTCTGGACCGGCGTGGAGTGTTTCCAGTACCTCCTCGGCAGTGTGGAGCCCCCACGGCGCGAGCGCCGCGTGGAGCGTTGGCTCGGAGAGCCGCTCCGCAAGGGCCCTCGGATCGATGCGGAGGGGAGCCTTTTTCGCGACGAGGAGCGTGTACGCGGTCAGCCCGTAGGGCTCGTAACCCGCATTGGTCCAGAGGGTGGCATCGGGGAACACCGCAAGGAACGTGTTCACCAGGATGCGGAACTCGTCGACGCTCAGTCCATGAAGCGGAAGCCATTGGACGAGCACCCCGTTGTCGCCAAGGGCCTGTCGAGCGATCGCATAGAACTCGCGCGTGTAGAGGATCCACGAGTCCACTGCCCTCGGGTGCGTCGAGTCGAGGACGATGGTGTCGTACCGATTCGTGGTGGTCGCAAGGTGGGCTCGACCGTCGTCAATGATCAGTTGAAGCCGCGGATCGTCGAGCAGGTCATGATTCAAATCAGCGAAGCGTCGAGCGCCCCCCACCACCGCCGGCTCGAGATCGACCACCACGATTTCCTTCACCGGATGGCGGGTGACCGCGCCTCCAGCGAGGCCACCGCCGAGGCAGATCACCGCGACGCGTTCCGGAGCCGGATGAAGCAGAGGGCCGAGGTGCCCAAGAAGCTCGAAGCTCTGGTCGTGAACGAGCCGCGTCGTGACTTCGTTGATGCCGTTGACGAAGAGCTGACGCTCGCCGTTGATCTGATTTCGAACCACCGCGACGGTGGCGCTTCGGCCTTCCTCGTAAAAGAGAAAGTCAAGATGCGCCGGCCCGATCTTCTCCGCCAGGATCTTCCGCGGGAGCGCTTGAGGACCGAGCGCCAGCGCCGTGGCGATCACCAGCGCGGACGCGACCGCGATCGGTCCCCGATGCCGCCGCTGGCGGAGGGCAAGGAGGAGGGCGGCAAGGACGGCGACCGCGCCCAGGAACAGCGCTGCCCCTCCAAGACCGAGGAAGGGGGTGAGCGCAAGCGATACCACGAGGGGTCCGAAGAATGTGCCGAGGGTATTCGCGGCGAGCACTTGGCCCACGCGGCGCCCGGCCGCCGGACCGCCGAGGTCCGTGGGCTGAACCGCCTGGACCAGTGCCGGAAAGATGAGTCCCGCCGCGATCGCGGCTGGGAGAACGACCACCGCGGCAAACACCAGCTGAAGCGCCAGCCCTTGAAGCTCGGTCCGCGCGATCGAAAGACCGCTTTCGAGCCCGAGGATGTCGAGGCCGGTGTGCAGGTATCGGTGACCGACCGCCGCAAACACCACGACCAAACCGATCGCCAGAAACACGAAGAGGCCGGGGAGGAGCGCGGAATGAGCACGCACGCGAGGCGAGAGAAGCCCATAGACTCCCGCGCCAAGACTCAGGCCGACGAGGACACACACCAGCATCGCGGTAAACGCGTGGACATCGTGGCCGAACACGATGCGAAAGAGCCGCGTCCACACCGTCTCCGCGCCGAGGATGAGAAACCCCGACGACGCCGCCAACCCAAGGACCGAGGCTTGCCCGACCCGCGGGTTTCTCCGTCCCGGGACTGTCGCGGAATCGACTTCGCCGGCTTCGTTGGACGGCTCGGTCGACAGATCCTCGCCCGTGCTCGGCAACGAGCGCCCTGATATTTTGGCACTCCGTCCTCGAAGGAACGCCGAGAGCGCGAGCGCGATGAACGCCAGCAACACATCGGTAACGCCCGCAAGCGCGCTCGTCAGCCGAAGCCCTAGCGACGCGAGAAAAAGATATCCGGCGAGCGCGCACCCCACCGCGGCGCCGAGGGTATTCGCCGCGTACACCACCGCCACCGCACCACCCACCCGCTCCCTCGGAACGCGCCGATAGTGCACGAGGGCCCGGGCGAGGGCGGGCAGGGTGGCGCCGAGCAAGAACGAAGGCACCAGGAGCAAGAGCGCCGCCATTGCAAAGCGGACGGCAAACGAACTCCATCCGGGCCCCACGATCCCCAGCAGCGGAGTGAGCCCGCCGGACGAAGCATCGGCGAGCCACGGAACGGATGCCGCAGTGATGCCCAGCGCAAGTTCGAGCAGCCCGTAGAGACGAAGTCCGTCGCCTCGGTCCGCCAAGCGTCCGAGCGCCAACGATCCAACCCCGATGCCCGACATGACCGCGGCCAACACCGCGGCCGTCGCAAAGGATGAGTTCCCGAGCACTACCGCCAGCGCGCGGTGCCACACGACTTCGTAGGCAAGTCCCGCCGCACCCGAAACGAATGCGAACGCAGCGAAGAGAACCCGCGGGAGCTTAGCGCGCACCTTGGGTGAGGGGACGCGGTCCTCAATTGCGTTCGGCGCCGAAGGCACGGCGCCGAGTCTGTGGGTTCGAAGCGCGGAGCGCTAGGCAGCTAGTTGGCTTGCGCGAGCGTCGTGGTCGCCCGGGAATCGGTACTCGCAGCAAGCACCGAGGCCTCGTCGACCACGTGCTGGAGCGACGGGTGCTCCGGGTCGATCCTGCCAAGGACCGCGTAGATCGAGGGTCGAAGGGTGGCGACGCGCGCTTCGTAGCGAGCGTTCTCCTGACGCACAAAGTGCGGGTTCTGCTCGGCGTAGCGATTGAGCTCCACCAGGGTGAGCCCGCGGGCGGCGAGGGCATCGACAAGATGGGCGTCGAGGTCGGCCTTGGCGAGATTGGCCGACACCGCGGCGCTCGCTTCGTAGCTGGGATACCAGCGGGTCGAGGCGGCGGAGACCTCGGCCTCGTACGAATCGAGGGCCTCGGTGAGCGCCGCGCTCAGCTGTTCGGGCAGCGGATCGGGAGCGGCGGTCGAAGGTGCGGGCACCGAGCCGGCACAACCAAAGAGGACGGACGTGGCGAGGACGAGGGAAGTTCGTAGGATGGTCATGTGGGACCCCTTTTTCTTCATGATTTACAGAAGAAGGAGCCGATCTTCGAATGCCGGTGGTAGCCCTTCAAACCGTGGGAGCTCCCTGCTCCTGTAGGCCAATGGCTTTGCGCACCTTCCCTTTCAGGAAAGCTTGCCTTTGTCGTCCGGCTCCTCGTGTATTTGCGTAGTAGTACAGTACGGCTAAATTCCACTGGTGCCAATCACCCCAAGGGGTGGTCGGCGTTGGCGTACACCGGCGACGGCTCGTGATTTCTTGCCGCGCTCGAGCCGGAACTCCACCGGGCGGAGCTGGCCGCATCCTCGCCGAGTTGGGGCCAGGACCGGAACACGACTCTCGTGTTCCCTGAGCCGAGCATGGCTCTGAACAGAGGAGCGGCCTGAACCGAGCAGCCTGAACAGAGCGGCCTGAACAGAGCGGCCTGAACCGAGCAGCCTGAACGGAGCAGCGCCCCGACCCGAAGTTCGTTCCGCCGATCGTCCTGAAGCTCGGTTGTGTCGGCGGTCCCACAGCATCGTGGCGTGGATCCCACGAACCGTCGCATCGCGAACCACAAACCGCACGCAGTCCGGGTGGCATTCAACTTGAGTATCTCCGCGCCGTGGTGCTGCGCTCTCGACCGCGTCGCTTCGACGGCCTCTTGCGTTCTTCGTTCCGAAGGAAAGCGTGCCTCGCGGTTGGCGCTCTTTCGGTGGCGGCTGTGCTGCTGCTCTCCTCTCTTCGTTATCCCGAAGAGGCGTTGGCCCGCCACGGCTTCGAGTCCACACGGATCCTCGCGAGCGATGGTTCGATCCTCCACGAAATCCGGGGGGAGCACGGAGGGTATGCACGCTGGGTGTCGCTCGATGAGATCGCCTCGTCGGTGCTTCTCGCGACCCTCTCGAGCGAGGACGCCTATTTCTACGAACACCCGGGCATCGACCTCGCGTCCATCGGACGAGCGCTGAGGCTCAACCTCCGAGAAGGCCGCCTCGGCTACGGGGCCTCCACGATCACACAGCAGCTCGCGAAGCTCCTCGACCCCGAGCCCCGCACCCTTGGGGGCAAGCTTCGGGAGGCCGTCGCCGCGGTTCGTCTGGAGCAAACGCTCGAGAAGGACGAAATCCTCACTCAGTACCTCAACCGAGCGTACTACGGGCGAAATGCCTACGGAATCGAGGCGGCAGCGCAGCGATTCTTCGGCAAGCCCGCCTCCGAGCTGACCTTGGGCGAAGGTTCCTTCCTATCGATCCTTCCGCGCCGACCGAGCGGCTACGACCCCGACCATCACCTCGATCGCGCCCTTGAGCGACGCCGTCACGTACTCGACCACATGGTTCGCCGCGGCTGGATCCATCGCGACGAAGCGCGAGCCGCCGCCACGGAACCCCTCGCATTCATCGACCCGCACCGGAAGCCGGCCGCCCATCATTTCGTGGACGCGGCCCTGCTCTCCGATGAGCTCGAGGAGGCTCAAGCCAAAGGCCAGGTCGAGCTTCGAACCGCTCTCGATCGTTCCCTTCAGGCGACTCTCGAAGCGCGGCTTCGACTTCACCTCGAAACCGTCGCCGATCGCGCGGTCTCCCAGGCGGGGATCGTGGTGCTCTCGAACGACACCGGCGAAGTCCTCGCGATGGTGGGGTCGCGTCGCTACGGCGAAGCCGAGGTGTCGGGGGCAGTCAACGCGACGACCGCACGCCGGCAGCCGGGCTCGACGTTGAAACCGTTCATTTACGCGCTGGCGATCGAAGATGGGGCCCACCCGGCCACGCCGATCCTCGATGCACCGATCGACCTCGCGGGGTACCGCCCCCATTCGCTCGGCGAGCACCGCGGCTGGGTCAGCCTCGAAGAAGCGCTCGGCGGATCGCTCAATGTTCCTGCGGTGCGGCTTGCCCACCAGCTCGGCTTGCCAAGGGTGGTCGAGCTGCTCAAAAACTCGGGCCTCGGGCCGATCGATGAACGTGCAGGCCTCCCGATCGCCCTTGGTGCGACACCGGTCCGGCTCGTCGATCTGGCCGGGGCGTACGCCGCCCTCGCCCGCGGCGGGGTGCATCGGCCGAGCCGGCTCCTCTCGGAGTCCCCGTCGCCGACGGAGCGCGTGCTCAGTGAAGAAACCGCATACCTCGTGACCCGGATGATGAGCTCCTCCGCGGCTCGCCGGGCCACCTTCGGCTTCGAAACGGACCTCGACTTCCCCTTCGAGGTCGCGGTGAAGACCGGAACCTCTCAATCGTATTGCGACAATCTGGTCGTCGGCTACACCCCGTCGCACACCGTCGCGGTCTGGGTCGGAAACTTCGACGGTCGTCCCATGCGGGGCGTCCTGTCGATCGAAGGCGCCGCCCCGCTCTTTCGCGACGCGATGCTTGCAGCGATGGCCGAGCAGGAGCCCGCTCGATTCGCTCGTCCCCCGGGCATTGTGTCCGCGGAGCTCTGCGCCGACACCGGTCGCCCAGTTTCGACGAACTGTGCACGTCGCACGGTCACCGAACTGGCCGGGCGGCATCTCGGTCAGGGGGGCATCACCACCCCTTCGGACACTCGGATCATCGCCCCTCACGACGACGCTCGAATGGTGCTCGATCCGCTTCTTCCCCGCACGTCGCAGCACACCCGGGTGGAGGTTCGTTCGCCCGCCGCACGCATTCGGCTGTTCGTCAACGACGCGCTCTATGCCGAGCTGTCCCCTCCATTTCGCACTTCGTTGCTCCTCGAGCCGGGTCGCCACCGGCTCCGCGCAGAAGACGATGAAGGTGCCTTTCCTCCTCACGAAATCGAAGTGTCCGTAGCCCAGCCCGAGAGGTCGATGTGATCAGCCAAAAACCAACCCACCAGGGGAAGTCTCCCACGCCCCATCACCTTCCGGCCCGGGCGATCGGAGTCCTGGTCATTCTCTCGACCTGCGTGCTGAGCTCTCAGCTGTATGGCGAGGGGCCCAATGGCGAAGAAGAGGAGGCCGCGATCACTTCGATCGAGGTCCGGTCCGCATCGATCTCCTGCGAGGAGTGCCATCCGCGTGAAGCGGTGCTTGAGCTTGAGTTCGACCGGGACGTCGATCCGAACGCGGTCGCGCTCCTCTCGGTGACCAGCCCTCCGGTGACCCTCCTTCCCGAGAACCGTTACCCCAGCCGGACCGTTCGACTCACCGGACGGCTCCGCCGGCTGACCGATTATGTGCTGCGCCTGCCGGCGGGCTCCGACGTTGGCACCGGCCGCACGAGCAACCCGATCGAATACGCGTTTCAGACCGGCGGCGCCCGACCCCACGTCCGCCTCCCGGTGGGCGAAACCATGCTCTCGCAGGGCCGACTGCCCGTAGTCCTCCGAGAAACCGCGAGCGCTCGAGTTCGTGTGCTTCCCATCGAAGCGGAAGAGCTGGCCGATGCACGAAGTCTCGCCGGAGTTCACTACGACGGCACCGATCCCATCGAGCGGCTGCCCGACACGATGAAAGCACGGGTTCGTGAGCAGGAGCTCCGGGCCCCCAACAACCGCGGCTCAGTCCATCGAGGCGTCGACGTATTTGGCTTGGCCGGAGGTGACCCGGTCCTCGTCGTGGTCGACGCTCCCGGAGCACGGGCGGTGGCGACGATCGTGCAGAAGGCAGATCTCGCCGTGTCGATGAAAACCGCCGCGACCGGGGGCCTCGTGTGGGTCGTGGACACGGTCACCGGCGAGCCGGTGGCCAATGCCGCGGTCTCGGTTCAGGTGGGATACGACGTCCGGTTTCGAGGCCGAAGCAACGGCTCCGGGCTCGTCACGCTGCCCGGCACCGATGACCTTCGCCGCGAGGGTGAAGAGCCCTGGTCCTTCCCGTTGGTGGCCACCGTCCAAAAGGGAGACCGCTTTGCGTACGCGTCCGAACAGTTCAGCACCGGAATCCAGTCCTGGCAGTTCGGCGTGCCCTACAGCTACGGCGGGAGCGAGGCGTTTCGAGGCATGGTTACCGCGGAACGTGGGATCTACCGCCCGGGAGAGAAGGTCCACCTGTTCGGCGTTCTGCGAAAGCGCCAGCCCGACGGATCGCTTCAGCCGCCCCGGGTGCCCGTCGAAGTCGCGGTCACCGCCCCCGACGGAACCGTGCTCTCCACCCGATCGCTCCGGCCGACCAGCTTCGGTACGTTTCGAAGCGAGGTGGAGATCCCGGCGGGGAGCCGACTCGGTCGCTACCACGTAACCGCGACTCCCCGCGGCGGGCGAGCGCTTCGCCACGCCTTCGAAGTCGGCGAGTTTCGGGCCAACACCTTCGAGGTCGAGGTCCCGCCGGCGGAAAGCGCGAGCTTCGACGGCGATGAGCTCACCTTGCCGATTCGGGCAAACTATCTCTACGGCGCGCCGGTGGCGGGAGGCGAGGTCCGCTACGACGTTCAGTACCGAGGCCGCGAAATCCGCGCGGTCGGGCATTCGGGCTTTCGATTTCAGCGCGAGGGCAACGGCTATACCCGCTATCTCACGAGGGGCGAACTCACCCTCGACGACTCCGGGGCGGGGCAGATCGTGATCCGGCGCTCCGAGATTCCGACCAGCGCGGCGACGCCTCAAATGATCGACCTCATCGTCGAAGCCACGGTGACCGACGCAGCGGATGACACGGTCACCGGCCGCACCGTGCAAACCCTCTCCACCGTCGACACGATGGTCGGCGTCAAGAACGACCGATGGATCGCGGGCGCGGGGGATCGATGGACGGTCGAACTCCTCGCGATCGACGCCGAAGGCCATCCGGTGAGCGGCCGGCCGATGGAAGTCAGCCTTCACCGCCGGGTGTGGCGCTCGACCGCCGAAGAAGGCGCGCACGGCGTTCGCTACGATGGCTACTGGGACGAAGAGACGGTTTCAACCCAACGCATCACGAGCCGGACCGGACCAACTCCCGCGCGCTTCGAGCTGACCGAGGGGGGCTCCTACTGGGTCGAGGCCAAAGCCGACGGGCAGGCGAGCGCATCGCGCGCGTCCATCTGGGTGTACGGAGGCGAGAACTACGGCCCGATGCACAACCACCCGCGCCTCGAGCTCATGCTCGACCAGGACAGCTACGCGCCGGGAGACACCGTCCAAGCGTTCGCGATGTCGCCGTACGAGCAGAGCACCGCGCTCGTGACCGTGGAACGGAACGGAGTCCTCGAAGCACGGACGATGGAGCTCCAGGGGTCGGAAACCCCCATCGAAGTCCGCGTGGGCCGAAACCATCTTCCGAACGCGTTCCTCGGCGTCATGATCGTACCGCGGGGTCGTGGCACCGCGTCTCCCGCGAGCGGGGTGCCGCTTCGCATGGGTTACGCCGAGCTTCACGTGAGCCCCGCGGAGCGGCGCCTCCAGGTCGAGGTCGAGCCCGTATCCGGAGCGCTCGAGCCGGGCGACACCGCCGATGTGCGGGTCCGAGTCCGCGACCACCGCGGCCGACCGGTTCGCTCCGAGGTCACGCTGTGGGCGGCGGACGAAGGCGTCCTTCAGCTCACCGGCTATCGCACGCCCGATCCCTTTCGGCCCGCCTACGCGGAAGAGCCGCTATCGATCAATAACGCGTCGAACCTCACCCGCTGGACCTCGAACGACGAAGGACAGTGGGAGGACGAGGGCGGTGACTCGGGAGGGGGGCAGGCCGAGACCGCAGCACTTCGGAGCCGGTTCCTGTCGACCGCGTTCTTCTCGCGAGGCGTGGTCACCAATGCGCAGGGCGTCGCCCGGGTGCGGGTGCCGCTTCCCGACAACCTCACGCGCTGGCGAGTGATGGCCGCCGTCGCCGACCGCGGCGCCCGCTTTGGCTCTGGGGACGCGGGGATCACTGCGAGCAAGCCGCTCCAGCTGACCCCTTCGTTCCCGCGCTTTCTCACCGAGGGAGACCAGGTGGACGCCTCGGTGGTGGTGCACAACCACACCGGCCAGCGCGGCGACGTGCGGGTCGAGCTTCAGGTCGAAGGCGCGGAGCTTCAGGGCCCCGCAGCGCAGACCATCGCCGTCGCCGATGGAGCCCAGGGAGTGGTGCGCTTCGATGTACGTGCCAGCGAGCTCGGGGAAGTTCGGTTTCGGGCCCGCGCGTCGCTCGCTGGTGAGGAAGATGGTTTCGAGCTCTCGATTCCCATTCACACCGCGACCGCGTGGCAAAACGAACTCGCCGCC
>JBCCZL010000133.1:0-18691 GCA_039187775.1 Myxococcota bacterium
CAAGTCGGGCGCGGGGGATCTCCTCGCGGCGGCGCTCGGTCGAGGCGAGCTTCAGGTGATCGCGGTCTGTACGCCCGATGTGGCCCGAAAGGCGCTCGAGGACGGGGCTCTGGCGCGTCGGTTCGTGGGCATTCCCATCGAGCCCCCAACGCCGGACGACGCAGTGGCGGTGCTCCGCGGCGTGGTTGAACGCTTCGAAGTGGCCCACGGCGTGCGGATCGGGGACCCCGCTCTCGTGGCCGCAGTGAACTTTGCCCGGCGCTACGTTCCCGGAGTTCAGCTTCCGAAGTCGGCGATCGATCTCATCGATGAAGCCGCGGCGCGAGTCCGCGTCGAGATGGAAAGCAGTCCCGCCGAGCTCGACGCCCTCGAACGGCGCCTCGAGGCAGTCGAGATTCAGCGCAAGTCGCTCGAGAACGATCACGACGCCGACTCGGTGCACTCCCGGGAGCAGCTTGCCGCGGAGGCTGAGACGCTCGTGCCGCGGATCCAGCGGATGCGCGAAGCGTGGGAGCGCGACCTAAAGAACTTCTCTTCGGTGCGCGATCTCAAAGAAGAGCTCAACGCCGCGCGAAGCGAATACGAGCAGGCCAAGGCGAGCGACGACCATGCGCGGGCGGGCGAGCTTCGCTTTGGCACCATCCCCCTCCTTGAAAAGCAGCTTCAAGAGGCCGAGGCGGGGCTGAGCGAAAACCCCGCGTCGACGACGGTCCGCGACACCGTAACTGCGCAAGACGTGGCCGACGTGGTCGCCGCGTGGACCGGGGTCCCGGTCTCGAAGATGATGGAGGAGGAGCAGGAGAAACTCCTTCGGATGGAAGCTCGGCTTCAAGAGCGCGTCATTGGTCAGAACATCGCCGTCACCGCGGTGAGCAAGGCGGTGCGCCGGGGTCGGGTGGGTCTTCGTGATCCCCGGCGTCCGATCGGCTCGTTTCTGTTTCTTGGACCGACCGGCGTCGGAAAGACCGAGCTCGCGAAGGCGCTCGCCGAGTTTCTTTTCGATGACGAAGCTTCGCTCACGCGCCTCGACATGAGCGAGTTCATGGAGAAGCACATGGTCTCGCGCCTTCTCGGCTCGCCTCCGGGATATGTGGACAGCGACGAGGGGGGCTACCTCACCGAGGCGGTGCGCCAGCGGCCCTATAGCGTGGTCCTCTTCGACGAAATGGAAAAGGCCCACCCCGATGTGTTCAACATCCTCCTCCAGGTCCTCGACGACGGTCGGCTGACCGATTCGCGGGGCCGGATTGCGCATTTCGCCGACACCGTGGTCATCATGACGAGCAATGTGGGCGGTCACGCGATCCTCGACCACCAGGGAAGCAAAGAAGCGCTCGAAGAGAAGGTCGAGACTGAGCTTCGCAAGAGCTTTCGCCCCGAGTTCCTTAACCGGATCGACGATACGGTGATCTTCAACCAGCTGAGCAAGGAAGACCTTCGCGGGATCGTCGAGATTCAGCTCAAAGGCCTCGGCCAGCTTCTCAGCTATCGGCGCATCGACATTTCGGTCACGGACCGAGCCAAGGATCAACTCGTCGAACTCGGCTATGAGCCGGCGTTCGGAGCGCGTCCGCTCAAGCGAGTGATTCTCAAAAATCTTCAGGATCCACTCGCCGCCGAAATGCTTCGTGGTGGCTACGGTCCTGGAGATATCATCGAAGTCGACTTCGACGGAAACGCATTTACGTTCGGCAAAGCGGGGGAGAGCCAGCCGGCCGAGCAGCAGGACGCGCCTCCTTCGCCCGCTTCGTGAGAACCGTCCCGGTCAGGCTTTGCGTTTGACCGTGGCTTCCCGTAGACCGAAGACGATGGGTCGGTGGGCATTCGGGGTGGCGTTGGCGTTCGGGGTGCTCGCTGGTTGTGCCGCGGAGCCGGTTTCCGTGGGTTCGGTGGGTTCTCTTCTTTCCGACGCAGAGCGGCGAGAGCGCGCGGGCATGATTCGCGACGTCGCGGCGAGCCGGGGTATGACCCAGGGCTGGCTCCTCGCCGGCGTTGCGGACGCGGAGACCCAGATGAGCCACTGCTGGCGCGAGCTCACCTGGGCGTGCCAGGGGCCGACCCATCCCGACTGCGGCGGTGGCCCGGTGGTGGCCGGCGCGGGCGACGGTCCCTGCGAGATTCGCCAGGGCGGCCTCGGCATGTTTCAGTTCGATGCGGGGACGTATGAAGAGACCTTGGCGCGCGAGGGCGACCGGGTGCTCAGCATTGCCGGGAACGTCGATGCTGCCGTCGACTTCGTCATCGATATGGTCATTCGGAGCCAATTCATCGATGGCGTCGACACCGAGGCTCAGGCGATCGAATGGATGAACTCCGTTCGGGTCGACAATGCCCTGATGGACACCTGGGCCGAGACGGTGACTCGGTACTACAACGGTTGCCGACCGACGAGTGGATGCTGGCCGGAGCGCCTCCCCCGGTACCGAAGCCACGGGGTCGATGTCTATTTCGAGATGGGCGCGGACTTCTGGGAGGGCGGAGGGAGTCCTTACCGCGCGGAGTTCGTCGAGCAAAGCTTCCCCTTGGCGAGTCAGCCGTTTGTCCTCGCGCCGGGGGATCGGCGCCTTGGCGCGATCACGCTCCGCAACCGGGGAACCGAGACGTGGCTTCCTAGCAGCACGTTTCTTACGGCGACCGAACCTCGCGACGTCGACAGTGTTCTCGGCGGCGACGACTGGCTCTCACCTTCCCGCGCTGCGACGGTGACCGATCCGGTGGGTCCGGGAGACAACGGCCGCTTCGAGTTTTTTGTGTACGCGCCCCTCGAAGAGGGAGTCTATCCGCAGTTCTTCGGGCTCTACGACGAGGCGGGCGGCTGGTTCTCGGATCGGGGCGGGTTTCCCGACGACCAGCTCGAGCTTCGCGTCACCGTTGACCCGTCGCTCGAGCCTGAGATGCCGAACCCGATGATGAATCCCATGACGCCCGATGCCATGTCGGGTCGTCGAGATGGCGGCTGTGGCGCCGCGGGCGTTCCGACCCATGGAGCGACCGGGATCTGGATATTCTTGGTAGGTTTCCTGGGGTGGCTCGTGCGTTCGAAGCGACGGCTCGGACGCTGATCTCCGGTGCGAGAACGCCGGTTTTCGGGGTGCTGGTTTTGGAGTGGATCCGCGCGAACGGCGCGTTGAAGAAGGACGCGCGAGCTCTCTTTCGGAGCGCCTTCCATCGTACCCCATGAGCATTCCCCTTCGATTCCGCATTCCGAATGGTCCGCCGCTATTCGTGGGCCGAGCCCTGGACGTTCAGTGGCTCCGGCAACATTTGGCCGCCGCGCCGGTTCAGCTTCTGGTCGGCCCCGGCGGTGTGGGAAAGACGGCCCTCGCGCTCCACGTGTTGCATCAAGACGGTTGGGCGGAGCGGGCCGTGTTTGTGGCGGTTCGCCCGGGTGACACCGCGGAGGCGCTTCGCCGAAAGCTGCTACACGTGCTATCGGAGTGCTCGAGTCGCGAGTCTGAGCTCGACCTTCCAACGATCGCCGCGGACCCCGATCTCGCGGTGTCCACGATCATCGATCTTGCAGAAGCCGGTCCGTGGGCCGTGGTGGTTGACGATCTCCATCAATGCGAAGGGATGGAGGGGTTCGAGCTGCTGTCCCAGCTGGCAGTGTACGGCCGGCGAGCGCGCTTCGTCGCCACCAGTCGCTTGCAGCCACCGCCGGGGGTTCTGGTCGGAGACGTTCGGTCCCTAGGTACGATCGAAGACGGGGAACTGGCTCGGTTGGGACGGTGGCTGGTGCCCCAAGTCTCGGACGATCGACTGCTTGTCGCGGTGCGCTCGGGGGCGGGATCGCCATGGCTCCTCATGCAGTACCTCACCCACGGGCGCGACACCGCAGCCGTCCAGCGGGCGCAGCCGTTGGAGGGCCTTCACCCGACTTCCCGCGCGCTCCTTCAGGTGCTGTCCGTTGTTCGGGATCCACTCGCCGTTGAAACCCTTGTGAGGGCGTTCGGTCCGAGCGTTTCAGAACATCTCGAAGGGGTGGCGGTTCGCGGACTGGTGCAGTTTCAGGAAGGCGGCGTCCGCGCGCACGACCTCACCGTCGCGTTGGTATTCGAGGGCGGCCGCCCGCCCGCCGAACTCACGTCCCAAGTCGCCGAAAGGCTGATGGCGGTGGACGTCGCGGAGGCCCAGCTCGTCGCGGGCAGGCTCTGGGCGGAAGCGGGAGATCTGGAGCGGCTCATCGAATTCCTCGAGCACCTGGGCCACGGATTTTTGGCGAGCGGGCAAGCGCCGAGACTCTGGGCGATGATCGCGACGCTTTCCGATCCGCGGCTCGAGGTATGGAAGCTTCGGTGCGCGACGGAGCTTGGCAACGCCACGGTGCTCGGGGCCGTCGCTTCGCCGGGCACCCTTGCGCCCGAAGACCGCTATCGGTGGGCGGTGGCTCAGTACCTGATGGGGGAGCCCGAGGCGTCGCGAGACCTTGGGTTGCACGTCGCCGGGGAAAACACAAAAGACGCCCCGTTGGCCGCGCTCCTGGTGGCTCGGATCGACATCCACCGGGGGAGACTTCGCGCAGCGCTCGAGCGGCTGGCGCCGCTGGAGGGCCCGCGTGCCGAAGCCCTCAGCTACCTTGCGATCGCGTTGGCATCGGAGGACCTGATGCCGAAGCCGGTCGAGACCAACCCGCCACCGGTGGAGCCGCACACGCATCCTGAGGCGGCGCTGGACGTGGCCGAGGCCCTCCATCGGTATGGGCGTTGGCAAGACTGCAAGACGCTGGTCACCGAGGTCTTGGCTTCGCCGAAAGGAAAGCGGGTCACCCACGTCCTATCGCGGCGGGCGATGCTGCTACAGACCGCGGTGGCGCTTGATGAAGGGGAGCTCGACCGAGCCGGGAGCCTGATCCGGCTTCTCCGCCCGTATATTCGTGGCCCGTCGCTCCTGCGCCCCTTCCTGCTCGAGCTCGATGCGCGACGTCGGATACTCGTCGGCGAGTTTTCGGGTCTTGGTACGGTGATCGAACAGGCCCGGATTTCCGCCTCCGTGGTCGATGTTGCCTGTGCCGCCCGCGTGGCGGTCCTCGAACGGCACTTTCGACGGCTGACGAGCCCATCCACGGAAGCTGAGGCGCCAGCTTCGCCGAACGGCTCCACGAGGGCCCGCGTTCGCGGTGCGACAGTGAGGCATCTTCAAACCCAGGGTGCGTGGTCAGAACTCGCGGAACGGCTCTGTGTGCAGTGCGATGCTCATCTCATCGGAGACCGGAGGGATGCGTTGGAGCGCACCGCGGCGGAACTCGCGGAAATCGCTGAACGGATCGCCTCTCCCCGCTTCGCTAACGAAGCTGCGCTCTACGAAGGATTTCAGGCGCCTGCCGTCCTGGAGCAGCTGGCCGGTGAGCCCCATACCTCGCCGGTGGCATGCCGACGAGCCCGCGCTCTTCTGTCTGGAAACGGCTCCGATTCGAAGGTCGTGGAGAAGATTCGCCACGCCTGGGGACCACGCGAAGTGGCGACCCTGCTGCCCACCGCGGCTCCGGATTGGTGTCCGGGTTGGGGGCTCGACATGGAGATGAAGTCGGCCTGGCTTCCCGACGGAGGCGTCGTCGAGTTCGCACGGACCGCGCTCCTCTGGCGGATCCTGCTCAGCATGGCGAATCACGGGGGAACGGTGAGCAAGCAGCGGCTGATCGAGGAAGCGTGGGGAGAGCCCCCCTATCATCCGCACCGCCATGATCCAAAGATTCATGTGTCAATTCGGAAGCTTCGTCGGGTGCTGAAGGACGAACCGACCGGTCCTATCCGGATTGTCACGGTCGCGGAAGGCTATGCGATGGGAGCCCCGTTCCGCGTGTTTCGGCGAAGAGATTAGCGGAGATCCGTGGAGCTCCCACGGGTTGTCGACCCATGCTGGAGCCATGGTTCATCGTGTTGCGGTCATGCTCTGCCTCGGAGTCATGGCCTGCGTGGGAACGACTTTCGGCGGATGCACGGGATCGGCCGAGCGCATCGGGAGCGAGGATGCGGCGGTTTCGCCGCAGGACGCTCAGGGGATGACGGATGTGCGTCTGCCGGACGCACAGGTCGCGGACGGGTCGGCGCAGGATGGGAGCACTCCGACCGACGCGGCTCCGCCAGTGGGGCAAACCTTGAGCGAGCGGTACCCGAACGACGCCTGGGACACGGCCGACCCGGCGATCCTGTTCGCGACCGATTTTGAGACCGACGAATCCGGTCTCGCCTTGAGCTCCTACACGGGCGATCGAGCAGAGGTCCTCCAGGCGGCGGACCTCTCGGCGAACGGCTCGGGTTCGCTTCGGCTCAGCTTCACCCTGGGGCGGCTTCGGAATGGCGGCACGGCATCGGCGCAAGCCAACGTTCGGTTTCCGCTGCCGCCGACGCGGACCTACTACGTTCGGTTCTACCAGCGCTATGGAGCAGGTACGGCGCGCCCCCATCACGGAAGTGGAACCCGGGTCCACGCCGAAGGCGCCGACCGGGGCGGTACCGCGGGAATCCGGCCCGACGGCAACGAGCGGTTCAACACCCGAATCGACCTCGATGGCCAAGACCGGCAGTTCTTCTACACGTACTGGCATGAGATGAGGTCCGGTCGATGCAATGACGGATCTGCGGTGCCTGGCTGCGCGGGGGATCAAGGCTCGACGTACTATTTTGGCAACCGGTTCCGCCCCGCGGATCAACGGCCGGTCGATCGCTTCGAATGGGCCTGCTACGAGTACCAAGTGCGCGCGAACCGGCCGAACGAATACGACGGCGCCCTTTTGCTCTGGACCGACGATGAGCTCGTCGGACGATTCGAAACGGGTTCCCCGCTCGGCCAATGGCTCCGGGACAATTTCTACACCATGGGCGAGTTCGGGACCGAACCGACGACTCCGTTCGAAGGATTCAACTTCCGGTCCAGCGACGGTGTCGATCAGGTGCGGGTCACCTTTGAGATCTACCAAGAGCAGCGGACCCTCGAGAACAACCGTGACGACACGCCGAACAAGGCGGAACAGCAGGCGGTATTCTTCGATGACATCGTGATCGCAACCGAGCGAATCGGCTGCCGGGTGGATCGATAGATCTATAGCCCAGCCGATGGTCAGGCTACCCGGCCTTGATCTTCG
The DNA here is from genome assembly GCA_039187775.1 of Myxococcota bacterium. Lineage (GTDB taxonomy): Bacteria > Myxococcota_A > Polyangia > Polyangiales > JBCCZL01 > JBCCZL01. The sequence continues at coordinate 7,082 of JBCCZL010000133.1, forward strand.
AGACGTCCACCTCGATTCCGACCTTGGCGCCCACCCGCTCGATCTGCTCTTTCGCCTTTTTGGCCTCGCTCAGTTTTCCCTGCACCGCCGCAGTGGGACAGCGTTTGGGATCGAGCGCCTCCAACAGTCCGCACGTCTGCGCCACAACTTGATCCACCCACGTCGGCCAAAGCTGGCTGCGCACGGTCAGATGATGGACATGCCCTTCCTTTCGCAATCGAAAGCGAAGCGGCGGCTCCGTCTGGGAGATCTGTAGATCGAGGCCGAGCTCTACATCGCGGCCTAGCGCAAACGCCGCAGCGAAGAAACCGATCTCTTTGGGAAACGGTGCGGCGATCTGCATTCCGCGGCTGTCGGTGCGGAGTCCGCCGGCGCGACCACGCAAGCCGAAGACCAGCGTGTCGAGTTCATCCACGATCGGGTGCAACCGTGGGGACTCCGGAGGAGCGCTGCGAATCGTCACATCGAGCGAGCGAAGCGCCGGAAGGTCCTCTTCCATTGTGTCGAATAGCGCGACCAGGTTGTCCCACTCTTTGAGGCTCGCCTGCAATGACTCCAACCGCTCGAGAGGAGGGTCCATACGCGGCAAGAAGCCCAGCCACTCGTCGGCCGATTTCATGTCGCGCGAGGCAAGAACGCCACGGACCCGGCGAAGTGAAGGCAGCGGGGCCGCGCCGAGAATGTCGAGCCGCGAGTTCACATCGAGCGACTCGATCGTGTGCCAGTAAGGGCTCGCCAGTAGCGAACCGGGGATCGCGGTGTCCGTCCGTACGGTGGCCTCGCTCAAGAACCCCAGCCGAAATTTCATGTTCTTGAGAAGCACGCTCGCCAGTGGGCCGGCAAATCCGGCCGAATGCTCCTTGAGCAAGGCCTTGAGTCGTTTCGTCTTGTCGGCGCTCCGCTTTTCTTGGGCCTGGAGGCGAATCAGCTCTGCCCTCGGGCCGTCGATCGCGTCGGCCAGCGCGATGCGCTTGGCGTCGTCGTGGGGGTCGTCGAACACCGGCGCAAGGGGGTCCGCCTCGGCGGCCGGCGCCTCCGGTTGGAGCGAGGCAAGGACGCTCTGTTCTTTTTCGCTCAGGCCTAGCGCGGCCAGCGATCCGAGGGTCGCGCTCCGGGCGGCGAGGATCTTTTGCACTTGCTCGACCGCCCACTCACCGGCCTGGGTGTCCCAGACTTTCTTGTAGCGCTCTTCGAGCTTTTGAATCGTGTCGAGCACCCGCCCATCGCGGGACGAACCCAAGCGCTTGAACACCCGCCGCCACATCACCTGCGAGCCACTCGAGGTCAGGGGAACGTCCCACGCGAGCTTCGCGAGCACGCGGTCAAGTCGTGGATCCAGCGGCCACTCCATCAGGCGGTCGAGGCGCGAGGCCACCTCTTTGGCGGGAGCGTCCATAAGGGAGGTGAGAAGACCCGGAAGATGGATGGCGTCTCGCCCTTTTTCCGCATTGTTCCAGTGGGTATGCGACGCCTTGCCGCGACCCGACGCTTCGTGAAGCGGAGGCGAAACCTTGTCGAACCCATCCAGAGCGTTCGCAATCGCTGGAGCGGGTCGGCGCTCCCATGCGCTCCGAAGCCCGGCAACCGCGGCCCCAAGATCCCCCGCGTCAGCATGTTTGGCCGCGGCCTGAAGCTCGTTCAAGACGCTTTCCCCGACATCGCCCACGTCGGCCGGTGCACGCTCGAGTTTGGGCGTGGGCTTCTTGTCCTCGGACTGCATGACGACGGGGAGGTTCACGACCCGCTGCAGCGAATATCCCTGAACCAGCGCAGGCAGCTCGATGCGCACCAGGGCTGCCGCGGCCTGCGATGGGTGGTCATACTTCTGCAGGGCCCTTGGGCCTCGGTCCTTCGCTTTTTCGAGCATGTACAGCCGCATCACCCCCGGCGAGCCCGACCCACTCCAGAGCGTATTGTCGTGCACCAAGCGACTGAACACGCGGCCGAGCTTGGGGTCTTCTTGACCCTGACTCTCGTACGCATAGGCCCACGCCCAGCCTTCTTTTTGGTGAAAGTGCGGGTCCACAAGCCGAGCGGTTCGGGGTTTGGTGCCCTCAAAGAGGCGCATGATGCGCTCGGTCCATTGCCAGTTGGGGCAACGAACAAACAGGTCCAACGTGACCTCGCCCTGATCGCGGTCCGGAAAGAACGCGGATCCTTGCAGCATCAACGAAGTGCCAAACCGATAAAGCACCCACCAGACGTTCTTGCCCGACCAATACAGTCGCCGCTCATCCATCCACTCCACATCGCGCAGGTGGCGTGCGAAGCACCAGCGCGACTCGTCCACTTCGATATCGGCCGACTCGACGTGGCCGTTCGAATAGATGTAGGCACGCTTCTTGGGGTCGACGAGCAGGGCCTCGCGGAGCTTGCGGTGGTGAAGCTCGATCGATAGCCCCAGCACCTTGAGCTGGCGTCGCGCGAGAGCAAGTACTTCGTCGTCACTCGCTCCTTCGCCCTGGTTGGCTTTTAGCTCATCCAAGCGCGTGTCGAGAGTGCCGGAGACCAACGGCTCGACGAGTTCACGCAGGTCATCCTGCACCGTCCGGTGGAGGGTTGAGCCCTTCCGAGTCAGGTGCGCGTAGAGCTCTTTCACCCGGGCTCGATCGTGGAGCTCGCACCGGAGCTCGAGCTCCTGCTTGTCGATCGCATCGGTGGCTTCACTGGATTCCTTCGAGCGACGAGTCTTGCGCCATCGGTCGATGACCTCGAGCTGCAGCTCTTTGAACGAGATGGCCCCCTCCGGGGTGTGGTACTTGAACAGCCACCCACGCTCGCCGAGGCCTTCGATGTATGCCGCGACGGCGGCGTCAGCCGCTTGCGGAAGCCACTCCAAGAGCTCGGTGTGGAGTTCAGGATCCCAGATATTGATGAGGTCGTACGTCGGCTGAAACTCGAACTCGGTTGCCTGCTGAAATGCATCGATCGCAGCCCGGCGTGGGTCTTCCTTGGTGCTCTGTCTCCGCCAGCGCTCTTTGCCCTGATCATCCCAAAGGATGTCTTGGAGGAACTCTCCGCCCAGCGTCCACTGTCGGCAGAAGCCGACGGGATTCATCGTGCCCTGCTCGTATGCGACGTGCTGCCAGATCTTCCCTTCATCGGCAGGCAGCAGCATGGCGTCTTCGTGCACACTGGCCGGCCGTTCGGGCAGCCGCTCGCCGGTACCGTCGACCGCATGGCCGTCGGCATCGACGAGCTGAAGCACGTGGTAGCGATGCGGGGACCGACTGATCCAGCTCCACGATGCGATTCCCGGAACGACTTTTTCGAAGCCGGGGACATCGCTTGGCGCTGTCCATGCGTAGTGCTGGGTGGTCGACTGCACTCCGTTGTCGACTGTGGTGTTGAAGGCCAAGGAACCGTCGGGGTGGTATCCACGAGACGCACCGTGAACGAGGCCGTGGCGCATCTCTTTTTCGTATTTCAGGCTCCCGTCAAGACGCCACTGACGCCAGAGGCCGGTTCGCAGTCCGTCCGAATCGAACGCACCGTGGACGAAGCGATCCCGTTGCAGGTCATACCAAGCTTCTTGCGGAACTCCGTCAGGCCGCGGCGGCTCGGGGGTGAGTTGCTGGGAGTCGACGGGCGGCTGTACACGTGTAGGCTTGCCGGCGTGCGACTTCTTTGTGGCGGAGTTCCTTGTGGCGGGCTTCTTCGTGATGGGCTTCTTTGTGGGGGGCTTCTTTGCGGCTTTCTTTGTGGCCGATTGGCCTGCGGTCGCTTTTTCTTGAGTGGACGTTGGGTGAGTGCTGCCGGGAGAGGATCCTCCGATCAGCCCCTCAAACTGCGCCACATCCCCCTCGGTCAGCTTGCGGGGCGTCTGAAGCGACATCCCAAGTTTGCCTGGATCTGCCTTCACGCCTTTGCCGGTTGAAAACTCAAGCCGGCCAAGAATGGAAGACGCGGCGGTTACCGGTACGACGTTTCGATCCGCCTCCCACCTCGTGTCGGCAAACCGAGGCTTGCGCAGCACCCCAACCAACCACAGTACGTCGTCAGGACGCACGGTCACCAGGTAGAGGTCGCCGCCATCGGCCATTGCCTGCAAGGTCTTCTGCTTGCTGTGATAGGCCTCGAACGGGAGCACATCGCCCACCATCACCTTCGAGCCGAAGTCCTTCTCAAAGACCCCCTTGCTCACCAACGCAAGTACCGACGTCATGACCCCATGGAACTCAAGCGGCGTGCCAAGGCCTCGCGCCGAAGCCTCTTGCAATCCGATGCGACCGGCGCCCGTTTTGGCTCGACAAGGCAACTCTTGCCTCGCCGAGTATCATGCCCAGCGTGCACGTCTCCCCGCCCGCGTGGGCAGTCGCGCCCTGGTTCCTGATCAACGCGATGATCGCCCTCCGATCGGCGGACTGGTCGCGCTCAAGCCCAAGAAGGCTGCGGAGCAGGCTCTACGGTTTTGATTCGGCGGTTTTGAATCGCCTGAGGTTTGAGTCTCCGTGCAGTTTGAATCGCCATGCGGGACGGAGGGCGTCGACCGTGTCGAGCAACTCTTGCGTGAGCCGCCAAAGACGGCACACGCGGCGTTGTTCCGCGGCGCAAAATGCTTTGGCGGATTGTGGTCCGTGTCGTGCATTGCTTTACTGGGTCGGCCTGAGGAGCATTGGATGAAACCCATCGAGCTGGAGTTCCGCAAAGGGAGCAGTGCCAAGTTTTGGCGAGTTGCCGTCAAAGGCTCGCGGCAAGTGGTGCGCTATGGTCGCGTCGGAACCGAGGGGCGAGAGTTGGAAAAGAGTTTCGCGAGCCCGGCGCAAGCCAAGGCGGCTGCCCAAAAGCTCGCGGAGACCAAACGCAAAAAGGGGTATGTGGACGCGGAAAGCTCGTCCAGCAACTCGCCCCGGACGCTGAAGGCGGCCAAGAAGAGTCCGAAGAAGTCCAGAGTCCAGAAAGCCGGCACTCACAAGGGGCGCGTTTCGGCACGCGTCGATGAGATCACGCAGTGGCTGACGGAGCACCCACCCGATGCATTCCCGGAGGAAGTGGAGTTCTGGAGTAAAATGAAACCTGCGTCCGACGCGGCGATCCGGAAAGCGGAAAAGTCGCTCGGCCTAACCCTCCCTGCGGACTTCAAGGCCTATCTTGGCATTCACAACGGGACGAGCGACCTTGCCCAGGTCGTTTGGGGGGGCCTCCACCAGATCCAGGACATCCCCAGACTCACCGCGGGGCTACATGAGATGCTTGGCGACGAGCGGGTCGAGCAGCCCCACCACTGCGACGCGCGGATCAAGCCCCTCGAGTTTTCTCCATCGTGGATCGCGATCAGCACGAGTGCGCGCAACCGGGATCACCTCTGCCTCGATCTCGACCCGGACAAAGGGGGAACGAAAGGTCAGGTCATCCTGGTCTCTGTCGATAGCGGCGGTGCGCACGATTGGCTAGCCGAGAGCTTCGAGGACTTTCTGGACTATTACCTGCGCGGTTACCTTCAGAAGAAGCGCAAGCCACCCAAGAAAAAGGCCCGACCCAAGACGAAGAAGAGAACTGCGAAGAAGAAATCTACCAAGAAGACGGCAGCCCAACGAACTCCAGCAAAGGTCCGCTCTCCGAAGCCAACCGCGCGACCTGCACCGGAGGCCTACCTGCCATTGCCGCGCAATGCCCGGTTAGAGAAGCGGCTCTGCCAGTGGGAGCGCACCCATGCGAAGGCGTGGGGGACGTGGCTCAAAAAGCAGGGGCATCCACTTGCGGAGGTTGTGTTTGCCGACCTGAAGGCGGAGGCGGAGCCCCGCCAAAAGAAAACCGAAAAGAAGCACGCACTCGAGGTCTTTCAGCGGTACGTGGATGGCTACTATCGGCCTCGGTACCGAGGGCTCGCCGACCACATTTCCCACTTCACCCAAGAGGGGGCCGACTACTTCGGGTTCCGCTACGGGATTCTCGACAATCTTCACAACTTCGAGCTCCAGTCGAAGAGTCAAATTCGGCAGCTGCTGGAGTTCTTGAAAGATCCGCATGCGATCTTTGCGCGGCGAATCATCCTTCGGAAGTTCACGATCACCGATCTCGAGTTTCTCTCCGAGTTTCGGGCGGTGCGGGAGCTTAAGCTCGACTGGTCCAACCTCAAGAAGCTCCGCTCGATCGACCCCGTCGCCGACATGAAACACCTACGGTCGATCAGCGTGGAGGGCTCGGCAGTTCGCGGGGTGCGTCCGCTCGCCAAACTCCCGGTCATTCAAGTATGCCTCGACAGTACCCCCATCACGGCCATCGAACCATTGGGTGGGCACAAGACGCTCCAGCACATCATGTTGAGTGACACCGCCATTCGGAACGTGACCCCACTCGAATGGTGCAAGAACCTCTGCTCTGCGAATCTCTATTGCACGTTCGTGACGGACCAGGACGCTGAAGGGCTCGACAAGTCCATTCGTCGAAACCGCGCCCGTCCCTCGCGAGACGAGTACCTGATGCACGGCTTCGACAAGGACGGCGTGTTTCACGAAAAGGCGTCGTCGAAGAAGGACAAGGCGCGGCTGCGCGGACGCACACGGCTTTGACCGGGTTCCCTGGTCCCTTGGAACCGTGTTTCCTCAGATCACTCTCCGTGTCGGAGAGGAAGGAAAGCCGAGATGTGCGCGAGGCTCTCGAGCGATCGACGGAGCGATGCGCGGCTGGGGCCAGAGACCGTGCCGCGCGCCGTCTCGAAGAAGGGCCTTCGGTCAGGAGGGTGGCTCGGAGCCGCCTTTGCGAGCGCGCCGTCGGCGCGTACGGAGGACGACGTGCCGCCGAGGTGGAGGCTTGCCCTTTCGAGGAGGTCCCCATTTTGCCAGCCCCCGGCCCAAGCCTCCCGAGGACACCGTCCTGTACCAGGTTGTCTCTGAGTACCTCGAGTCGTTCCGGGCGCGGGGCCGGCAACCCCGGGAAGAGATCGCGAAACGCGGCCCAGCCGATCCCGATACGCCTGTGCGGCAGCTCGCCCGAGAGGTACGAGACGACCTTGGCGACCTCGTCCGGCGTCGCGGTCCGCAGCACGCACAGCGCCGCGGTCTTCTTCTTACGCGAGCGCGTGCTGGCGACCGTCTTGGACGTCGCGACGATTTCGGTGAGGCACACGACCGGGAGTTGCGACCATGACGCGACCTGGTGAGCCACAAAGGTGCCGCCCACGCCGCCGGCGGCGGCGAGCAGCAGCGCTAGACTCGCGTTCTTTTGCGTTCCGCGCTTGAGCCTTGCCGCCGCGGCGATGCCGATGATCTCGCCGAGGAAGAAGCCGGCCCAGTGGAAGAGCGTCTCCTAGATCGCGGTCCCCGCGGCGGCACGCCATTGAACGAAAGGCGTAGAAGCCGAGCACGCCTCCGAGCACCGCGCCGACCGCGGTCGTGCCGACGCGCAGCGCCGTCGAGGGGTCGTCTTCCACGGTGAGCGCCGCCGGCGAACGCGAGTCCGGTCATCGCGCCAGGGAAGACCCCGGCTCGCGATCGCTTCCCACACGTTTGCGTCTTGGCTTAGCGGCGATGCGGCCCAACAGGGCGTAGCGCTCGCTCCACAATGGGCGTGGGAGCCGTGTGACTGCGCGCTGTGCACGGCGCTACGGCGTAATGCGGAGAGCGCCGAGCGCCTTTTCGCGCTCCATCAAGGACCCTCCCCCCTCTATTAAGAGGGCGGGCGACCGCGCTCGGCGGCAGCCCACGCGGCTGCGGGTGAGCGGCTGATTGTCCGAGTTATCTCGGATGGTTGCAAAGAGCGCCGCTCCTCGTCGGAGGACGCCGGGATCGGCGTCGGGCGCCGGTGCCTCCGTCCACGCCGACAACTGCCGAAGGGCTGGGTCCTGGGGCGTTGGGGGTGCTAGTTGAAAACGATTCTCAAGAAGGCTAGTTTGGGCCCATGCTCGGGGAGTCTCTGAGTGCGGGGGCGAGTGTGCCCTCTCCCGCCCCGAGCCGCCCGAAGGCCCTCTTTTTCCTCATCAATGGGGCGGGCTGGCTCGCTGCGCACTTCGTCTTCTTCAGCCAGGAGTTCGCGAACGCGCTGTCCTCGGTTCCCCTCCGTGCCTGTCTCATCGTCGGCGTCAGCACGTTGACCATCGCCGGGGCCTCGAGCCTCGTGCGCGTACACCACCTCCGGCTTCCGGCGCGGGAACGTCTGCAGCGAAGAGCGGTGCTGGGGTTTGGTCTCCGGTCGCTCGCCCTCGTCCTGCCCTGGTTCGCGGCGGGGTATGCCGTAATGCATCTGGTACACGAACACGTGCGCCCCCTCCACGAGTCCTTCGTCGAAGTCGCTCCGCGATTTGCTGCGGCCACACTCCTCTGGGCCGCGCTCATCCTCGCCCGTGACCACTGGCGTCAGGCGCGCGCGTCCCACCAGCGTGCGCAGCTCGCCGAAGCCCGGTCGGAGGACCTTCGGCTTCAGTCTCTTCGCGGGGAGCTGACCCCGCACTTCTTGGCCAACTCGCTCAGCTCGCTCGTCGCACTCATCGAGCAAAAGCCGGCCGAGGCGGCGGAGGTTGCGGAGGACCTCCGGGCGCTCTTTCGCCGCGTGCTCGACGCCGGCTCTCACGACATGAGCACGCTCGGCGATGAGCTGGCGCTGGCCGCGGCTTATCTTCGCTGCGAATCCGTGCGCTTCGACGACCGTCTTTCGGTCGACATCGACGTCGCGCCCCCCCTGTGGAAGCTGCCGATGCCGTCGATGCTGCTTCAGCCGCTCCTCGAGAATGCCCTCAAGCACGGGCGGCGGCACGAAGAGGCTCCCCACATCAGCGTCCGTGGACGCCTCGAAGGTCGGACCCTCACGCTCGAGGTGCGCAACGCCGGTCGTCTCACCGAGCCCTCCCGAGACCCGGGCAGCGCGCCGCCGGGCGAAGGGGTCGGCTTGCGCAATGTGCGGGCGCGCCTGCTCACCCTCTTCCCGCAAACCGCCACGCTGACCCTCGCCGAGGAGCTCGGGTCGGTCGTGGCGCGCCTCTCCTACGAGCCCGGCGAGCGCGCCGCCGATCCGGCCCCCGTGAGGAAAGCGCTCGGGATGATCGCGTGATGAGCTACCGCGTCCTCGTGCTCGACGATGAGCCGCTCGCGCGACAGACGCTGGGCGACCTCCTGGCCGGCATGGAGGACGTGGCGCAAGTCGACTGTGTCGCCTCCCTCGACGAGGCCGCGGCGAGGCTTCGCCAAGAGACGCCGGACCTTCTCTTCCTCGACGTGGAGCTCTCCGGCGGGACCAGCTTCGATCTCTTCGAGCGCGTGGATCGGCGCTTCGAAGTCGTCTTCCTGACGGCACACACGCACTACGCCCACCGCGCCTACGCCGTCGACGCCGTCGACTACCTGCTCAAGCCCGTGACCGCGGCGGCCGTCGAACGTGCGTTGACCCGGGTGTTCCGGCGCCGCCCCCCCGACGAAGAGGGTCCGCCGCTCCGGACCTTGGCCATGGAGGACGGAGTCCGCCTGCAGGAAGCAAAGCGGGTCACGCTCTGCCGTGTAGCCGATATCACGCACATCACGGGCGCAGGGAACTACGCCGAAGTGCATCTCGCGCGCGGCCGCACCGCGCTCGTGAAGCGTCGCCTTCGCAGCTGGGAAGCGGCGCTGCCCGATGCCTTCGTGCGCATCGGCCGCTCGACGATCGTCAACCTCGAGCATGCCGTTGAGCTCACGCTCCGTGATGGCGTGTGGCACGTACATCTGGAGGGCGTCCCGGCGCCGCTCCCTGTGAGCCGGCGCTGCGCCATGTCCCTGCACACCAGTGTCGGCGCACTCTTCCGCTGAGAAGGCTCTTCCGCTCCGGCCGCTCACCTCCGGAGAAGGCCCGCTCGTCAACGCTCGCCGAGCGCATGCGGATCTCACGGCGGAGGCCATTGCTCGGCGAACGGGGAGGTGTACTCCTGGCCGTCACCGATGGAGCGAGGAATGACAACGCGATTCTCGATACTAGCAGCAGGTTGCTGCAAAACTCCGCATGCGCCTCCAGCGCGGGACGGCACTGCTCGCACCCGCGACCGGCCTTCGGCCTGCGTCCTCAACATAACTCGGTTATTCCTCGTCGGCTCGCGGGCGGGATTGTCGCACAGCCAGATCCACGCACGGGCCTTTTGCGGCAACCTGCTGGTGGTGCTGGCCACGGCGATCGCATCGGCGGGCTGCGGCGACGACGATGGTGCCGGCGCCCCCGACGGGGGTGGGGACGCCGGCATGACGGACTCGGGCTCTGGCACCGACTCGGGCGTGGATGCCGGCGGCGGCGACGCCGGCAACATGGACGCCGGCAACATGGATGCCGGGACCACGCCGACGGAGCCTCGGCTCTACCTGACCTTCGGGTTCTCGTTCCTGCCCGAGGGCCTCGCGACCGTGATCGCGACTACCGACGCCCTCGATGAGATCCCGACGTCCGAAGAGGCGCTCGTCGTCCCCGGCTTTGCCGGCGTCTTTGCCGAGGGCGAGAGCCTCTACCTGGCGGCACCGGACTCCCCGACGATCACCCGCTACGCGCTCCCCGAGGCCGGCACGTTCGTCGAAGGCGAGAGCGTGAGCTTCATGGGCCGGGGCATCACTGGGCTGTCGTCCGAGACCACCTACGTCGCCCTCGACGGCAACGATGGCTACGTCTTCGACCTCGACCTCGGTGAGATCATCCTGTGGGACGCCGTGGCCATGGAGATTACGGGGTCGGTGGCCATCCCCGGCATCAATGCGCTGATTCCGCCGGAGGGACAGACCGCTCGCGGCAATGGGATCACGATCGTGGGGAATCAGCTGCGGGTTTCGTTTCGCTACGAGCAGGACGAGATCCAGCTCCCCCGCATGGCCTTCGTGTTCTACGATACGGTCACGGGCGCGGCGAGCGTGCAGATCACCGAGCTCTGCGGCGCGTCCTACATCAGCGTGACGCCATCCGGCGACGCGTACTACGCGACCAATCTGCGCGGAGCCTCGGACTTCGAGCTCGGGCGTACGGGTTCCTTCGAGCCCTGCATGATCCGTGTCCGGGCCGGCGAGATGGAGGTCGACGAGAGCTTCACGCGCACGCTCTCGGACCTCGCGCCGGGTGTCGTTGGTGGAGTCCTGACCGGCCCTGGCGACAGTGCCTACGTCTACGCCTACGACGAGACCATCGAGCCGATCGGGGAGGAGAGCTTCTCCGACGTCAGCGCCTGGCGCCTCTATGCCATCCCCGACCTCGGCGGAACGACGCCGGGGATGCTCGTCGCCGATCTTCCGCCGGTCAACGAGGGGACGGCGTTCTTCGAGATCGGAGGCGTGGCGTTCCTCGCGATTGCCAACCCGGACTTCAGCGGGTCGGTCGTTTGGGACCTGAGCGACCCGTCGGGCGGGGTACAGCTCTGGGAGTCCTCGGGGTTTCTCGTCGGGCGGATCATCGGCATCGAGTAGGCGACGGGTTCGGCGGTAGCCCCCTGGGCAGCGCCGCGGATGCAGCCTTCGGAACCTGCGTCGCTTCGGCGACTTCGAGGAGCCCGGCCTCGGCCGGGCTTCGTCGCGTTGGCCTGCGGGACGGAACGCGGCGGATGCGGACGTCGGGGCAGTTGGAGTCATCGTGAAGGGGTCGTTCACGATGCTGAGAACCCCGCTCTTCGGGAAGCTCCAGGTCCTGACACATGAGCCAATCCGACACATGAGCCAATGCTGGCGGAGTGGGGGCAAA
>JBCCZL010000134.1:0-18680 GCA_039187775.1 Myxococcota bacterium
GTTCGTCGAGAACGGTGAGTTCGGCCAGCTCGCGAAGCGCGGCCATCACTTGCTTGCGGTGATCGGGCACAGACGAATAGTAGTGGGACCGGCCTGAAATGGCGGCGAGGATCGAACGGAGTGTGTTCGATGTTGTAGGGCCCGCCCGCTCTCCGCCAAGGGCACCATGAGCCTCTTCCGGTGGGGCTGGGCAGGGAGTCTGTCGTTCGGGGCTCCAGCCGCTCGGACCGCCCGGTGCGCACCAGAGGATTTTGGCTGGGGTGCCTCGAAATGAGGCGTGAGCCAGGCCGGACCTGGCCTTCAGGCAGCGACGAAACCGTCGATTGACTATCGGATGCGCCGCTTCGCGCTCGGGTTCCTGGTCCTTACCGGCGGCTGCGCCAACCTCGTGGAGTCCTTCTTCGTCCCTTCGGAAGACTTCTTTTCCCAACCCGAGCCTAGCGCGCCGTCCTACGAAGACCCGGCGCACTGGAGCGCCCTTCCCCAGACCCCCGACGCGGCCGATGCCGTCGCCGATGGTGAAGTGGACGGCCAGGCCCAAGCCGCGGCCGACGTGTTCTTTCTGCACCCGACCACCTTTGAGTCGAACGTTCGCTGGAACGAGGCGCTCGACGATGAGCGAGCCCGCAACACGGTGGACGCGGTCGGCGCGTTCAATCAGGGGAGCGCGTTTAATCTCGCGGGGCGGGTTTACGCACCACGCTACCGGCAGGCCACGCTCGGCGCGTTCCTGACGGTGCGCCGCGACGAAGCCGATGCGGCGCTTGACCTCGCCTACCAAGACATCCTTCGCGCCTTCGATCATTACATTGAAGTTTGGAACGACGGGCGGCCGATCATCCTCGCCGGCCACAGCCAGGGGGCCGCCCACGGCTATCGGCTCTTGCGAGAACGCTTCGTCGGCACCGCTCTCGAAGCACGGCTCGTGGTGGCCTATCTCCCCGGCGCCGCGATCGCGGAGGATCTCCTACCTGAAGTGCTCCCCACGATTCCCGTGTGCCGAGCGCCCGACCAGACCGGCTGCCTGCTGTCTTGGAACACCATGGCGGAAGGCGCGAGTCGCGCCTTTGTGTCCTCCGCCCGGGTCTCCCAACCGGACGGGTTCGGTACGGGGACGAAGCTCCTCTGCACTCACCCCGTAAGCTGGCGAGACACGCCAACGACCGCGCTGGAGCATCAAGGGGCTGCGATGTTGACCGAGTCGACCGAGGTTCACCGAATGATCCTGGCCGCCGAATGTCGCGAGGGGGTCCTCCGCGTCGCCGACGTGCCGGAAGCGATTCAGGCTTGGTCCGTGGTCGGCGACTATCACCCCGCCGACATCAGCCTGTTCTACCTCGACGTGCGGCAAAACGCAGTCGAGCGAGTACACGCATTTTTTCAGCGCTAGCAGGCTGACGAGCTCTATTCGTCGTCGGCGGGAGGGTCCACCGCTTCGGTCGACCCGGTCGTGGGGGTTGGCCGATCGAGGAACTCCTCCGCCGCTTGGCGGAGTTCGGTGAGCTCCTCCTCCAGCCGCTCGGCGCGGCGGCCCGCGCTATCGAGCTCGCCCTCGAGCGTTGCGATCTCGTGCTGGGAGTGTTGCACGAGCTCATCCTGGGCCACCCATTCGTCGGCCACCTCACTCACCGATGTCGGCACGACCCAGATTCCAGCGCCGAGACCCACCACGCCGGCAGCCGCGAGCAGCCCTCTTCCGAGGGTTCGAGGAAAGGTTCGGGGCCGGGCGCCCGAGAGCCGGGCGAGCTCTTCGCCAAACGCCATCGCCGATGGACGCGACGACGGATCCTTGGCGAGCCACCGTCGAAAAGACCGGCGATAGCGCCCGACCGCCCGCTCCTTGGAAACGCGGGGGCTGCACTCACGCCGGAGGCGCACGAACTGGTCGAACTCGAGGTCCGCATCCGCTTCCATCGACTTCGGGTCGAGTGAGTGCATGAGGGTGAGCGCCAAGGCAAACACGTCGGCCTTGGCGGTGAGCGGAGACTCCGAATCCCGGTCGACGAAACGGTCGGCGACTTCCGGAGAGAAGTAGATCGGGGTCCCGACCAGCGCCATGTCTCCTTGAGGAGCCGCGCCGCCGAGGTCGAGGAGCACCGGAAGCGTTTCGGACTCCGCGCCTTCCCGACCCGCGTGGATGTCGACGAGAAAGATGTTGTCCGGTTTGACGTCCTGATGCCGAATGCCCGCGGCGTGAAGCGCGGCGAGCGCTCGGGCCAGCTGCTCAAAGATGCGGAACGCCTCCTCCGGCGCGAGCGGCTCCCGAAGAATGCGTTCGTGCAGGGTTTCACCGTGGTACCACGGCATCACGAACCAAAGACGGTCGTCGAACCAGCCGTGGTCCTTGAACTGGACGACCGACGGATGAAACACCGAGGCGAGGAGCGAAAGCTCGCGGATCGCACCCTCCCGGGCGGCTTGGGATTTCGCCTTGTGATGCAAGAGCTTGAGGGCCACCTGATGCCCCGGCACCAATACGTCGCGCGCCCGATAGACATGACCAAACGCGCCGCGGGCGACATGCGATTCGATCTCGTAGCGCTCGGCGAGCACCGTCCCGGCGGGCAGCGCCGGGGGAATCACATCGTCATCGAGCTGGCGCTCGGGCAGTGGGTCGAGGGCAAACGCATCCTCGAGGATCTTGTCGAGGGCGGGGAGCTCGTCGCCAAGCCGCTCCTCGATGAGCATGATCGCGTAGGCCTCCGCGGACTTGAGGCGGGAGGTCGCGACCTCCTCGGTGGCCCCCAGCACATAGGCCACCTCCGCCACCGAGAGCTGACGAACGTGATAAAGCTCCAAGATCTCGGCGTCGTCTTTCGGAAGCCCAGTCCGGAGCAGCTCCGCGGCTTCCCGGTAGTGGGCTTCCAGGTGCGGGGCGAGCGGAAGCCAGGGAAGCTCTTCGTCCGCCGCAGCTTGGCCAGCGAGAAGCTCGTGAAGCTGGACGACGCCGGTCGCCACCAGATAGAGGCGCGCCTTTGGGGTCGGGCCCCGCTTGAGTTGCTCCACCGGGAGTCGCCGAACACTCTCGGCGAAGTAGCAGTACATCTCCCCGCCGAGCTCCACGTCCCGGGACCGAATGGTGAGGTACTCCTGAATCTCTTTGCCGTGGCTCTTGAGCCATCGTTCGGCGACGGTGCCCGCGGCCGTCCGAAAAAGCCCTGACGTCATCAGAAGCGTCGCCTGCATGGGCGCCTTCAAACTGACGGAGATCTTCTCGACGAGAGCCATGATGAACGCGGAAACCCCGCTCTTCCGGTATCGGCTGGAGCGGCGCCCCGAGTCAAAAAAACGGGGCGCGAATTTCGCTCATACGTGCGTATGAGTCGACGAAGCGCTTCCGGATCGTCTCTTCCGAGGTCCGAATCCCGGGTCGGTCCCGTGCGCGGCTATCCGCCGACGCG
This sequence comes from Myxococcota bacterium, assembly GCA_039187775.1. Lineage (GTDB taxonomy): Bacteria > Myxococcota_A > Polyangia > Polyangiales > JBCCZL01 > JBCCZL01. The sequence goes on from JBCCZL010000134.1 coordinate 3,402, forward strand.
AACCAGGCGGTCCACCGGCGGATAGACTAGACGCTCGACGTCGGCGTTCTCTCCCTCGGCGGTTCGCACGACGCGGGTACGCTCGAGGACGTACCCGTCTTCGCCCTCACGGACGAGCTCCCGAGTTCCGGGCGCCAGGTCCTCTGCAACCACTCGCCGCTCCCGGCGGTCGGTCCGCGAAACCGTCACGGTTCGAAAGGTCACCGACCGGAGCCGCTGGGCACCTCGAAGCTGTACTTCGACGATCCCATCCCGCGCCTGCGCCGAAACCTGGATCGCAAATGGAAGATCGTTTCTAAACCGGAGGTCTTTATCGGGCCACGAGACCATCGCATCGAGTCCAAGGTCGATATAGGACGAAGCTCGACTGTGATGATGGTGCTCGGCCACATCGAGGCCCGCGAGGAACGCCGCCGCGTGCAGCGTGCCCGCCGTTTGGCAGATGCCCCCACCGATCCCGTCCACGAGCTCGCCGTTGGCGATTTCAGTCGCCACCCGATAGCCGTTCTGTCGCGTGCGCTCGCCGAGGGCTTGGTTAAACGAAAACTCCTCTCCGGGCTCGAGAATCGTGCCATCGATCCGCCGCGCCGCCTCCTCGATATTGTGGCGCCGCCCCTGGCGCACGCCGTGGTATTCCGTTTCGTGCGACGCGAGCACTTCGTTGAAGCGATCGTCCTGGCCCACCGCCGGCGCCTCCGGCAGCCCGAGGCGTCGCGACGGCAGCACGAGATAGACATCGCCTTCGCGAAGAGCCGATCGAATCGTGTCGATGGCGAGAAGCAGGGGAAGCGACACCTCGCTTCGAAAGCGTGAGAAGGCCTCGGGCGTTTCCCCGGCCGCCACCCTTGCCGCGTGCCGCGCCTCCGCGCGGGCTTCGATTTCGTCTCGGAGGCCTCGGACGAACTCACGCACCACCGCCTCGTCGATGTCGACCACCCATTCGATGCGCTCGTTGTCGCCCCCTCGGACAACCCGCGCAGGAAGGTCTTGAAGGGCGCTCCCGCTTCGCCCCGCTTGGCGGACTCGCTGAAGGGTGGCTTGCACATCGACCCGTGCACCGAGCTCGCGTCGAGTGGCCGATAGCACCAGCGATCGTGCGTCGATGGTGATCTCAGCGTCGAGCCAACGCTCCGCCTGGGCGGAAAGGAGCGGAGCCGCGTCACCGCTTCGGGGAAGGGGAACCCCGTCCACCAGCACTGGGGCGGTGGACGGGGTGAGGGCGAACAATACCGAGAGAGGAAGGGGGGTGAGCACGGTCATCCCCGCTAAGATTGCAAAGCCAAGCCGTAGAGGTCCCACGGCGACAAATGTACGTAAGGTATGTTGATGTGGTCAAAGAAACGACAGATGGGCATCACTTCTCTACTGGCGAACATCAAGGAGCTGCTCCGCGGCGCCGTTCCGACCGTTGTTGAGCCTCCCTGCGCCGGAACCTCCGGGTCCCCCCGCGGCGAACTCAAGCTCGAATCGCTCCGAGGAGTCATCGAGGCCCGACATGCCAGCGAGCACGAGCGGCACACTCGGTCCGCCGCCACCTCCCCCGCCGGCTCCGCCCATGCCTCCCTCACCGCCCGGTCCTCCGTCGCCGCCCACTCCCGTCGTGCCGCAGTCCGACGGGAGGCCACGCCCCCCGGATCCGCCACGTCCTCCACGGGTTCCTGAAGCTCCTCGCGCACCATCGCCGCCGGCACCCCCGACGCCACTTTCCAGGTGGGTGTCACGGAGCACGATGTTGGAGTCGAAGAGCAAAAGCGCGATCGAACCGCCACCGCCCTTTCCACCGCCCCCACCGGTTCCTCCGCAGCCACCCGAGCCACCCGCGCCTCCGGCCCCGCCGCTCACAAAGCAAAAGTCGCCGCGGACGCAGCCCTGGCCGCCACCGCCCCCGGCGCCACCGGCCCCGGCCGTCCCCGTTTCGCCAATCTCCCCGTCGGCGGGGAGGTAACCCTCCTCGGAGAACGCACCCACCCCCGAGCCCCCCTCGCCGTCTTGACCCGCACGGCCATCGGCACCGGGTGAACCCGGGCGGCCGTTGCGACTACCCGTTCGTCCAGGCGCGCCACCGGTGGCACCGCCAGGAAACGGGCAGACATTCGCACCGTTAAACAACACCGGCGCCGGCTCCGAACCGAGTCCGCCCGCCGCGGCAGTCGTCACAAATCCGTCCGCGAACCGATAGAATCCCGCACGGCCACCATTGCCCCCGGCACCGCACGAACAGGGGGCGGCCTCCCGCGCGCCGGTCGGAAGGGCGGGTGGCGAGTCAACACTCGTCACCCCTGGACACTGACCCGCTTGCTTCGCATCACCACCGGCGGCGCCGTCACGGCCTTCGGAAGCTGGCCGCCGTGCGTCTTCTCCGTCTTCTCCGGCCCCACCCGCACCGGAAGCGACGATACTTCGTACCAAGAGCACGCCCGTGCTTCGCACCAGCCTCATCGCAATCGAACTCTCGTTCGCCACCGCGGCGTCCGATCGAATCTCCATTCCGTCGACGACCGTGCGCCGCGTGATCTCGGCACCAAAGAGCACCGGACTCGGACCCGTGACCAGCGGCCGCGATGCCGATCGGGACCAGTCGTCCGGGTCGTAGCCGCCGTGAATCCCGATCCCCTCCGCGAGCACCACCGGTTCTCGATACTCGCCGACCGCCACGAGGACGGCGGACTTACCGTCGGCGACGGCAAGCGAGAGTGCGCGCTGGAAGGTCGCCACGGGCGCCGCTTGTGTGCCGGGATTTTCATCGGAGCCGGTGGCGGACAGAAACACGGAAAGCTCGGCGGCACCGTCGATGCCATCGCAGTCGCTGTCTACAAAGTCGGGGTCGGGGAGATCGGGACCGGCCGGCACGCACGCCAAGGCACCCACCATTCGATCCGGCGAGCCACCGTCGACGGCCCCGTCGACCACGGCGGCGGCGTCACGCCCGCCGTCGGGTCCCGCGAGCACCACGCAACGCTCGCCGACGTCCACCGTGCCCGTCGGGCATTCCGCATCGCCACAGCCAATAAAAACGAAAGGGCAAACCAATACCAAAATCCAACGCATGGAGCCTCCAAAGGCCCGTCGGGCCCGCGAATGAAACGAACCGTTCCTCTCGGTCCACTCGCTTATCGGCATGCGCGAATCTCAGTTGCGGACCGGCTTCCGGTTCGCTCAACCCGGCTTCCACCCATTCGGAGAACACGCCGCGCTCCACGGAACAGAGCAACTGGCGCTCTTTCGCCTCGCTGAACGCAGTTCAGCGCCAAATTCAGTCGGGTTTGCGGTAACATCGATGAGCACGATATTTGCACGCAGAGGCCTATGCTCCGGATCCTTCCGCACCCCGTTCTCGTACTCCTCCTTGGGCTCGCCCTGGTGGGATGCAACGGCACGTTCACTCAACCTGGCGGCTCCAGCAGTAGCGAGGCGGAGGAACGCATCCCCGTCTCGGACCCCGCGTACTGCGAGACCGTGAGTCCGGCACCCGGGGCAGTTCGGCTCCGGCGGCTCACGAACCAGGAGTACGAGAACACGATTCGCGACCTCTTGGGGCAGACCGGCGTGACCACCGGGTTTCCCTACGACAACGAATCGACGGATGGCTTCCTGAACAACACCGATGCCCTCTCGCTCGGGGACACCCGAATGGAGGCCTACGGGGAGGCGGCGGCCAGTCTGTCCTCGAGCGCGCTGGACGAAGGGTCGCTCGCTCGAACGAGCTTCCTCACCTGCGACATCAACGCCGACTCCCAGGGGTGCGCGCGGCAGTTCATCGGCGACTTCGGCCTTCACGCCTGGCGTCGTCCGCTCGAAGTCGAAGAGGTCGACCGGCTCTACGATCTGTTTGCGCTGGCGCAAGGCGAAGGCATGGCGCCGATCGCGTCGCTCGAGCATGTGGTTCGGGGGATGCTGCTGTCGCCCAACTTCCTCTTCCGGACCGAAGGCGACAGCTCGGTGCAGACCACCCGCGAGCTCGACAACTACGCGATCGCGTCGCGGCTCTCTTACTTTCTGTGGCAGTCGATGCCCGATGATGTGCTCTTCGATTTGGCCGCCGCCCAGCAGCTCCAGTCCGACGCGGAGCTCCTCGCCCAGGTGGACCGCATGCTCGCGGACTCGCGGGCCCAAGCCTTTTATGACGCCTTTGCCGACGGCTGGCTTCACCTGAGCCGCCTCAAGGACACCGCACCGGACACCGGGCTGTTCAACTTCGATGAGTCGGTACGGGAAGCGATGCGGGAAGAAACGACGCGTTACATCCGCCGGATCGTCGAGGGCAATAAGCCACTGTCCGAGCTTTTGACGGCCGACTTCACGATCGCAAATGACGTGCTCGCGGCGCACTACGGACTCGACGTCTCGGGCCTCGACGGATACCAGGAAGTGCCCGTCGACGAGACCCGCGGTGGGATCCTCACCCAAGCCTCGGTTCTCACGCTGACCTCGAACCCCGACCGCACCTCGCCGGTCAAGCGTGGTGAATGGGTGCTCAACAATATTCTCTGCGCACCGCCGCCCCCCGCGCCGGACAATGTCGAGGCCCTGCCGTTTGAACCGGGCGATGGCGTTTCGGTTCGAGCGCGGCTTGAGCAACACCGGGCCGACCCGGCGTGCGCGGGTTGCCATTCGATCATGGACCCGCTGGGCATCGCCCTCGAGCACTACGACGCGGTCGGCCAGTGGCGCGAAGAAGACAACGGCCAGCCGGTCGACGACTTTGGTGAACTGCCGACCGGCGAGACCTTTGAAGGCGCGGCGGGAATGGCCGCGGTGTTGGCCACGGACCCTCGGTTCGAGAACTGCGTCACCACCAAGCTCCTCGCCTACGCGCTCGGCCGGGCGTCGCGGCCCGAGGATCGGTGCTTCCGAGAGGAAATCGTCGAGCGGGCGACAGTGGAGGATCTGACCTTGAGAGAACTCGTGGTGCAGCTGGTAGTGAACGATGTCTTCCGCCTTGGCGGCGAGGAGGTGCAGTGATGGGCAAGCGATGGAGCCTCTCTCGACGGGCATTCCTCGGTGGTGCCGGAACCACGGTTGCCCTTCCCTTCCTCGAAAGCATGATGCCCTCGATGAAAGCCGCGCGTGCGCAGGGGGACCGAAACGTCCGGCTCTGCTTCGTGTGGGTGGGCAACGGCATGATGCGGAACAAGCTCACGCCAACCCAAGAAGGCACCGGGTTCGACCTCCCCGAAAACCTGCAGCCGATCGCACCGGTCCGCGAGCACGTGACCGTGCTAAGCGGCATTTCCAACCGGGTCGGCCAAGGCACCTACACCTATCCCGACGGCACGCGCTCCTCGGACGGCCCGGGGGATCACGCGCGCGACACCGGCACGTTCCTGACGTGCGCAAGACTCAATAAGACGTCCAACGAGTCGCAGATTCGGAACGGCATCTCTGTGGACCAGGTGGCGGCCAACCATCTTCGCACCTTCACTCCCGAGGTTCCCTCGCTGGTGATGGACGCGAAGGGGGGAAGCCACGGCGGGGACTCCGGCTACTCGCCGATCTACAAATCGAACATCTCCTGGGCGAACGAAACCACGCCCATGGACAAGCTCAGCAACACCGACGCGATCTTCAATCGGCTCTTCCAGGGGGTCGACCCCACCGCCACGGCGGAAGAGACGGCGCGGCGTCAGCGCTTGGAGCAGAGCGTTCTCGACTACGTTCGCGACGATCGAATTCGCCTCGAGGCACGGCTCGGCGTCGAAGACCGGGCCCGTCTGGAAAACTACTTCACCGGGATTCGGCATCTCGAGACGCGCATTCAGGGCGCCGAACTCACCTGCGACCCGGGCGCCTCACCCGGAGACGTCGGCGACTTTCGGCAGAAGATCGACGTGATGTACGACCTCATCACGCTGGCGTTTAAGTGCGACCGCACCCGCGTCGCCACCCTCATGCACTACAAGAACGACTCGCGCTACGACTTCCTGCAGTACAACGGGAGCGCGATCAACGGCAATCACCACGGCATCTCGCACCTCACCGCCGGGGCGAGCGACATGCGCAAGATCGAGATCATCAACCGATGGCAGATGGGATCGTTCGCCGAGCTCGTCGCCCGAGTGGCGGCCGAGCAGGACTTCGACGGAAGCTCTCTCCTCGACAATACGATCATCATGTTTGGTGGTGGCCTCGACGCGACCGGTCACGGAAGCGGCGATACCCTCGGCGACCTCAGCCCGCGCCAGTCTGGCCCGGTGCACCGCCACACCAATCTTCCCCTCTTCCTCGCCGGCCGCGGGGGCGGAGCGGTCACGCCGGGCCGCCACGTCGTCTACAACGATGACGAGCCGCTCGCTGACCTCTACATTGCCATGCTCCAGGCGGCGGGCGTTCCCGCCGACACCTTCTCCCTCGACGGGACCCAGCCGATCAGCGGCCTCACCTGATCGCCGGCGGGTAGACATACCCCCGCGGACGGGTTCGACCGTTCAACCTCCGCATACCCTTCGTAGGCGGCTGGGGGTCCAACATGCGGCGCCGCCGTTTCAGGAGGGCTCCGGGCTCAGCTTGGCGGTGTCGGCGGGAGCAGGGTGAGCTGAACTCCGCCGCCCGGAAACGCCACCTGGCGCCGGAGCGCAAAATCGTGGCGCTTCGTCGCGCCCGCAAAGAGTGGGATCCCCTTTCCAAGCACCACCGGAATCACCGTCACCACCAGCTCGTCGATGAGCCCCGCATCGAGCGCCGCACGAATGAGCTGGCCGCCATCGAGATACACATCCTTCGGCGCCGCCATGCGCCTCGCTTCCGCGATGATGTCCTCGATCGCTCCATCCACCGGTCGGACCGTGCTCCGATTCGTGGAAAGCGGCCGGTGGGTCGCCACCAGCACCGGTCGCTTGCCATAAAGCCACGCCTCCGGCCCAAAGCTCTCCACCACCTCGAAGGTCCGCCGCCCCATCACCAGCGCGCCCACGTCGGCCATGAATGCTTCAAAGCCCAGCGACTCAGCGTTCTCTGCCGAAGCGACATCCGCCTCCGGCCGATCGTCGAGCCACGCGAGGTCGTCGTCTTCGCCCGCAATAAACCCGTCGAGCGAACACGCAATATACACCCGAACCCGACCCACCGATGCGCTCATGCCGCGAAGACTACCACCGAGGATTCCCCGCAAAAACTAGTGAGCCCCACCGACGTACAGTCGGCGAGGCTCAGCATTCGCCGAATAGTAGGAGGGCGTTATTCTTTGTCGAGCTTGCCGACGAGGCTGAGCTCGAAGCTTGCGCCCATGTACTTGAAGTGGGGGCGCACCTTGAGGGTGCACTTGTACCAGCCGGGCTGGCCTTCCACGTCGCTGACCGCAATCTGGGCCTGGCGAAGCGGCCGGCGGCTTCGAACCTGCGGCGCTGGGTTTTCCATGTCCGCCACGTACTGGCTGATCCACTGGTTGAGCTCGCGCTCGAGGTCCGCCCGCTCCTTCCACGACCCGATCTGCTCGCGCTGGAGCACCTTCAGGTAGTGGGAGAGCCGGGTGATGATGAACATGTACGGAAGCTGAGTGCCGAGCCGATAGTTCGTCTCTGCCGCCTTGCCTTCCGGGCTGTTCCCAAAGAGCTTCGGCTTCTGCGAGGAGTTCGCGGAAAAGAACGCCGCGTTGTTGGAATCCTTCCGGTAGGTGAGGCCAATGAAGCCCTGTTCGGAGAGCTCGTACTCCCGCCGCTCGGTGAGCTGCACCTCGGTCGGGACCTTGGTCTGGATCTCGCCCATCGCTTCGTACTGGTGAAGCGGCAGGTTCTCGACGGTTCCACCGGACTGGGGACCGATGATGTTCGGACACCAGCGATACTTGGCGAAGGAGTCGGCGATCCGGGTGGCCATCGCAATCGACGAGGGTCCCCAAAGGTACGCGTCGTGATCTCCGATGCAGGTCTCTTCGAAGTTGAAGGACTTCACCGGAATGGTCTCCTGCCCATACGGCAGTCGAAGAAGGAACCGCGGCATGCAGAGGCCCACGTATCGGGAGTCCTCGCTTTCGCGGAACGCATGCCACCGCGCGTACTGCGGCCCTTCAAAGAGGGACTGAAGGTCCTTCAGCTTCGGAAGGGTGAGGAAGTCTTCTTCGCCGAAGAACTTGGGGCTCGAGTTGGTGAGGAGCGGGGCGTGAGCCATCGCGGCCACCGACGCCATGTTCTGCATGAGCTCCATGTCTTGGGGACCCGGGCCGGTGTCGAACGTCGTGAGCATCAGGCCATACGGCTTGCCGCCGAACGTGCCGTACTCACGCGAGTACACCGTCTGATAAAGGCCCGACTTCACGATCTCCGGGCTGTCCTCGAAGTCCTCGATCAGGTCGTCCTTGGTCGCGTTGAGGACTTCGACCTTGATGTTCTCGCGGAAGTCGACGTTGTCGATAAGGTACTTGAGGCTTCGCCACGAAGACTCCAGCGCCTGGAAGTCCTTGTGGTGCATGATCTCGTTGATCTGTGCGCTCATGCGCTTGTCGATCTCCGCGATCATCGCGTCGACGGAAGCCTTGTCGACGCGCTCGCCCGCCCGGTTGGGAGCCAGCATCTCGGTGACGAACGCCTGGACGCCGCGGCGCGCGATGTCGTAGGTGTCGTCTTCCTTCTTGAGCTTGCTCTCGGAGAGAATCTCGTCGAGGAGCGAAACGTCGCCGGCTTCTGCTCCCGCCGCCTCGCCCTCTGCCTGTTGTTCCTCGCTCATGTCCTACCCCTGATCTGCGGAGGCCTCAGCCTTCGCCGCCTTCGCCAAGTCCCAGCTCCTTCATCAGCCGGTCGCGGCTGGCGTCGTCGCCAAGGAGCGCCTGAATCTTCTTGCGGAACCCCGGCACATTGCCGAGCGGACCCTTCAGCGCGGTGAGCGCATTCCGAAGCTCCATCAGCTTACGGAGCTCGGGGACCTGCTCGGCCACGCCTTCCGGAGTGAAGTCTTTGAGGGAGTTGAACTTGAGGCTCACCGCCATCTCGGCGTCCTCTTCTCCCGAGAGCTTGTCTTTCACGCCGAGGTCGACGCTGAGCCCCTGCTCGGCGAGCACGTCGGCAAAGTTGTCTTTGTCGACATTGATCGGCTTGCGGTCTTCGACCGTGCGGTCGTCCTGCTTGCCGGTGAAGTCGCCGATGACCAGCATCTTGAGGGGAAGCTCGACCTCTTCCTGCATGCCCCCAGTGGCCGGCTTGTACGTGATATTGACGCGCTCCTTTGGTGCGACCGACCCCTCTTTGCCCATCTGAGCCTCCTGTCCTCTCCGTGGTTCCGATGGCCCTAAGCGCCGGCCTTAAGGGCCGCCTGAGGATCCACTCGGCTGAGGTGACGGTACACTATCGCCGCCTCGCCGGTAACGCTTTTGTCGGTTTTTTCCAGGGATTTCAGGCATCCAAGGTAGCCGGTGAGGAGCTTCGCGCAGAGCGTGGGCTCCCAATCGAGGAGGCCCCGGGCATCCACGTCGACGAGGAGGCCAGCGTACATTGCGCGCGCCATCCCAGCGTTGCCGATGGCCACCGCGGCCTCCGCCAGTTCGATTCGGGCCACAAACTGCGCCCGGGTGTTCGCGGTTCCCTCGATGGCCTTCTGAAGTAGCGCAATCGCCTCGGCCCCCTTGCCTCCCGCGGCAAGCTTCTTGGCCTCCTCGAGGGCTTCGCTGGCGGGGCCTTCGGTCGGCGCGGCGCCGCCGCCTCCGCCGCCGGTCAGCACTTCGCTTCCGATCCAGGTGCGAGCGGCGGCACCACAGAAGGGAGTCCCGTCGGCGAACTCTCGGTCGACGAGTTCCGGCATCCTCCGAAGAAGCGCGCCGACCCCTTGAACGACCGCATCCCGCGCGGGCGCGTACGCATCGCCAAGCCCGGCAAGGGCGACCGCCACATAGCGCTGAAGATCGAGCGAGAATCGGTATTGCCCCAGCGCCGACTCCGCCTCTTCGAGCAGCGCTTCCCACTTCTGGTTGGAAAGGAGGGTTTCGAGCTGGTTGCGGAACGGCTCCGGGGGGCCGGGGATGGTGGTCTTTTGGCCCTGAGCGGGCGGTGCGCTCTGAATATGAAGGTAGAGCCCGATCCGCGGGAGGCGATAGCCGTTCGGGTCGGAGGCACTCGCAGCGCGCACCTTCGAGCCCGCCTTGGTGAGCGAGGTCCCGACTTCGAGGAGAAACTTGCTGATGTCGGCAGCGTCCGCGAGGGCCGCAGCCGGGGCATCGAGCGCCACCGTCGCTTTCGGCGTGGGCGACGTCGAGGCGGGAGGACTCGCGGACGTTTTCGGGGCCGGGGCGGGCTCCGGCTTCTTCTCGGGCTTCGATTCGGGTTTGGGAAGGGAAAGCGTCAGCCGCTGGATATTCTCTTGGAGCGGTCGAAGCGCGGGGGCCGCGTCTTCGAATTTGTCGCGGGTGACCGACGCAAACCGCTTGGCAGCGAACTCGAGCCGCGAAAGCACGGGGCCGTCGTCGGCGGTGAGCGGCGTTTCCGCGACCCGAGGCTCCAGCCGATCCATCAGCCACCCAAGCGCATTGGTGCGCCCGCGCATGCGCTTCTTCGGAGGCTGGAGGTCCTCCCAGTACTGGTCCTGAAGTTCACGAAGGAGCGTCAGGCCCGTCGCCAGCCCCCCGAGCCCCTCGGTCTCGTATAGGCCGTACGCAAGATAGGACGCGATCAAAAGGTCCTTGGATTGCTCGGCGAGAAGCGCTCCGGCGTCTTTCACCACCTCGAACCAGTCGACCTCGCCACCGGTCGGCGATTCCAGCGCGGAGATCGTTCCCCGAAGCGCCTCGTGCTGCGGCTCGTAACGCGCATCGATTCCCGCAGGGCTATCGCCGGGAATCGGCGCGAGCCAAGCAGCCACCGCTTCGGTCAGGAGCGCTTCGTGATCGACGGGGGCATTGTTGACGGGAGCATTGTCGACGAGGGCATTGTCGACAGGGGGGCTCGCTGCGGAAGGCGGTTCGGCAGGGGGCGACGCTGCTTCGCCAGCGGGCGCGGCCGCACCGGCGTCCGGCGTGGCTTCCGACGGAGGCCCACCGGGCTCGGGGGCCGGAGCAACCGATGCGTCGGCGCTCTGGGGAGCCGCTGCGGGATCCGCAGGAGCCGCCACCGGTTCCGGAAGCGAGAGCCTCAGCCGCTCCACGCTTTCAAGAAGCGGTCGCACCGCGGGCGCCGCGTCGCCGAACTTGTCTCCCACCACGCCGGCAAACGCTTTCGCCGACTCTTCGAGGAGGCCGACCCGGGCGTGATCCGTGCCGTCGACCGCAGTTTCGCCCAGTGTGAAGTTCACCCGCTCGAGGAGCCAGCGTGCGGCGTTGGCTCGAGCGCGGATACGCTTTTTGGGAGGAAACATTCCGTCCCAATGCTCTTCCATCATCATCGACAGAAGGGCGAGGCCCTTGCTCAATCCGTCGATGCCCTCGAGCTCGTACCACGCACAGGCCACGTACGAGGTGATCAGGAAGTCCTTCGCTTTTCCTTCGAGGATCGTCCGGCCGTCGGACACGACCGTATCCCAGGCAACTTCGCCGCCGCTGGGCGACTCGAGCTTGCCCACTTCGTTTCGGACCGCCTCGTGCGTGGGATCGTAGCGCGCATCCTCACCGGCCGGAGCGTCCGGAGAAATCGGAGCAAGGAGGGGGCGGTGCTGCTCTCGAAGGACATCTAGCGACACGGGACCTCAAAGGTGCTGTTCAAGGGTGTTTATCAGCTCACCGAGCGACGCTTGGCTCCCCGGGCCGTAGCTTTGCATCATCGACCCGAGGCTCTGCGCAGCGCTCCGCACCGCGGCCTCTCGATGCGTAGTCAGTGGCCACAGGTGGTTCGACTCGCTTCGGGGATTCGCCAAAAAGACGGGGATCTTCGGGGTGGGCGTGCCGAGGGATACCAAAAGGCGCGGAAGCGGCTCCTCCAACCAAAAGAAACTCGGCGCGGTGTTCCAACGCAGGAGCCGTCGAAGCATCTCGAGCCACGCGAAGACATCGAGATCGACGGCGATCGGGCAGTCCAGCACCGTCGCGCCCTTGTCGACGGGCTGCGGGCCGGCTCCGCGGATCGCGGTGAGGAGCGTGTTGTACGCGTAGCAGTGGCGACCGTCGCTTACGTCCACGAACAGCCGCTCGTGGAATTCGTGCACCGGAGCGTTCCGAAGGGTGGCGTCCCGAAGAGTCACCGCCTGGTCGAACTGTCCCTGACCAGGAAGGACCAGCGCATCGACCTTGGTCCGGATCGCGTCAAGCGGGAGGCGCTCCGCTTCGTGTAACAGCTGCGAGGCCGCATCGAGGAACGGGTCAAAGGTGATGTGAGCCGTCGGATAGGTCAGCGTGGCCTGCGCCAACGGCACGTAGCCAAAGATCGAAAGCGCAAACTTCCGCCCCACCTGGTCCTGGCTCCCTACCATCGCGCCAACCACCGCGTTCGGGCAGCTCGGCTCCGCGAACAGAAAGCGAACCGGCTGCACCGGGAGCGCGGCTCGAACCTTCGCGAGATGGGCCTGCGCTTCCTGGAGCCAACGGTCGAGGTGCTGCGCGATCGGGTCGCCCACGTTGTGGGTCACAAAGTCCCCCTGCGCGGGGATTTTCCCGAAGAGCCCAGCCGCCACGATCGCCATAGTAGTGCCTACCTTCGAAGTTTCGTAGCGAGATGTCGCCGGCGGGTGAGCCCCATCGACGCGGATGGCGGCACGATGAATCGCCCCCGCGCCATCGCACTAGCGATTGCAGGTCCGAGCACCGACCACGATCTCTCGAGGAGCGTCCACGTTGGTCCGCGTGGGTTGGAGAAAGTTCGGGTTTCGGGTTCGACCAGGCACGCCGAAGAACGGCGACTGCTCGCGGGCCGGACGAACCTCAAGCGTGATATCCACATCGTGGGTGTGGAGGCGCCACACCACGGTGAACATCCCCGTGCCCCGGGATGCGATCGTCCCGGACTCGATCAGGCGGAAGAGGCCCCATTCGCCCTCCTGTCGGATGTACTCGTGCATGCCGTTCGCCCCTCGGATTTCGAGGAACGCTCCCCGCTCCTCGGCGTCCTCGTCCGGCCAGTGCACGCGAGTCCACCGTTCCGGAGCGTTTTCGTAGGCCACGAGCTGGCCATCGACGGTGAAGTCAATGGTGGCGACCTCCGGCGTGGGCTGAATGCGAACGTCGAACTCGACCCTCGGCCCCTCGGCCCCGGGCGGGAAGAAGGTATTGGTCACGTCGTGGGCGCGATTGAGGAAGTTCACCACCGAACTCACAAAGTTGGCGTCGGTGTCGCGGCCAAGACGCCGCGTAAACTCGAAGCGGTTTCCGACCAGCCCAATGTCGCGGTCGAGGACTTCGTCATAGAACGCCCAGAGCGTTCCCGTCTGCGGAAGGAAGAACTCGGTGAAGTCCGACAGCGGCACGTCGTGGCCGTTCCGGTTGAAGGGATAGCGCCCGCGAATCGTCCGGTCGTAGGGCTGAGACACTTCGCCGCACCAGGAACGGCCCGCTCCCATCGCCAGCGCCATGCTCGAGTTGACGGCGGCGCTGTCGATCGGCGGCCAAAGCAGCTGCTCGAAGTTCGGTCGCCACCCGATCTGCTGCTCCTCAATGAGGCCACGGACGGTGGTTCGGGCGGTCTGCAGCTTGCCCATGAGCTCGTCGGAGGTACTCGGATCGTCGATGTACGTCCGGAGCGCGTCGCGCACGAACTGAAGCTGCTCGTGGTAGATGTCGATGGGCACCGAGTCGCCTTCGCCGGATCCTTCCGGGAGCACCGCGAGACGAGAGAACCCTTCGAACTGCTCCTTCACGTAGCGTGGATCGGTGTCGGTGATCCCATCCGGACCGGGCGGCGCATTCCATCGGTCCGCCGCATCGGACACGAGGGCGGCTCCGAGCCGGCCCGCTCGCGCGCTGACCTGGCGGCGCACCGCATCCCGAATCTCCTGGGTCAGGTTCGAGTTGTCCTGCTCCTCGCCCTCGGTCTCTTCCTCTTCCTGCGGCACTGGCAGGACCGAGTTGTAATAGACCTGGTTGATCAGGCTCGCGAGCGGTCGGGGATCCCCGCGGGTCAGCTGCTGAATGAGCTCCAACGCCTCCACGTGGCCGCCCGCCGCGCTCGCTCGGACCTTGTCGACGAACTCGCGCCACTCCGCGACGTACTGCCGGAAGTACTGGCGCCGAAGATTGTCGAGCTGCTCTTCGGTGGCTTCCCCGCCTTCGATCTCGCGACCGAGGACCCAGCCCTCGCCGAGGAACGCGTCGGGCGGAGCGGCGAGAATCTCGAACACTTCTTCTTCCCAGGCTCGGCGCGTGAACGCCCCGCGAACTCGCGCTCCGTCGCGGGCGCGAAGCGCATTGCCCGAGCCTACGAGCCGCGGAAGGGTTACGTCGTAACCCCGACCGTCGAACTGCGCGATGATCTGGTTGAGGGCAAGCGACTCACCGGAGATCCGATTGAGCGCGTTTCGCGTTCGCCGCACGGTGTCTTCGTCGCGGGCAAACAGGAGCTCGGGCGTTGCGGGAAGCAGCGACACATAAAACTGCGTGTGCTCGAGCATGCCTTCCGCCTCGGGGCTGTCGATCTCGGACTCGGTCCGTTCCGCCCAGCGAGACTGGAGCTGGTTTGAAAGCCACGCCTGCATTTCTTCGGCCTTTTCCTCGTCATCCCCGTCGAGGTCGAGGCTCGGCTGGTTGTCTTCGGCAGGCTGGCTCAAGAGAAGATGCGACTTGAGCACGTTGTAAAAGCGCCCGTGCTCTTCCCCGCTCGGGCGAGCATTCTCGAACGCTTCGAAGCGGCGCCCGAACTCGTTCATGCGCTCGAGGTCCTGCGAGACGATTGGGGTCAGCACCTTGTCCCGATAGATGTCGGTGTAGAGCTCTCGGAGATGTGGGTAGACCTCGTCCCCTCGATACATGCCAAGCCCCATGGACACCGGCGAGCCATCCTCTTCGTATTCAAAGAGAAGCGCGGTCCGGTCCCGGAGCGCGTCCAGGTGACCCAGATCGGTCCCGTCACCATCTTCGGCCGCAGTGCGCGCGATCTCCTCGGTCTCTTTGAGAAACGACCGACTCTTGAACCACGTGTATGCGGGGAGGGTCGAGATCAAGAGGGCGAGAAAGAAGATCGCCGCCGCAGTAATCGCCTGACGAATGCGCTGACGACGCACTTCCGCCGCGCTTCGTACCGCGATGTCCTTGTCCTGAAACACGACCTTCGCAAACACATCGCGAAGGAAGTAGCTCTTCGGATCGACGGTGTGCTCGGGCGCGGCGACCCGGCCCTGAAGACCAAACGCCTCGGCCATGCGGCTCATGAGCCGGTCGATCGGACGCCCCTCCTGCGTGCCGCTCGTAAAGTAGGCTCCACGGAACTGAGGGGTTTCCTGAAA
>JBCCZL010000135.1:0-18545 GCA_039187775.1 Myxococcota bacterium
CGACCGGTCGCGCGGAGCCGCCGCTCGTAGGCACAGGTCATCGGCAGGTCGGTGGTGACCCGAAGGTATGCGCTCCCGCGAAGGCCGATCTGATCCGTCTCGGTCAGCGCGGTAGGGTCGACGTCCGGACCATCGACGCAGATCTCGGAGACGTTGCCGATCATGTTCCGGCACCCGTAGGCGGTTCGGATGTTCGGGTAGGAGTGGACCGAGGTGGTGCTCGATTTCGCGATGTGGCAGACGGCGAGAAACTCTCGCTTGCGGTCTTGTCGGACAGCGAAGAACCCGTGCGGGCTTGCGCGGCCCCACGGAAACGGGCGTCCATCAACGCCCCGCGCCGCCTTCTCCCACTCGAGACCGGTGGGAAGGCAGAGCCCCGCCCACGCACAGTAGTGCCCCGCGTCGACCGCGGACACACCCACCACCGGGTGGTCGTCAAGGTCGTCGATATTCTCCCGGACCCCGCCGATCTGGAGGTAACGCTCCGGCTCGGGATGGGTGGCCTCGGGCCGGTACTGGGTGGCCTTGACGAATGCCGCCCACTGTCGATTGGTCACCGGATGCATCGCCATCCCGAAGGTTGGCAGGTGCCGCGATTCTCGGTGACGCCCGGAGAGAAAATTCCCCTCGGGCACGATCACCATGCGCGAGCCGTCGATCGCGTTAAAGGTCGCTTGGGTCTCGCCAAGTCCGAGCGCTTCCTCGGCTGAGGGATAACCGTGGTCGGCGGGACGCGGCGACGGGCGCTTCTCCTCCAGAGCTCTCTTCTCTGGTTCCGCCGCGGGGATCGCGGCACGGAGGAGCGCGACGTCATCGTCGGAAAGCACCCGTGGCGTTTGGAGCGACATCGCGAGGCGCCCTTCGACCTGAGACATGCCCTTGCCGTTGGCGAACCGGAGGGTTGGCCGAAGATGAGTGATATCCACGATCGGAACGATATTGGGCGCCGCCGTCCAACCATCGGCGTTCAGGGTTGGGTTTTCGAGCACGCCGACAAGCCACAGGCGCTCCTTGGGCGGCCGCACAGCGACCGCGAAGAGCGCGCCTCCATCGGCAAGTACCTGGAGGCCTTTGTGCTTCGACGTGTAGACCGAGAACGGAAACACATCGCCGAGACTCGCCACCGCACCGTCCAGCCGTGCCCGCTCTTCGAAGAGCTTCTTGGAGAACACCGCAAGCACGCTAGCCATCTGGCTCTCCCAGGAGCTCCGCCACTTCGGCAAGAAGCCGAGCCCCTTCGGCCGGGTCGACGGCATGAATCCACGCAGCGTAACCCCGAAGCCAGCTCTTGAAGTGGTCTCGACCCCGAGCCTGCGATTCGACCCCGTGGGTGCGGCAGTTATGGAGGATCGCTCGGAAGCGCCGGCGGTCCCTTCGAGACACCCGCGGCCGCTCGTTTACGACAACGCCGGTGACGTGCTGCCGCTGGCTTTGGCGCTGAACGCGAAACTTCCCGCGATGTACGAGGAAGCCCTCCTGATAACAGATCGCGTCGACCCACCAGCGGAAGCGACCGACGCCGCCTTCCGGCTCACGATCGAAGGAGAAGGTGAGATCGTCGGCATAGCGGGAGTAGTGCCCGCCGATGCGCTCGGCGAGTCCCGAAAGCCGCGAGTCCATCCGGCGACACACCAGGTTCGCGATCGCGGGCGAGGTCGGCGCGCCCTGAGGTGCAAAGCCAGCACCCCGATGGCGGGGATTCTCGGCGTAGATGCAAAGTCGGGCGAGCGTCTCGGCGACACCCCGGTGCTCCTCGTGGGCACCGAACCGCGCGAGGCTCAGGTCGAAGCCAAGCGACGCGAACAGCCCGACCACCCGGAAGTAGTGAACCGACGGGAAGAAGTCGACGAGGTCGAAGGAGACCACCACTCGACGACCCGCGTGAAGCGCGGCGTGGGTCGCGACCGATCGACCTTTTCGAAAGCCGTGCGCCGCATCGTGCACCGGCACCTTGTCCAAAACCTTTCGAAGGATCCGGCGCTGGACCCGGCGAAGCTGTGGCGATGGTGCGCAAATGAGCCGGACGCCCCCGCTCCGCTTGGGGATCTCGATGCGGCGGTAAGGACCGGGAACGCCGTGTCGCTCCCCATCGCTTGCCACGAGAAGATAAGCAAGCTGCCTCTCCACGAGGCCAAGGGCACCGCAAAGATCTCCCACCGTCGCCCAGTTCGGCACCCCCGACTCGCGGCGAACGTCAGCTCCCCGACGGTGCCGGAGCAAGGGCCCGGGCGACGCGGCTAGCGCCTCCACTCCCCGGCGCCGACCGCGCCGGAGAAACGACTCGCGGCTTTGATGGAGCTTGAGAATCGCCCGCGCGGCCGAACGAACCGAGGGGACCGCATCGTTGGCAAAGGTCCGGGCCCACCAGGTGCCCTGGGTCGGGGGAACGTACCCGGCGAGGTTGCAGACCGCACGCCGAGTCGCCGGAGAAGCGGAGACGATCGTTTCGAGGTCGCGCTCGATGCGCTCGCTGACGATCCGCAGAGGCGCGTCGAAGTCCACGGTCGCGTGAGCGGTTCGGAGGAGGAACTGGATTTCGGGGAGGCTCTCCGGAAACTCTTCGAGCTTCGCCCGAACCTCGCGAGCGAGGTCGCTTTCGGGATCGGCTCCGACGGGAAGAACTGGCAGCTTATGGCGCCCCACCTCGGAGACTCTATCAGGTTGAGGCTGCGATGATGGCTGAGCGTTCAACGCTCTCCCCCTGTCGTGCGTCCGCGCTACGCTCGGCTCGGTGAACGAAGACCTCCGGAGGTGGGCGGACGCGCTTGGAACGAGCGAACCGACCGAGGCGATCGCTGGTCTTTTGAGATGCTCCGACGATCCTGAACCGATCCTTGTCGACGTGGCGCTCGGGCGCCTTACCCTTCAGCGGCGCGAGGCCCTCCAGCGGGCGGCCCTCGTCGCGCTCCGAGAGCGTGGGAGTCCGCTTCTTGCGGCGGCGGGACGCGCACTGCTCGAGGCGCGTCGAAGCGGGGATCGGCGCCTCGCGCTCGAGGGTGGGGCTCCGGTGCGGGCGGAAGAAATCGAGCGAGTACTTGCGACCGACCCGTCGCATCTCGTTCGGAGCGCGGCCATCGCGGCGGCCCACCCCTCAGACGACGCGCTTCGCTTTGCGGCCAGCGACCCGCACTGGCGGGTACGCGCGGCCCTCGTCGCTACGCATCGAGGCCTTGAGCGAGATCAGGTGGGGACCGACTACCGTTCAGAGGGCGTGGTTGCGTATCTTGCGGGGACGACACCGTCGCCGATGGACGCCGCGGGCCCCACCACAGTGTGGGACGACGACCCGGCGGTGATAGGCGCAGTGATCGGGACCGTAGAACCATCGCGGCTCGACGCCAACGATGTGCTTCGACTGATCACTCACGAGGACGCTCGCGTCTCCCGGTGCGCGGGAAGGCGTCTTCTTGAACTCGACGACCTGGAGGTGCTGACCGAGGCCTTTTCGATCGATCCGCGGACCCCGGGACTCCACCGGACGCTTCGCCACGTCGCGCAGACGCTCAATGAGGATCAGAAACGACATGTCGCTGAAGCGGTACTTCGCACAAGTCCTGCGATCCCCATCCTGCTTTCGGTGCTTCCATGGGTCGGCGCTGGTTCGGCGCAGGAATTTCAAGGTCATCGCTCTTCCCTAGTGCGGGCGGTGGCGATTCGTCGTGCGCAGGCGATGCGCGCGCTCGAAGATCCCTCGGCGCTGGTGCGGCGGCGGGCGGTGGAGCTCCTCGCGGACTCGATGTCAGTCAACCAGTGGAAGGCCCTCGACGACGACGCACGGAGCTGGCTTCTTGCGGCTCATCCGCCGTTTCGTCGTGACCGTCGGAACGTTCTCAGCGCGGCTCTCGACGACCGGAACGGCGCGGTGCGCGCTCGGGCGGCCGAGCGAATCGTCGAAGAAGATATCCCCGTGGACCTTGGCGGGCTCATCCGCGACCCCGACCATCGAGTGCGGGCGTGGGCCGTCGGTCGGACACGCGACCCGCAGCTTGTGGACGCCGATCCAAGTCCGCTGGTGTGGGCAATGCATCGAACGTCAGTGAGGGCCGAAGCGCGCGCGACCTCGGCCGGTCCGCCCCGCGCCTCGTTCGCGCCTTCCCTTCCACCGCAAGGCGCGGCGCGTCGATTGGGGAAGACCGACCTATGGGTGTCCCGTCTCGGCCTCAGCGGACACTACGGTCTCCCGACGGCGTCGTTTCGGAGAGCCCTTGACGCGGGGATCACGCTCTACTTTTGGGAACCGAACTACGCGACTCAGTCCGGGTTCTTCCGCGATCTTTCCCCGAAGCAGCGGGACTCGGTCGTCGTGGTTGCCGGCACCTTCGGGTGTACTCCCGAGGAGGTCCGACGCGATGTCGATAAGGCGCTCCGCCTCACTAGGCTCGAACGCATCGACCTGTTCCTCGTCTACTGGGTGCGTTCCTGGCGTCGCCTCGAACTCGGCGCGCTGACCACCCTGAGGGAGCTTCGAGCGTTGGGAAAGATCCGAGCGTTCAGCTTTTCGACCCATCAGCGGAGCCTTGCTCGGCAAGGAATCGAAGAAGGCTTCGATCCCCTGATGGTCCGGCATAACCTCGCTCACCGAGGCGTCGAACAGGAGGTCTTTCCGACCGCCAAGAAACACCAGACCGGCATCCTTACCTTCAGCAACCTCCTATACGGCCGGATCCTCCGCCCGACCGAGGGTATCTCCCCCACCCCGGTCGAGTGCTACGCCTACTCGCTCTCCTTCAACGCAGTCACCGCAACGTTCACTGCACCGGCAAACCACGAACAGCTACGCGACAACGCAAGCGCAGCAAATCACCGGTTGGACCCTGAACGTCGCGCAGCGCTGGTAGCTCACGGAGCACGGGTGCATCGAGCAGAGCGCCACTTCCGGCAGTGCATTCGCTCCCGGTGATAGTGCAGGAAGCCACTCAATAGGAATGAAGCCGGCACGACCGAGTCACTTACCTTCTTGAAGCCCGCAACTCGCGCGGGTTTACCTGTAGGGACGCGCGAGTTGATCTGTCGCGAAGCGTGGGAACGCGTCGCTCACCCACGGCGTAACGCCGCAGTACTAGCTACCTCCGAGCCGTGCCGACTCCTCTGCGATCAGACCGACCGACCGGGTCGATGTCAAGAGTCGCCCAGCGGAAGCACTCCCCAGCCTCCGCCGTGTTGCTGGCAAACGAGGTGTTCCGGCAGCAGGAAGTGCCGCGCGCAGTTCGGCGTGGACACCGGACGGCACCCCTCGGCTCTGCAGAGCCGCCCCTCCGAACCATCCAACGTGGTCATCAGCACGGCATCGCTCCCCACCGCTCCCACCGCTCGAAACGATGAATCCGGCGTGCTCCAGTCCGCTGTCGTCCCCTCCGGTGAGAGCGACGCAAGGCGGATTTGTCCGTCTTCGGCTGCGCCCACCGCCACCAGCGCCGTCCCAACCCGCAAGAGCCGAACCCGAGTCAACGGGAGTTCCAGCCGAGAGTGCGCGCCGTCGGAACTCAGCAGCGCGAACGCCGACCCCGTGCGAAGGACCGCTCGACCGACCCCCTCATGTTCGCCGAGGGCAGCGATCTCGGGCGCATCCGGCGCGACGTCGGGCCCGTGCACCGTTTGCACGATCGCTTCCACCGAACCGACGGACACCAACTCAAACTGTTCTGCTGGTTCACCGGTCCGCACCGTTCCGTTCTGCGAAAGCGTCCAGATGCGGCCGCTCGTCCCGCTCGCCATGCGGAGGAACCCTTCTTCGGCTGGCGTCTCCGCGCCGATCGACCACTCGTCTCGAAACTGCTCGACTCCCAAGGCATCCCGACCCTCGAGCCGATAGAGCTGTCCGTCGATCACGATGATCTCCTCGGACGCAAGCTCCTCGGTCAACGTCTCGGCCGAGACTCGAAGATTTCCGAGCGACACCTCTTCCACCCGCTCCAATCCCGCGTCCCGGAACAAATGAAGCCCGTTGTCGCAGCGAAGCGCGATCGGAAGAAGCGGCGGCACCGCGACGGGTCGACAGCTCGCGTCGGGGATCCCCGCCGGTTCCCGAACCTCTGGCGAAAGCGTGTCGAACAGGCTCCCGTCCCACACCCGAAGCCCCGGCCCGAGCGCGATCGCAACATTGTCGCCCGCGATCGCGGCGCTGTCGCTCGCCCCCCGGTCGGGAAGCGGATAGTCCGGCATCTCGATCAACCCGTCGCCTTCGAAGCGAGCGTAGATCGAGCCATTGGCGCCCACCGCCACGAGCCCGAACGCCACCGATTCCCCGATCGCCGCCACGGCAGCGCCGATCTGATCCACCGGCTCCCAGCCGATCCCCACGCTTCGAAAGATCTTTCCGTTCTCGAGGCCAACGAGCAGATCACCGGTCCGCTCCTCCCCAAAACTCGTGACCCGACCGCCGCCGGGGACCGCCCGATCGGTCCAGTCGCTGCCGTCGTGGACCAGCACCGCCCCGCCATCGCCCCCGAGTACGAGGTCCCCGTCGTAGAACGCCACCTCGCGAATGCGCGCATTCGAGGGCGTCACGAATGGACTGAGCGTTCCCGGCTGAAGCGGACGGAGCGCCGTGAACACCCCTCCACCGGCGACCATCACCGCACTCCGTCGACTGTCGCGGTCAAACGCAAACCCCTCGACCGAGTTCCCCGAGGACACCGTCGACGTTTCGACCACTCCATCGGTCCGACGCACCGCCCAAACGCCGCTCCGGAGGCCAATGTACAGCTCCCCCTCGGGAGAGAACCCGAGCGCCGTCACCCGCGTCGGAAACGGATAGCGGCGAAGCTCTCCCGAGGCGGATCGAACGACCACCTGATGACCCGCTCGGCTCTCGAGCGCAAACGCCAACGTCCCCTCGTCGTGCAGTGCGACGCCTCCAAACCGCACCGTCCCGGCAAAGATCGTCGCCAAGCGCCGATAGCCAGAATCTCGTTCCGCGGGGGCCAACCAATCGGTCGCAACGAGATCGGCCACCAGCGGCTCGGGGCCCGTGATCTCCCGTTCCCCGCCTCCGAACAGCCAGAAGCCAATCCCCACCGCCAGCAGCCCGGCGGCGCCGGCCCCCGCATACACGAGCGGGCGCCGGCTCCGCGGCGCTCGAAACGGATCGGGCTCCGTCGCCATCGCGGGTCTCGGGCGAACTTACATCTGAAGGCCGCCGTCGACGTCGACGGTCCGGCCGTTGAAGTACTCGCACTCGATGCAGAACTTCACCGCGAGCCAGATGTCCTCGGGATCGCCGATTCGGCCGACGGGCACCGCCTTCACCAGCGCATCTCGCGCTTTCTGCGGCATCCCCTGGGTCATCGGCGTCTCGATCATCCCCGGCGCGACCGCCACCGCGCGAATTCCAAAGCGCCCAAACTCACGGGCCCAGGTCACGCAGTTGGTCGCGAGAGCCGACTTCGCCGCGGAATAGTTCGACTGACCCCGGTTTCCGTGCCGAGCAACCGACGACATGTTCACCACGACGCCCTTTTGGTCGTTCTCCACCATCTTCGCGACGGTATCCCGCACCATGAACGTCGCCCCGGTCAGGTTGACGTCGATGACCGCCTGCCACTGTTCTTTCGTCATCTTCTTGATGGCCCCGGTCTCCCGATCCTTCTTCACAAGAAGGCCGTCGCGCAGGATCCCTGCGTTGTTGACCACGCCATTGAGGCCCCCCATCTGCTCGTAGGCCCAATCCACGAACTCTCCGACATTTTCCTCGCTCGACACGTCGAGGACCCGAACGTGAATCTTGCCGGCAAGATTTGCCGCCTCGTCGGCAAGCGCCTTCAGGCCGTCTTCTTTGACATCGCCCGCCGCAACCTGCGCGCCAGATTCAGCAAGTCGCTTGGCGAAGTAGGCGCCCATGCCCTGGGCCGCACCAGTCACAATGATCTTCAATCCGTCGAGCTTCATGGATCCTCCAATGGGGGCTTCGGGCTGCGGTATACCGCCGGCCTCGCCTTTGCACCAGAGCGAGCGACCCGGTGCGCGAATCCCTTTGATTTCGGTCCTGGATCGGATCGCGAGAATCGGTAACGGCGACCGACACCGAGACGCCACGCTCAAATGTTCAACGGATTCGCATAGCCGCGCGACGAAACGAGATGAGCACTGAACGGCAAGATTCGCCATCGGTTTTTTCTGGGACTCCGCTAGCGACTCACGCGCTTCCGTGCGAGCTTTCCGAAGTGCTCTCCTCGCCCAAAGGCACCCGCCCGATGCTGGAGCTCGCAGCCCAGTCGATCGCAAAGCTCAGCGGCGTCGAGGAGACGATGGTCGATGTCGTTCACGGAAAGGCATTCCGCCACTACGGCGAAGGCCTCCGTCAGTACCTCACGATCCGCCTTCGAAACCCGGAGGCCGCCGATGAGGTCCTCCGGGAAGTCCGCGCCGTCGCGGCGGCTCGAGGCGCCGCCGAACTGGTCAAGCCTCCCGGGGTTCGCGCCCAGCTCTACGGGCTTGCCCGCGACCTTTCCGAGACGCGCCTCAAAGCCGACGGCGTGCCGAAGCGTCAGCTCACCTGGCGGACGATCAACGATGTGAACCGTGCCGCTGTCTTGGAAGCCATTCGAGGCTCGGTCGAAGGTACTGCCGCGGAGCTCCTCGAACTCCGACACGCACGAGAGCTGACGCCCGAAGAGATCGCCCACGTCGTAAATCTAGAGCCGGGCGAAGTTCGGACCCGCCTCTCCGCGGCGGAGACCGAGGTCGCGTTTCACATCGAAGGCTCTTCCTGGGAGCTCGAGGACGCGGTGCTTTCGGCGTTTGCGCTTCGACGTCGGAGCTCGAACGAGGTCGCGGACGAGCCAAAGACCGACCCATTGCCCGAAGGCACCACCGTCGGCGAACGCTACAAGGTGGAAGCCCGCGTCGGCTCCGGATCGTTTTCCGACGTGTATCGAGCGCAAGACACGGAGGTTCCAGGACACACCGTCGCCATCAAGCTCCTCCATCAGCCGGCGCTCTCGGCCGAGGCCCGCGACACCGCCCTTCGAGAGCTGCACCTGATCGCATCGGTGTTTCACCCGTCGATCGTGCAGTTCAAAGACCACGGCTGGTACGAAGGCCGCCTCTGGTTCGTGATGCCGTGGTACGAGGGCGAGACGCTGGAAACGAGAATCCAGCGGGGACCGCTAAGTCGAGCCGAGGCGCGACGCATCTTCGAACACCTCGCGCGCGCCCTCGGCGCGATGCACGCCGCGGGAATTCGGCACCAGGACATCAAGCCCGACAACATCTTTCTGGCGAACCTTCGCCACTTCGGTCTCGATGACGAAGGCGGTGTGCTCCCGGTGCTCCTCGATCTCGGAGTGGCCGCCAAGGAAGCCGAAATGGTGGTGGCGGGAACCCCGACCTACTTCGCTCCCGAAGTGGCGGCCCAGTTTGCGCCGGTGCCGATCGAACACCCGATCGGAACCAAGGCCGACGTGTTTTCCCTCGCGCTCTCCCTCCGAAACTCCCTCGAGCCCGACACCCAAGAAGACGTCGCCGCGGGCGCAGTCGAGCACTTCGTCGAATATCGGTCGCAGCACACGCCAGAGATGCCGCGGGAGAAACAGCTCCGCTACCTGCACAAGCATCTCCAGCGATGGATGTCACCCCATCCCGACGATCGACCCACCGCCGACCAACTCGTCGAAGAGCTGTCGCTCCTTACCCAGCCCGAGGACCGACGGCAGCGTCAGCGCGCCATCTTCAAGTGGCTCATTCCGCTCCTCTTAGGAATCGGCGTCGCCTTCGCCTCCGTCGTGTACATCCTCAATCAGCGAGCCCGCCTTCAGGAACTCGAGGCGGAGCAAGCCCGTCAGGAGCGCGCCGAGACTCAGGCGGAGCTCGCCGAGGAAAGCACCCTCCGGCAGGCGCTCGAAGAAGATGTTGCGGTCATTCGGCAGCAGTACGAATCGAGCCAGCTCACACGACAAGATTTGGTGGGGAGACTTGCCGAGACCGAAGGCAACCTCTCGGTCGCCGAAACCGAACTTCGAGCCCGGAACAGAATCATTCGCTCCCTTCGCGAGCGGGTGGTCGAAGGCCAGCGCGAAACGGAACGGGTCAGCGGTGAACTCGCCACGACTCAGAGCTCCCTCGAGACGACCCGGCAGACCCTCGCCTCGACCCGAAGCTCCCTCGAGGCCGAGCGAACGGCGCGCGCTACCCTCGCCGACCAGGTGAGCGCGTTGGAACGAGACCTTGCAACCGTTCGAGGACAGGCCGAAGCCGCCGCCAATCAGGTCGCCGAACTCGATCGACAAACGCGAACCCTTCAGGCCGAAGCGGCCGGCGCCCGAGCCGAAGCCGCCCAGCTTGAACGGCAACTTGAGGCCGCCAATCAGGCACGCCAGCAAGCGGAGGCTGCGCTCGGGACCGCCCAGCGCCAAATCGCCGAACTTCAGCGTCAGCTCGCGGCCCGCTCAGCCCCCACCGCTCCGCCAGGGACCACCCCCGCTGCCCCGACCAACCCTGGGGTCAGCACCATGGCAGAACGAGTCCGACGCCCCGCGGAGTGATCGCGCTCGGCGAAACCGGCGACAAACCGAACCACGGCCGGATATAGTCGGCCGGTCGGGATCAACCCGACACAGCAAAGGGCTCCATGTTTCAGCTTCCCCGTTCGCGGCCGTGTCGTTGCGGTTTGGCGGCGCTGGTGACCACGTGCGTCATTGGCTGCGACACGTTCACTCCTCCTCCAGCGCCGGATCCGATCGAGTTGCCAGAACTCCCGTCCTCCGCGGTACCCCCGCGGCCGGGCGGAGTATCGGCACGTGTGGAAACGCCGCCCCTGGTGAGCGGACGAGCCCCGGAGGCCGCCACCGCCCAGGACACGCTCGCCCGCACCGAACTCCTTCGCGCCGAGCTCGAACTGCTTCGCCTTTATATGGGCCGCGATCCGGCCTCTCGCGCTCGGCTGCGCGTGGCTGACGCAAAACCGCGCGCCGTCTACCGCCAGGTGGCGGGGCTGTTCGAACAGTCGAACAGTCTATCCTTCGAGCTGAGTCGCACGGTCGGAGCCGCGCCGGTCGAACACCCGGCTGCGCCGGAAGCACCGGACGTATTCGAAGTCGTCGACCAGGCGCTCGGACGAGTGCTCGTTGTGAAGCAGGCGCTCGGCATTTCGCAAACGGTGGAAGAGCGAGACGCGCCCGCGGACGCAACCCCGACCGATACCTTTCACGCGGTAGTTCTGGCCTCGGCCGAGATCAATCACCTCCTCGATCGACAAACCACGCCCAGCGACGTGTACCAGCGCGTCACGCGAGCCATTCACTCGTCGGCGGCTATTCACGCCACACTCCCCGGGGCGACGCTCCCCAACGATCCGGAGTTCGAAGCCAACAAGACGCCCCAAGACGTCTATCGTCTTCTCATCGAATGCTATCGGGAGGCCGTCCAACTCGCCGCTCGGAACGACATTGAGCTCATCGAACTTCGGGCCACCGAAGCCGACGCCGGTGAGGCGTCGTCGCACGACGTGCGCGAGCTCGCAGACCTTCTCGCCGAGGAACTCGAGTTCCTTCGCGCGTCCTGGCCCGACGCGCTCCCCGCCTTCGAGGCGTACGACCCTGGGCTCAAGTTCCCCGCGCACGTGCACCAGCGCGCGCGCTACCTTCGCGCCATTCTCCGCGCGGCGAACGAGCGCAGCCCGTGACGGGCGACGCGAGTTCGGTCAGCGGAGTGGACCCGCTTAACGAAGGAGACCGCACCACCACCGACGGAACGGAGCGGCTCCTTGGGTGGAACACGATCGGCGCGGTGGTCGGGCTCGTGCTTTCGATTGCGATCTTGGCGCTCACGGTGTGGTTCAGTTCTCAGCTCAAGAAGCAG
This sequence comes from Myxococcota bacterium, assembly GCA_039187775.1. Classification (GTDB taxonomy): domain Bacteria; phylum Myxococcota_A; class Polyangia; order Polyangiales; family JBCCZL01; genus JBCCZL01. Next base: position 11,797 of record JBCCZL010000135.1, read on the forward strand.
GCAGAGCTCCTTTCGCCGGCGTCGCAAATGGCCGCGCTCGTCGATGCGGACATCAGTCGATCGATCGCCGCGCTTCGTGGCTACCTCGCCTACGGCGATCCTCGCTTCATTGAAGAGCGCCGAAGGATCTGGGTCGACATTGAACGCTCGTACGAGGACTTCGAGGCAATCGCTCGCCCTCAGCTCCCACCGGTCCAGCAAGACAACCTGACGTTGTTCCGGGCTCGACTCAATCAGCTGAAGCACGTGCAGTGGGCGATCGAGGACGTGGCCCACACCCCCGGAAACGAGCCCGCACGCCGGAACTACGAAGCGCAGATTCATCCGATTCGGACGTCGATTCTTCAGACATTCCGCCAAAGCATTGGCGCGGTGCGGGCTGAGTTCGCCAACGACGCGGAGCTGTCGTTCCGGCTCGTCGTATTTCACGCGCAGTTCATGACGATGGACACCACGCTCGCCGACTACGTTCAGGATCCCACAGCACTCCACCTCCAGGATTTCGAACAGCAGGCGCTCGAGCTCGACCGCTCGATGGATGCCCTCGAGGCCACCCTTGCGGGTGGAGAGGACCGAGCCCCCGCCGTCAATGCGCTGGCGACCTACGCGATCGCCGAAACGCGTGCATACCTGGCGCAGGCGCGGACCCTCACCTGGGAGCAGCAGCACCGAAGCAACACCGTCGCACAGGAGCTCTTTCGCTACCGGGCCCAGCCCCTCGCCGACTTTGTATCGGAGCGGATGCGACTCATCTCGACGCTCCAAGCCGAAACGAGCGCCCGCTCATCCAAGCTGTTCCAGGTCATCGGCCTGGTGGTGGTGTTTGGCGCGTTGCTCATCGGCGCCATGTCGCTCAGCACCCTCTACGTGTCGTTCCGAATTCGCTCGCGGGTCAGCCGGGTGATCGACCGGGCCAAACGGCTCGGACAGTACAAGATCGAGCGAAAGCTCGGCGCCGGCGGCATGGGCGAAGTGTACCTCGCGCGGCACGCCCTCCTCCGAAGGCCCGCAGCGATCAAGCTGCTCCGCAGTGACCGCACCGCAAGCCGTCGAGCCAAACGTAGGTTTCGCGCCGAGGTGCAGCTCACGAGTCGCCTGACCCACCCCAACACCGTCGAGATCTTCGACTACGGGGTCACTCCGGACAACGTTCTTTACTACGCGATGGAATACCTGGATGGCCCGACACTCCAGCAGGTGGTCGACCTGACGGGGCCGATGCCATCGGGGCGGGTCATTCATATCTTGCGGCAAGTCGCGGGATCGCTTCAGGAGGCACACGACCTCGGGCTCCTTCACCGCGACATCAAGCCTTCGAACATCATGCTGTGCCGGCTCGGAGGGATCGCCGATTCGGCGAAGGTGCTCGACTTCGGGCTCGTGCTCGACCTTCACCATGAGGAAGACCACGACTCCGACGTCGGCCAGCTCGAAGGCACCCCGCTCTACCTCGCGCCCGAGACGATTCTCGAATCGAACGGCAGCGAGGAGCGAAGCGACCTCTACGCCCTCGGAGCGGTCGGGTACTTTCTTCTGTGCGGCCACCCGCCGTTTGAAGGTGGCGACATTGTGGAGCTGCTCTGCCAGCACCTGAGCGATGCGCCGGTGCCTCCGTCGGAGCAGACCGCTCAAGCCATCGACCCCGACCTTGAACAGTTGATTCTCGACTGCCTCGAAAAAGATCCGGAAGACCGGCCCCGAACCGCCCTCGCGTTCCAGGAGGCGCTGGATGCGTGCGAAGCTCGGGGAACCTGGGGCCGAGCGGAATGGGAGACTTGGTGGGCGGAGTTCGGCGAAGTGGTGCTCCGCGCCTCCTCCGAAGGCGACAGTCTCGACACGAGCCTTCAGGATGGGCTCGCGGTCCGGGTGGAGAGCCGAAGCGGCTGACCCCAACACCTCGCCGTTGCCGGGGGCGGGGCTAACCCAGTCGGCGTGGCTAACCCATGCGCTTGCGCCGATACTCTTCGCGGACCTCCGCCAGCGTGAGCTCTCCCTGGGCCAACGCCTTTCCCAGTTCGGCGGCAAGCTCGGGATCGGGATCCGGCGGACGCCGAAGCGCTTCGCCGGTATCGATGTGGCGGAACAGCGCCCGGCGCACATCGATCGGCAAGACGTTCTCCAAATACTCGAGACCGGTTCCGCGAGTCGCGTCGGACTCCTGAAGGGACCGGAACGCAAGCATCAGTGGTTCTCGGTCCAACGCAAGGGCAAGCAGAGTGAAGATATGGACCAGCTGCATGCTCACGTTTCCGCCGCCCTCCTCCAGAAACGGCGACGCCTCAAATCCAGGCTCCGGTCGGTAGGCCCGCCGATTCGGCGACGATTTGCCGAGTTCGGTGAGTACGTGCTGGAACACGAGTTTGTCTTCGGGAGCAAGGCTCGGGGCCGCCGTCGAGAGCCATAGGAGGGCCACCGCGCTCTGATGAGCGACCTCGAAGGAGTGACTGTCGAGAGCGCGGAGGAGCCCCTGGGCCGCCCGATCGGTTCGGGCCGACGCAAGGATGTGAGCGATCTTGCCGCGGACGACCGGCCGGTGCCGCGGGCTGAGCAGCGCATCGACCAACTGGCCGACCATCCGGGGCGCGAATCGCCGCAGGTGAGGGACCAGCAATGGCGCGAGTTCTGCGTTCGACAGATGAGGGAAAAGGAACCCGAGCACCATCGGCTCGGCCGCTTCCGGCCGCTCCAGCACCGCATGAATCGCTTCTTTCTTTCCGCTCCGGATCGCCGTCACGACATCGATTTGGGGGTCTGCGTCCGAGGCCGGCGCGGGCTTCCGCCTCGGTGCGCGAGAGGGAGGTTTATCTCCGGCGCGCTGCTGCCGATGCCGCGCGATCGCCTCCCGAAGGCGCTCCGAACCGGCAGCAGACATTGAGGCCTCGCTCTCGGTCGCGTTCCGCGACTCCCGGACCAGGTTGCCAAGGCCGAGGTCGGCGATCGTTCGGGCGAGCGCCGCCCGTGCCGTTCCGCCATCCACTCCCGGCGAGGCTACCGGCAGCATGCCACGCCGCATGCTGTCTGCGAGAGCCGCAACGTATCCGCGGTGAAGCCACACGAGCACGCAAAGGATCGCTCCGCCAAGAATCGTGCAGAGAATCACAAGGAACGGTTCGACTTGCGCGGTGATGGCGAGGAGCACCAGCGTCACTCCGCTTCCTAACGCAGTCCCGAGCCGGTCCGCTCCCACATCGATGATCAGCTTCACCGAGCGCTTCTTCTTCGGTGGCAGCGGGGTGTAGAGGAGCTCATACGACGAACGGTGAAAACTATTTTCGGCGGTGACTGCGACCCCTCGAAGAGCCACTGCGGAGTAGAACCCGGGAAACACCAGCGCACCCACGCCAAACACGATGATCAAGATCGGAAGCGCGCTGATCGTCGGGCCGAGCCCCAGGCGGACGAGCATTTGGCGAACCACGCCGTTTTGCACCGCAAACGTCGTCACGCCGGTCACCGTGTAGAACAGGGCGAAGAAGGTGACGAGCTCCTCGCCGTCCGCAAGCCGCGCCGACGCCTCGGCTTTGAACACGTAGTCGAAAAGGGCCGTAGCGAGGGCCAGTAGAAGAACGAAGAGCCCAATGTTTCGCAGGTAGGGCATCGTGCGGAGGGCACCGAACCCGGACTCCTCCTTTTCGTCGGGCTCGGACGAGCTTTCCGGGGCGCTCGTTGCCTTGGCTTCCGAGTCGCCGGAGCTCGCGGGTCCGTCTTCCGACTCCGCGTCTTTCGCAACGCTCGCCGCTGACGTCCCGGTCGACGAGCCGGGATCGGTTGATTCCGTCGTCTCCCTTTGGGTCTTGGCCGAGCCCACCGGCCGACCGATGCGAAGGAGGAGCACGCCGCAGAGGAGGTTGATCAGCGCGAGAATCAGAATGAGCGATTCAAGCTCGATATGCGGCGCGAGCTGCCAGACGGCGAGGCCGCCGAGGAGGCCGCCGAGGGTGGCGCCGCCGCCGATGGTACTGATCACGCGTTTCGCCACGTACGGATCGAAGCGCTCGTTGATCACCGACCAGAACCCCGACACCACACTCGCGCCAAACGTCACGGTGTGGACATAGACGAGAACCGCCACGAGCTTAGGGAAGGGACCGCTCGCCATCCACTCGGCCGCATAGAGCGCCGCACTGAGCGCAAACATCGCGGGGACCAGGCGGGCGGGCGAGAACCGGTTCATCAGCCGCCCCATCACCAGCACCATCACGAGGGACAGGCCTGCCGCGACCACCGTGAGGACGGGAAGCGAGCTCACCGGATAGTGCACGAGAAAGAGCGCATCCCGAAGCGACTTGGATGCGATCTGCTGGCCGATCATCAGCGTCGACGTGACCGCTGCGCCGTACGCAGCAAGACGCACATCCGAGCTCAGTGACGCAGCCATCAGGGGGCGAGGGTACGGGCGAAGGCGAACCGTGGACAGGCCTCAGGCCGGCGGCGCTTTCGCCGGAGCGTCTCCGAGTAGACGGATTCGCTAACTCGGAGGCGCTCCGAGCTGGGCACGAAACTCGAGGAAGCGCGCCTCCAAATGGCGTTCATCGAAGGCCTGAAGCGCGTCGTGGTGCAGGTCGATCCAGACCCGGCTTTTCGCCGTCTCCGGATGGCTGATGCCGTGAAAACACGCGGAAAACGTCACGGAGAGCGTCTCGCGCTGTTTTTTGGTCGAGGCAACTACCTCGAGACGGCAGCAGAACGCGAAGCCCGTCACCCGCATCCTATCGGGGTCGTCAGGCAGCCGTGTCCCGAGCGTGAGAAACTTGGGTACATCGAAGGCGACGATCGACTCGACGACGGTGTCTGCCACCTGGCGTTGAAGACCCTCGGAGATCTCCTGTGCGATGAACTCGTAGGGATCCTCCATTCCAAAGAACTGATGCTCGTGCTCGGCGAACACCCCGAAGTCGATGTGCATCGCCGGACCGTATTTCATCCGACGTGGCGATGCACGGCGCCATTCACCTCACGCGAGACGTCATGCGAGACCTTCGCGTTCCACAAACTCGGCGTACTGTGTGGACATGAGGGCATCGTCCCAGTGGGAGCACACATTGGCGGCGGCAAACGAGGGACGAGTCTTCATCCGTTCGTAATACGCATTCACCCCCGCCGTGAAGAGGACCGGGCCTTTGACGAAATGCAGTCGGGCGCAGTACGCAGTTCCGACCACGTCCGCGAGACTGTAGCGATCCCCCATCAGAAACGGCCGACCGTCCCGAAGCGCGTCCTCCATCTGAACAATAAGCTCGGACATGGTGTCGTCGAGGCTTCCGAGGTCCTGAGACTCGGCCCAAGCAAGGAAATCGATGCGTTTGAGCTTGGCCAGCTTCGCCTCCGCGACCTCTTTGAACTCCGGGTCCTGGGCGAGGGTCTCGAGCTTGGCTTGGGCGACATCCCCTTTGCCACGCTTGATGAACTGCCGCATTCCCTCCCCCCGGGTCGCGAGGTTCCCAAAGGTAAACGCACCGATGCTTCCGAACCGGTCGTAGAACCCGTCGATGTAGCGGTCGATCGCGGTCCGCTCCTCCGACCGATAGAGCGCGCGCTCAGCGTGTTTTTCCGCAAGAAAATGCATGATGTCCCGGCTGTCGCCGACGATCGTCTGGTCGTAGGAGAGAACGGGCACGGTCATCGTGGGCTGCATCCGTACGAACCATGGCTCGTAGTTGTCCATCGCGTACTCGATGTCGACATTCACATCCTTTGCCTGAAGGCCATGCTCCTGCACGGCGAGGCGGCAGATCTGCGAACAGATCGACACGTCGGCGGTATACGTAGTGACATCGGGTGGGTTGGAGCTCATGGGGATTCCTCGCGGCCGGTCAGATGGGTGACCGCAGTCTGCACTTCGTCCTCATGACGCCCCACCCTCGATTTGCGCATCGGCTGCGCGAATCTGCGGCTTGATCATGCCTTGACAGGCCCGACGCAACGGGCGGCGCGGAGCCACCGAAGGCCGCGGAGCCGCCGAGGTATGGCGTGCTCGCCGATCCGGACTCACTCGTTCGTGCTTGGGATCGGCTCGGGAAGCGGAAGTGACGCAGCGTCGAGATTGCGTTCGTTTCCTTCGAAGGCGACCTCCACAAGCTGCTGCGCTGGATCGAAGGATGGGTTCTGCACGTTGAGACCGATCGGATGACCGACGACCCGACCGTTCCGAAGCTCCAGGGTCCCGTCGGCTCCAAGCTGCGCGCCACAGAGCGCGCCCGCCTCGAGCACGAAGTCCTCCATGCGAAGCAAACCGCCGCGCACGCTCACCCCGTATCCTCCCGCGTGGCCACAACCATCGGTAGCGCACGCGGCCCGTTCCGTGTCCTGGACGACCGTGGCGCTCGCCTGCACCGAGGTCTCCGAACCGAGCACGAGCAGACCGATGTCTCGATTCCCGTCGAGGAGCACTCGACGAAGCACCGCTTCGGCCCCCGCCTGCGCCTCGACCCCTCGCCCGAACCGGCCGACACCTTCCCAGCTGCTTGTCCCCTCCACCCGCAAGTCGTCGACCTCGAGCCTGCTTTCTTCACCCGCGAATACTCCTACCCCATGGCAGCGCTCGACGGCGATGCGAGACCCGCGAAGAATCGCCCCTCGGTCCAGGGTGATGCCGAACCCCCCCACCCGAGCCACGGGAACGCTCTCACGCACCAAGAGATCCTCCACGACAACCTCGGACTCGGGAAGCGCCGCGAGCAGTCCTGCGCTGTGGTTGGACAGAAGCGCGACCCGCCGAGCGTTCGCGACGCCGCCGCGCACCGCGATTC